>CAIXCY010000211.1 GCA_903918045.1 uncultured Bacteroidia bacterium
TATTCAAAAAACTTGTAGTTTATCAGCAGATCGACCTTCCCGATTTTTATCGGGACGCTCTAACCAACTGAGCTACCTCGCCATTATTTCAACTTACTTTTTGATCCCTCGACCTTCCCGATTTTTATCGGGACGATCTAAACAACTCATCCGTCAGCTGACGGACAATATTTCAAATCCAAACCGAATTTTTACGCTTTGAGGGTGCAAAGATAATACCTTTCTGCTTTATGACAACCCCAAAGATTTTTTTTTTGAATTTTATCTCATGTATCTATTCAAAATATTGAATTTTCTAAATAATTCGCTATTTTGCACCTATCGATCAGAATAAACTTAAATTTGCACACTGTTCATGAAGATCTGAAACTCCCTAAAAAGCATAGGGTTATAAGTGCTGATCAAAATTAAGAAATCAAAATTCGTTTTATATCCCCTTTTTGCTGGAAAGGAAGAGCTGAAAACGAAAGAAATGAAACCATATTAACTAATTTATTCCGAGTGAAAGAGATACGATTAGAATTCTTCCTGAAAACCTCACCTGCTGTATTGTTCAGCAGGATTAGCACTCCGTCCGGCCTGGCCGAATGGTTTGCAGACAATGTAAAGATTGAAGGAAAAATATTTACCTTTTATTGGGGAACAACAGAACAACAAGCCCAGGTACTGACCATGATACCCAACATCGCAATTAGTTTCCGCTGGCTCGACATGGAACCCGGGTATGAATTTGGATTCGATATTATTCAGGATGAACTTACAGGCGATGTGGCACTGATCGTTACAGACAATATTGATGATGAAGACGCCGAAGACACAAGCAACCTTTGGATTTCTCAGGTCGCTAAATTAAAACATATGATCGGCTCGTAGATTTAAATACCCCCAAATCCCAAAAAAGGTGTAACTTTGCGTTCGTTTCAGAAACCTATTGCATGAAGCGACTACATCTGTATATTATTAAGAGTTTTATAGGCCCTTTCTTTGTAACATTGCTCATCTCCCTCTTCGTACTGCTTATGCAGTTTTTATGGGTTTACCTTGACGAGCTTGTTGGCAAAGGATTGGATTTCAGCATAATACTTGAATTCATCGTCTACACGATGGCCATGTTGATGACCAATGCTTTGCCTTTGGCCATGCTACTGGCATCGATTATGACTTTTGGAGATCTTGGCGAAAACAACGAATTGCTGGCAATGAAAGCTGCAGGAATTTCCTTGTACAGGATTATGAAACCTGTTATTGTTTTAAGTATCCTCCTTAGTATTGGCTCATTTTACTTCTACAACCAGGTAATCCCTGTATCCTACAAAAAGTTGATTGCTTTAATGTCAAGCATCCGGCAACTACGACCTGAAATCATCGTTAAAGAGGGTGTTTTCTCCAACGAGATTGATAATTACTCCATCAAAGTGGGCAAAAAAACGGCCAATGGTGATATGCTTTATGATATTATGATTTACGATCACACCGAGGACAAGGGAAATACAACGATTACAGTTGCCGACTCAGGGACTATGAAGATTACAAAGGATAAAAAATATATGATTTTGAATCTCTTTTCTGGTCAGACCCACAGCGAAATGCAACCTGCTGACCGAAGAAAGACAACCTACCCCGCCAGAACGGATAAATTCACCAAACAATCCATCTTTACGGTTTTACAGGGGATGGAGCTTGAACGAAAGGATGAAAGTGTGTTTAAAAACCAAAATCGGGCGCTCAATAATGCGCAGATCGTCTATTTTGTTGACTCAATCGGCCGGCAACTCGATAAAAGACGGGTCGACTTTTCCACAACGCTGAATTATATCTCCCCGGCCAATACAAACGTAATAAAACTCGCCCGTAAAGATTCAGTAAAATCGAAGCCAATAAAATTAGTACAATATATCGATGTCGATGAAATTTATGCAAAGGCATCATCTGGCAACAGATCAGGAATAATTAATACAGCGCTGAATAATGCACGAAATAATATCCGGGTCATTCAGCAATCAGAAGAGATGCTCATCTCCTCTCAAAGAAATTTAAACCGTTTCGGGATAGAGTGGCATAAAAAATACACCTTTGCGATCGCATGTCTGGTCTTTCTTTTTATAGGAGCTCCCCTTGGAGCCATTATCCGTAAGGGAGGCCTCGGTATGCCCCTTGTAATTTCAGTGGTCCTGTTTATTTTTTACTGGGTAATTACTACAACGGGAGAAAAATTTGCACGTGAAAGCATCCCAGTCTGGGAAGGAGTCTGGTTTTCAACGTTCATCTTTTTACCGGCCGGAATCTTCCTGACCTATAAGGCAGCCAACGATTCTGTCGTATTTAATGTTAATTCCTATGGCGAATTCTTCAAAAAACTCTTCAGCAGATTAAAGAAAAAACCCGAGGAAAAAAAAGATAATTAGCTCATTATAATTCAAATATGAATGACTTTAAATTGAATACCATTGAGGAAGCTGTCGAAGACCTCCGAAATGGCAAATTAATCATCGTGGTAGATGATGAAGATCGTGAAAATGAAGGTGACTTTGTCGCAGTAGCAGAAAAAATGACCCCTGAAATGGTCAACTTTATGGCAACTGAAGGTCGTGGTCTAATCTGTGTTCCAATGACAGAGGAACGTTGCGATGCACTCGACCTGAATTTGATGGTAGGGGTAAATACCTCGCTTCATGAAACCCCTTTTACAGTTTCTGTAGATGCCGTTGGAGACAATGTCACAACCGGAATCTCAGCGCACGACCGCGCAATTACAATCCGTAAACTTGCAGATCCGGCTACAAAACCGAATGAACTCGGACGACCAGGACATATTTTTCCATTACGGGCCCGAAGCAGGGGAGTTCTTCGTCGTGCAGGTCATACGGAAGCATCTGTTGATCTTGCAATACTGGCGGGGCTTGAACCTGCCGCAGTTCTTGTAGAGATAATGAATCCAGATGGTACAATGGCCAGACTTCCGGAGCTTTTTGAGATTGCAAAGAAATTCGCACTTAAAATTGTCTCAATAGAAGATCTTATTGCCTATCGAATTAATAGAGAGAGCCTTATCGAAAAAGGGGAGGAAGTTAAATTACCTACCGCTTTTGGAGATTTCAGACTGATTCCATTTCTTCAGAAATCAAATGGCGTAGAACATATTGCCCTTATAAAAGGGGGATGGGAACCAGATGATGCAGTTCTTGTACGGGTACACTCCTCATGCGCTACCGGTGATATTTTCGGCTCCCTGAGATGCGAATGTGGCGATCAGCTCCACAAAGCAATGGGACTTATCGAAAAGGAGGGGAAAGGGGTAATTGTCTATATTCAGCAGGAAGGGCGCGGAATCGGTCTGATGAATAAAATTAAAGCCTATAAACTTCAGGAAATGGGTATCGATACAGTCGATGCTAATATTCATCTCGGTTTTGATCCCGACGAACGGGACTATGGGGTGGGTGCACAAATCTTATCCAATCTGGGTGTCCGCAAAATGCGCCTCTTAACCAATAATCCGGTCAAAAGGGTAGGTTTGGAAGCCTATGGCCTCAATATCGTAGAGTCAATCCCAATCGTGATAAAATCAAATCCTCATAACGAGGTCTATATGAAAACGAAGCGCGATCGGATGGGACACTCCCTGTAATCTCAATAAACCCTTGCAAATGTCTGATAATATTGAATATAGTAGTGAATATGAAAATCAGCCGAAAGCAGGAATCGATTATATCTTATCAAAGGATGGTTATCGGATTATGACAGAACGGTTTCTGATTAATCGCGGCTTTTGCTGTGGTAACGGTTGCCAGAATTGTCCCTATTTCCCGAAAGCCACAAAGGGGAATACCACATTGCGTTAATTATATAAGAAAAAGTTTAATTGTTTTGCCTCACAAATCCTTAACCGATGAACGGAAAAGAGCTGCGGATTGTCTTTATGGGCACCCCTGAATTTGCAGTCATAAGTTTGAAAGCGCTGGTAGAAAACGGCTATAATGTTGTAGGCGTTGTAACTGCGCCGGATCGCCCTTCCGGTAGAGGACAACTTATGCACCAGTCGGATGTTAAGAAATTCGCGATAAACTGCGGACTGCCGGTACTTCAACCCGAAAAGCTTAAAGATGAGCGCTTTCTTGAGGAATTAAGAGTTCTTCAGCCCGATATGCAAATTGTAGTAGCCTTCAGAATGCTTCCTGAAGTGGTTTGGAAAATGCCTCCAATGGGAACATTTAATTTACACGGATCGCTTCTCCCCCGCTACCGTGGGGCAGCACCCCTCAATTGGGCGATTATAAATGGAGATCAGGAAACCGGGGTGTCGACCTTTCTACTCAAACAGGAGATCGACACCGGAAATATTTTATTCCAGGAAAAAATTGAGATTGGTTCTGAAGATACTCTTGGTGATCTTCACGATAAACTGATGGTCATTGGAGCAGCTCTTGTCCTAAAAACAATCGAGGCTTTAGCAAGTGGTACCGTTGACCCACTTCCGCAAAGTTCACTTATTATAGATCCTGATCGGCTCCATGCACCTAAAATCTTCAAAGAAACTTGTAAAATAAACTGGGATTCAGCAGCAAAAAGTATAAATAACCTCATCCGTGGATTAAGTCCTTATCCTGCTGCATGGACTAATTTTGAGGGAAACGGTTCCGAAATCGGAGTCAAGGTCTTTAAGGCTTCAGTGGAATTGCATGAGCATCAATACAAACCTGGAGAAATACTTAGCGACAATAAAAACTACCTTAAAATTGCATGTGCGGACGGATTCCTCCATATTCTTGATTTGCAACTGGCTGGAAAAAAACGACTTGAAATTGCACCCTTTCTGCGCGGATTTCCAAATGCTGGAAATTACAGGGCGGAATGAATCGAAGAATAGAATGAAAGAATTAAGGAGTGAAAGAATTAAAGAATTTATCTCTTTCAGGACTTTTCATTCTTAATTCCTTCATTTTTCATTCCCTCATTCCCCGCTCACTCTGTATCTCAATGAGATTTGCTGTCCTGGCACAAGCGTTTCATTCCTCTTTATTCTGTTTTTCCGGCAAAGGGCATTAAGCCTGATTCCGTACCATTGCGCAACAGACCAGAGAGACTCACCCACCCGCATCGTATGAACAGTGTTTCCCTGAGGTGCTCTACCACGTTTACGCTGAAGAAATACCACAGTGCCGGGCTCTAATGACTCTCCCTTTCCAACATCATTATACCAGCAAATCGTTGACTCCTTCATCGAGAATTCAGCAGCTAACCTCTCGTAGGTATCCCCCTCCTTCGAGAAAAAAGCATTTTTCCCATTCCTCTTTTTAACATCCCTGGTGATATAGGGATCAGACAACAGGTTTTGCCCATGCTTTTCGTGCTTGCTAAAGATTGATTTAGGTCCAACTTCCGGTTCTATTATACCGGAAGAATTGCTGGCCAGATCATCCAACTTATAAAGCTGAAACTCCTCAATAATCTTAAGAAGTCTTTCCGGATAAGTGGGGTCAGTTGCATAACCGGCTCTCTTTAATCCATAGGCCCATTTCTTATAATCCTTGATATTATAATCGAATAGAAACTGGTAACGCATTCCGCCCGTTAAGAACTCCGAATGATCCCTGTATGACTCCTGGGCATTGCGGTATTTACGGAAACATTCGTCATGTGCATCGTCGTCCTTTCGGATTGTAGGCCCATTCCAGTTGCTTTTGCACTTTATCCCAAAATGGTTGTTCGCCTCTGTTGCAAGGGTCGAATTACCATCACTTGACTCGAGACATGCCTGAGCCATTGTGATGCTGGCAGGTATGTGATACTCCATCATCTCCTGCATCGCAATCTTTGCAAACTGATCAATATACTGCTGGCGGGTATTTTTTTGTGGCGGAAAGCCATTTACCACAAATGAAAGGCTACAAAAGGCACCTGTTAAAAGAAGTATTTTAGACCGAATTCGAAACATATTTTAAAGTAACTGTGTTGTTCAATTTGCTTTCAAAATTAAAAAATTCGGGATGATTGCCGCTAAATATTATAAATTCAAATATCTTACCTTTGATCATTGTTTAATAACCTGTCATGCACGAAAAAACCTTCGAAATAAAATACACTAATTATCAGTTTCTGGCAGAGATGCCCGAAGCTGACAGACAACTAATTCAAAAAGCGAGAGAAGCGCTCTTACGCGGATATGCTCCCTACTCCGGATTTCGCGTAGGAGCGGCTGTTTTACTTCAGAATGGGTCTATTATCACTGGCAATAATCAGGAAAATGCCGCTTATCCATCCGGACTATGTGCTGAAAGAACCGCCTTATTCTATGCTTCTTCGCAATATCCCAATATTCCAATTATTGCAATTGCAGTAAGCACATTTGGCAATGGCCTTTCAGATGAGGCGAAACCTTGCGGCGCTTGCCGCCAGGTAATGTCAGAATATGAAGATCTTTCAGGGAAGCCTTTACGTATTATTCTGGATGGAACAGATCAGATCACCATTTTTGACACCATTGATTGCCTGTTGCCATTTCGATTTCGCCAGAGAGATATGGAAGGGGAAAATGGTTAATGGTAAATGGTTAATGGTTAACGCCAGGTGAAAATTGATGCATTTTCACCTGGCATTTTTCAATTTTTAATTTTTAATTTTTAATTTTTATCTCTCCCTCTATTCCACCTTAATTTCAGTCTGCCTTCCAATCCATTGATGCTGGTTGCTAAACCCGGCAATTTCCACGACAAAGGTTGACTTAATATTACCGGTTTTAAAAGGGATCGTAGCCTCTCCATTATCATTCGTAAAAAGAACCGGCATCCACTGCAAGGTAGTTTTTAAATCGTACTTCATCTCTCCAATCGGTTCTGGAGAGTAAATTTTCGGAGATTTTTCATTCGATTGGCGGAGGATCTCATTTTGACTCAATTCAATGTTGGTTCCACGTTTTGTTGTAATCTCTATCACTCCTACGGAATTCAAACCCGAATATTGCCCCATTTCAACCGGATCGAGCAATATACGGATATCCTCAATGTCCAGTGGATTAATCCCCGAAAGTTGGGATGCTTCAGTTCCCATCCTTACACCGTCCACAACAATTAGTGCACCGTCCTGCGCCATGAAGGAGTTCCGCCCACGAAATATAATCTTTCCACCACTCATCTCATAAGGCCTTATTGAACTCAGAATTTCAAGTATATTAGACGACCCGTTTACATAACGTTTCCAATAATCCTGAGTGATTTTTTTCTCTGAACCCCTGATTTTCAGGGAAGGTTTAGCTTTGAAAAAATCGGCATTCTCTTTAAAATAATTAGCGCCTGACATTTGACCAAGTATTCCCCAATCGGCGGCTGTGATATTTTTCAGACTATTAACAAGCTCATCTTTAAAGCTTTTATTTAATTTGACCCTGTAGTTCACTTTCCCGAGTCCGTCAGTTGCAGTCGCTGACAGGTTTTGTTTATCGACAGAAACCGGCAGATTAACAGAAAACGCTCCTTGCTGATCACTCGTAGTATTGAACAGTTTGAGCGATGGTCCAGACAGACTTACAAGGGCATTTGCAACAGGTAGATTTTTATCATCTGACACATTGCCTGAGATCCGTATGGCATTGACTTTACCTGCAGAACCTTTTGCAGGATCAACCGACATAACCTGGTCCCAATCAAAACCGGTTAAGCTTTCACTCAAAAGAAAATCATCAAGTGAAAGCATCGTTGATTTATCTTCGGATTCATCAACCGGAACTGCTCTCTTTAGACCATAGAGCAGGTTTTCGACACCATAAGCTGAAGAGGGAAAAGAATACTTGTCTGCAATGCTAACGGCTAGTTCCGCCCGCACTGCATGTCCAAACTGGTCTGTAATTTTCAGATTGAGTTCATCCTCTTCACCAGGTTTAAAAGCATTCTTCTTCGAAGAGAAAGCCACATTCAGTGACTGGCTTTTGCCTGTCATTATCAGTCGCTGCCCAACCAGTGTACCCTTCTCATTAAATACAGCAAAGGCAGCAATTCCCGAGCGGAAATTATCAAGAGGGACATTGACAACGCCCGACTGCTCGAGTTCGAAATCGCCCGCCCAAACCAACACGCCATTAGCAACGGCAACAATCTTAAACTTTGAAGGTGATGACTTTGGAGCCCTCCCCATGAGTAGCGCCAGGTTCTTCCCATCATTGCCCTTCACCCGAAGGATCATTCCTTCTTGTGATAAAGGTGGCAACTGAAACTCCTGATTTCTGCCAGGGTCACTTAAGATCTTCATGGTCAATTTTGCTGATTCGCAGTTTAACAGGCTAAAAGATCCCATCCCATTGGCAGTAGTTGCTGCCAGAACGATGACCTTTCCCTGTTCATCAACTATTTCCGAGTTCAATTTAACCGGATTCCCAAGTTGATCTTTCGCCTCAAAAACAACTAATTGTGCAATTCCAGGCACCCGTTTTCCCCCTTCCGGAAAAAACAATACATTTACCCGTTCTGAAACCGTAGGAATCTTACTGATGATATTTAAATGGTCTCTTCCTGCAGAAATTGTTAATGAAACCAAAAGTGGAGCTCCATTTTGTACAGGAGGGGTAAAAAAGACGAAATCCCCTGATCCGGATGGGCCTGTTTTACCCTTACCCGACAATAGCTCCCGATTCTGGTAAAAAATCTGGTATTCAAATTTCTTTCCAGTTACAGGCTTACCAGCCATGTCGGTTAACCTCAGTGATGCACTCTCTTTACAGTCGGCTAAATAAAAAGGTTTTGAAAATTCAAGATGAGGGACGATATCCAGAATTTCTGGTCTTCCGATGTTGATCCCCTTTTTAAATACATTCCGGAAATCTCCATTCTCCATTTCGGGAGTATATGCCACAAGGTAATAAACATCACTTGGAAGATCCGCAGGAATCGCAAAATTAAAATCAGCAACGCCATTTTTGAGCATAAATTTACCTTCCAACACATTTCCCCCTTTATTGTCAATAAGCTGAACTGATAATTCAAGGCTGTTCAACGACAATGCCTGTGTAACCGCATCGGTTACATATCCTTTCATCCAGATTGTTTCACCCTGGCGGTAAAGGGACTTGTCAGTCTGAATAACAATAACCTGATCAACTTTCCGGGTCCGAAACAACAAAAGCTGAGTCTTTAAACGAGCTGTAAAATCGTTCTCCTGTCCCATTCCCAGAATTGTACAGAAGACCAGAACAATCATTAAACCCATTTTTTTTCCTAAAACCTTAATCTTATTCATACTTTAGGTGTAAGTGTAAATTTATAATTGTCGAATTACTTTCCTTCAACCGCCCGCAATGCTTTTCCAAGATCTTCGTCGGGTTTGATCACATTATAATTCCCCCAGAAGTCAGGATCATAGGAACCTTTAATATCAGAAAAAATGTCATCAGCTCTGAAGAGCCCTTCAGGACCAAACCGGACATGGGATGGGAAGGGATATTGTTGTGTAACCAAAATATCTGAAACACTCCGGTATTCTGTTTTCAGACTCCCCTTTTTCTGTCGAATCTGAAAAGTAACATCAGTACGAGCTGAGAAAAACTGCCATCGACCATTAATCATCCTGTATTTAACGGAATATTCGGCCCCTTCGGGTCTGGTGACATAACCGAAGGGTTCTTTTTTAATAAAGGTCTCACCATTAAGCTTAAGACTCTTTTTATCAAGTCCAAACTCTGCACTTACAAGGGCATAACTTTCTGCATCAATTAAAATTCTACCATAGTAACAGGGGAATTCAATATCGGCATTCCTCGAAAAACGTATCACCCAGATCACACGGCCATTGAACATTTCGGGCTGCTCAAACCTGTACTTATAGAGATTCTCGAATTTGGGATCCAAAAATGTCTCCAGGTTACGGACAATATCCAGCGTTGTAATGTACCACGGGCCTCCCTGAATCTTTAGGGTTACATCATTAAAGTATTTTTGAAAATTGCTCTTTCGACCCTTTAAAAACCTCACCCTATCCGATACAGAAGAATCATAAGGATGTTTTAAAACCTCCATGATAGCCTCCCAAATACCTACATACTGATCATCCCGCCTGATGGTCTCCCTATAAAAGGTCACCATCATCTGGGTTGATCCTTCATAATTCTGTTCAATATTTTTCCGGAATTTCTTCAATACATCAGACACATCAACAGGCTTTACCTCAATCTCTCGTAAATGAATTGATATTGGCTCCATTGTGATTTTGGGATTAAGCTTTAAAATTTCAATGGACATTTCCTGCGGTTTAAATCCCAGGCAACGGATAGAAACTGTCTTTGTCCGCAACCTCCAGGGAATGATAAGATCATATTTCCCGTCAATATTTGTCATCGTACCAATGCTCTCCCCCTCAATCCCTACAGATGCGTAGACTATGGGAGTCTCCCTCCTACCTTCAACAACAATACCTGACAATTTGATCGGAGTAGCCTCTTTTCGGGTAATAATCAACTGATTATCGAGTTTATCGATACGATAATCGTTAACCGGAAGGATTTTACGGAGTAACTCATCTACAGTAATATTGCATAAATTGAGTGAGATTAACCCTTTAGGAAGGATATCAGGATTGTAGGAGAAAAACAGGGTATTCTCATTTACGATCTTCTCGAGAATTTGTTCGACAGAGGAAGAATCGACCCGGCAAGTGAGCCGATGCTCAAGCACCGGCAAATGTTCCTGGCCGGATAATTTAAATCCCAGCAGGATCAACAACAGCAGCATAAGATTCCTCGTGGAAAGCCGCATGAATTTATTATTAGTTTATCCGAAATTAACAATTCCGGAGGAGAAAACCCTGCTAATTTACACTTCTGGTCAATATAATTTCATCGCCACTCTTTTTAACCTTAAGATGATGGGTACGAGCAATAACATTAATAATATAATCAGGATTCAAATCTGAGAAGTTGGCGGTATAAGGCACTCGTCCCAACTCCGGATTTTCTATTCTTAGCTTAATATGATAGGTATTTTGAAGAACCTGACAAACTTCGGAGAGCGGAGTTCGCTGAAAAGTTATCACATTGGTCATCCACGATCCATAATTGGGTGCCAGCGTCTTATCCTGGCCTGACTCTCCCTCCACCACTTTGATCCATCCACGTTGACCAGCAGGCAATAAAAGAACCTTAGCTTCACTTGTACTTTTTAAAATTGGGGTAAGCCTGACCTTTCCAGTCTCTACATTCACCTCAACTTTGTTCGTATTCGGGTATGCAGATACATTAAATGAGGTTCCAAGTACCTCAACAGTTGCATTTGCAGTTTCAATTTTAAAGGGGTGAACAGAATCTTTAGCAACCTCAAAAAATGCCTCTCCAGAAAGTTTAACGATGCGAATTCCCCTATAAAAGTGTTGCGGATATTCAATTTTTGTATTGGCATTTAATTTTACAACCGAACCATCGGGCAAAACGATTCTTGTAACATTTGAAGGGTTTGCTGTTGTTTCAGCAAGAGCCATCTGAACAGGAATTTCACCCACTTTTGGCGGTGATTTAACAACTAACCAAGTGGCATAACCAATGCCGATAACCATCAAAAAAATAGCGGCATATTGAAAAGCTCGGTTTTTAAATTTTTTAAATCTCACTATTTTCTCAGACACCTGAATTTTATTTTGAATTTGCAGCCATCCATTATCAGGATCGGCGGCCGTATAGCTGAAATTCAAACCGGCGGCCTCCCATGCTGAAGTAAGTTCATTATCCAAGTTATCTGATGGGTCGCCTACAAAAGAATGGTCTTTCTCCCCATTCAGGAATGCGGTCCATTGAATCTGCTTGTCAGACTGATTATCATATTTGTTATTCATATTCATATATATTAGGACAATCTTTTTACCCTTTACCCTTAATTGATCGCATGAAAAAAAGCACCAAATGTTTTAACACCTTAAGCGATTCCCTTAATTGCTTAAGAGCTAACGACATTTGAGTCTCTATAGTTTTTACTGAAAGTTCAAGACGTTCGGCAATTTCGCGGTATTTGAGCCCCTCTTCACGCGCAAGGCGGAAGATCTCCTGTCTTTTTGGGGGAAGGGCAGAAATGGCTGCCTCTATCCTGTTCATCAGATCTGGTTCCGGGAAGAATTCACTGTAATCATTCCGGTCTGTTTCATTCTGTATCACAAAGGCCTGGTATCGTGATTTAATCCGTTCATGCTCCAAAAAGTTAATGCAGTGATTCTTCACTGACCTGAAGAGGTAGTGCATAAGCGATGAAGTGATCATGATCTCTATCCGGTTCTGCCACAGTCGGAGGAATACATCCTGAACGACACTTTCCGATTCGGGCAGATTTCCTAAAAAGCGAAAGGCATAGGCAGTCATAGGGCGGTAATAGGCCCGAAAGATCTTTTCGTATGCACCGTTATCGTTCCGTTTTATAGCTTCAAAGATTTGCCTTTCGTCAGCAAGCACCATAGCGTTTAAGATTAAAACTACAAGATAACGTGTTGACAGTTGAAATACAAGAAACCCTTAAAGAATTGGAAAAAATATTTCGCTGCAAAGAATATTCAATTATCTTTGCAGCGCGTTTACGAAACGATTTAATATGCCCGGGTGGCGGAATTGGTAGACGCGCTGGACTCAAAATCCAGTGATAGCAATGTCGTGTGGGTTCGATTCCCACCCCGGGTACTTCAAAAATTAAATAAAACGCTTGTAGTCCATAGATTACAAGCGTTTTGTCTTTGGTAAGTAACAGAATAGTAGTAATATGTAACAAATTAATGATCTCGGATTTTGAAATCCCAATATCTTTAATGCGAAGAATAAAATAACTGATCCAGCGGTTAGGATATTTAATAATAGGAAAGCGTATATTTGAAACGATTACTCCCTCGGGAGGTACCGCAGATAAAACTGATAACTGAGACCATAAGCTTTAGGGGGGAATATACAATCGATGCTGTAAAATTTAAACTTTTAGGCCTATGAAGAACAGAAAGGAGTTGCCATCTGCACAGCGCGAGACACTTATCAGCACATTAAGGGATCGATTTGAGAAAAACATGAACCGCCATATCGGTCTGGAATGGGCCAACGTGGAGGTTAATCTGAATTCCACTGCCGGCGAAGAAAAATTGTGGTCACTCAATGAAATGGAAAGTACCGGCGGTGAACCGGACGTTCTAGGCTATGATAAGGTGATGGGTGAATACATTTTTTATGATTGCTCAGCGGAAAGCCCCAAAGGACGCAGAACCATCTGCTATGACGGCACTGCGCTGGAATCGAGGAAAGAATTTAAACCGGAAAATAATGCGATTGATATGGCTGCAGCCATGGGTATTGAACTCTTAACCGAAGAGCAATATCGGGAATTGCAGAAATTCGGAATTTTCGATACCAAAACATCGAGCTGGGTGATAACACCTTTGAAGATTAGGGAACGTGGGGGTGCAATCTTTTGTGATCGACGCTACGACCATGTCTTCACGTATCACAATGGTGCTGAATCTTACTATGCCGCAAGGGGTTTCAGAGGGTCGCTTAGGGTTTAACATCCGGGGCAACCAAAAGGTGCTCAAACTTGCACGAATCAACTTTCGAATTATCCGCTTATAAATGGGGGCAGATATTTCAATTCCCTTATTTTGGATCCCTTTTGCCTTTCTAAAATATTAATTGGTCCACAATGCCTTACCCGGCTCAAGCCTAACCGTATCGGTCTTATCAACAGCAATAAATATAAAATGCCCGGATGGTGCGACCGGACCGGTTCGCCATTTACCATCTTTACCTGTTTTAATCTGCAGTGTTTCCCCTTGGCTGGTCAAAGATAGCGTTGTTCCTGGCAAGCTCTCGCCCGAATAGCTAATGATATTCGTTAGAGTATCTGCTGATGTAATAAATATGAATGGTCTATGTTTTGCCAATGCCTGACTATAGGCGATCATTGCATCAATATCAGCCTTGTTTGGGTTTAGACCTCCGGGGCCTTTCATCATTAAACGGATAAACCGCTCGAGTTCCCTTTGGGGAAGTTTTCCGAAATCTTCCCCAAAGGAGGCACCCTGCGGACCATGACACCTCGCACACGAGGATTTAAAGGTACTTACCGGAGGGTATTTAACAATTCCTGATCCATTATCGCCTAAGTTAATCGTGTTTCCCGACAGGAGAATAGTGCATAAAACAAGTAAAACTGATATTACGGAAGTTTTCATAAAGACAGCTATTTCCCTCCGTTCCACGATAGTCGGTAAATCATATTGCCGTTATCATCTGAGATCAACAGTGACCCATCAGGGGCGACTACAACATCGACTGGTCTTCCGAGCACTTTGCCATCCGGAGAAAGAAAATTAACATATTTAAGTTCTCCATAGGGATGTCCATTCTCAAACAACACTCTGTTCAAACAGTAGCCGGCTTTTTCGCTTCTGTTCCATGATCCGTGAAAAGCAACAAAAGCGTCATTATTGCATTCAGAAGGGAACTGACTTCCAGTATAAAAAGTCATCGCACAAGGGGCCCAGTGTGCACCGGTAGCCCATTCAGGTACAATAGTTTTAGCTGCAAGCTCAACGATATCAGCCCTGTCCATATATTCATAACGAGGAACACGGTTGCCAACAATAAAAGGATGTCCATAAAACCCATCCTGTACATAGCGATTCATCTCATCAGGAGGGTTATTGTCCGTAATCGGCTGTTTGCCTGTTGAAGATTTCTTTTCAAGGTTCCCTCCAAACATGTCACTGCCATGGTCCATTCCCCAAATTTCGTCACTCCCCGGCCTGAGAACCAGTTTCTCCGTATTTCGGATACCGGAAGCAAAAAGTTTCTTGTCTCCCCCTTTAAGGTCGTAAGACCAAATCTTTTGGCGGTCGGTTCCTTCATCCGTGGAAATATTTCCTGAACAACCAATCTCTGTAAAAAGCCTGTTGTTTTGTATAAGTATCGGACGCCACCAATGACCACCCCCTTCTGGAAGTGACCCTTTTGGAATAACCGTCTCGATTTGATCAGCAACACCGTCACGATCGCGGTCCACAGCCCTATAGATAGCGCCTGATTGCGTAAACCAAAGCCAACCCTCATGGAAATACATACCCTGGACGGTAGGATAACCAGTTACAAAAGTTTTTACAGTTTCATAATACCCATCATTGTCAATATCTTTCAGGGACTTAATCTCACCGCTTTCAGGGAGGGAGACATAAAGGGTTCCCTGATCATCAAAAGCCATAAAACGCGGATTTTCAATTGAATTTTGTACAACTGAGAGTGTAAAACCAGCTCTCACCCATATACCCTTATCGGGTGATACTTGCTGAGCGTTTATGAAACCAGCTTGAAAAAGACCAGCCAATAAAAGTATTAAACGTATATTTCTCATAGTTAAATTATTATGGGTATCTCACTGAACACTCCATACGTAAATCCATTGCAGCAGAGAAACCCAGAAGGTTTATTATCCATATTTAACAACCGAAGTCAACATTAAGTTCAAAAATTTGAATATAAAACTGACTAGATACAAGTCCGGTGACATCCAGCATAAAGAGTCCTATCCTGTTAATTATGTGATCGTTAGAAATCTTCCTGGTATAAATCGACAAATATTGCTACTTTTGACCGCTAATTAGGGATCCGGGTTAATTAGAAGCTCAGTTCTTAATCATTAAAAATAAACTAAAATACAAAAATGAATAACGAATACGAATGCCCAAAATGCAGTTCTGAAAATACATATCAGGATGGTAATCTTTGGGTTTGTCCGGACTGTTCTCAGGAATGGGATCCCTCTGAGCCAGCAAATACTGACGATGCGGTAACACTGGAAAGTAAGGTTTTGGATTCCAATGGTAATGCACTAAAAGATGGTGATTCGGTCACGGTAATCAAAGATCTGAAAGTTAAAGGTTCAACCTCCGGAATTAAAGGCGGTACCAAGGTTAAGGGGATTCGTCTGGTTGAGAGTAATGATGGGCACCCTATTTCATGTAAGATTGTTGGTATTGGCGCAATGTATTTAAAATCAGAATTTGTTAAGAAAATATAGGATTAATAATAGAATGTGACATTTCATCTTACAATTTATTTTGTTTATTCAACATTCAATCTTCTGTCAATCAGCTCTGAAAGCAGCATGTAATCACGGCCAAAATGATGTCCACCCCCTAAAAAATCATGATCGCTTACTCCATCCAGATTCTTCCGGCAGAGGGAATATGGATTATCATCGCAAATTATATACGACCTTTGTGATTTCATTTTTAATAATTCGGTAAATATGTCAGTTCCCTTCTTCTCTTCAAACAGATAATCAGTAGGTTTCAACCTGAATATCGCCTTCTGACTTGGGCCAATTAAGATTACATCTTTCAGTTGAAGTCTGTATTTTTCCTCGAGTCGATTAACCGCAAATGGAAGCACTTCAGCACCCATAGAGTATCCCATAAGTATAACTTTATTCCTATTCCATTTTCTATTGTATTGATTTATCACCGATCCAAGGTCGTAACCTAACTGAGCGGGGCTCTTTTTTGAATAAAAGTAGGTTTTGGCATTTAATACTACCACGGACACTTTCTTAATATTCAGTCTGTGAACAATAACTCTGTCGAAATTCATGTAGCCAAAATCACCGGTTAAAAAAATTACATAAAAATCACGATTACCTGATGCCACAGCTTCAATAATCGGCAGCTTCTTTTTCGTTTGAACTTTCTGTGCAAAAAGTGATCCGTTGATCCGGAATGAGGAGACGATGAATACGAAACAGAAAGTTAGCAAGAATAATCTCATTGGCACCTGATCTAAACAATTTAATTTTTCATGAACTAATCAATGCAAAGTTGAAAAAAAGTTACAAATCTTCAGGAAATCCGGATAGTCTTTTATATTAATTAACAATTTCTTATTTTTTTAATAAGGTTTCATCCATCCCATTTAGCTTTCCCGTTCTAAATTATTGCATCAAAATTTCAAAGTTCACCTATTTTCTAATCACTATCAATAGTTATTTGTTGGAAATTAATGGTTTGACAGGTCGGTTTAGAAATAGAATAATTAGCTATCTTGCCTCCCAATGAAGAAAGTCTCTAAAACTCTTACACGCCGTTCATTTATTGAAAGATCAGGAACAGTTGCCACCGGGCTGACCCTGCTTTCAGGTTCAGTTGTGACAGGCAATGATCATCTGCCACCTGCCGTTGATGATCGGTGTGCCTTTATCTATAAAACGCCCAACGGTACCCTAAAAGACAATTCAGTGATTTGGAACGAAGGGATTTTTTACTTGTTTACCATGTATGGTCAGGAAGAGATGAAGGGAAATGATTCGCTCTTCAACTCAGTATGGCTGGCAACCTCAACAGACGGTGTGCATTGGAAGGATGTGGGAACAGTTATTAAAGGACAACCATTCGCCGTATGGTCTCTCAGTGTGTGGAAGGCTGGCAATCGTTTCATCATGAACCACGGCAGTAATTCACCTGGTGATATCCTGCGCTTTTGGCAGTCGAAGGACCTTCTAAACTGGGAGTTTCTTGGTGAAGATTTTGTCGTCAGAAAACCTGGTGGTGAGCGGCTGGACTGCATGAATGTGCTTTCAATTGAAAAAGAGGGGCAAACACAATGGTACGGTTATGCTACAGGTGGTCTTCTACGATCGCAAGACGGCGTGAAATGGCAATGGAAAGAGGAATTCAGGCTCTCCGATCCTAACTGGAAAATAACGGAAGCGGGTGGATGCGCTATGATTGGCTCGAAATACTATGTTACCTCCGGCTGGGTACAGGCACTTCCGGGAGACTTTAACTATTCAACCCTTACCTTCGTTTCGGACCACCCTGAGGGTCCTTTCCAGCCAGACTTTGAAGCGTTCAGACTTAATGGGCATTCGGGTTTAATAACGGTGGCACTTTGGGCCCGGTTTTGTCAGCTGCCCGATGAAATGCTGATAACCAATTATATCGTTGACATTCATACCGCAACACCGACCTGGTGGCATGCCCCTATGAAGAAGGCTATAGTCGATGAACAGGGACATCTCAGAATGGGTTACTGGAAAGGAAATGAGGCAATTAAAGGTAGTCCTATTCCTATTAAACCTCACAAATGCACCCAGTTGTTCCCGCTATTGGACCATCAAAACAGCTCGGAAGAAAAAAACATAACGTATAATGGAGATTCGGTTCGCTTTAGCAGACAGCCGGGTGCAAATCCAAGCTATATCGGATATGCCGATCCCAGGACAACAGTTGTAATACTGAACGAACAGTTTGATATCCGTAAAGGGTTTGTATTTGAAGGTAGAATGAAAGTTGATCCATTAAATCAAGGTATCCTCACCAAAGGAATACCAGCAATCGGACTATTTCTGGAAGAACAACCTCGAGAGGGCACGGCTATACTGTTTCATACCTGTCACCTCACCGAACTCGGGACAATTCGTCTGGGAGAAGATGCTCATTTTGACTGTAAGGACCGTATAGGATTTGGTTGCGCCGCAGTAGCAGGCATTAAGGAAGGCTTAGCCTCCGAGTTCAGATTGCTGTTTCGGAATGATACATTTGAGCTCTATCTGAATGATCTGCTGGTGCAGACTTATTTTACCTCCGGAGCGACAGGTAGGATTGGTTTTATTGTTCGCGACGGAGAAGCTGTTTTGGATAACTTTAAGGCATGGGAAATGAATCTGTAAAAATCAAAGCTGTTTGCATTTAAGATCACTGATTTAAGTCGGTTGAAGTCGAACTATTAATTTGGGCTGTTACGATTTCATTGTCCAGCTCCTGGAATACTTTTGCAAAGAAACTTCCCGGATTAGGTGTTGGTTGCTGATACCGTTTTACTCTTTTCATTGACACTTCGGTAACGGATTCATTTTGCGGAAACCTAATCTGAAGATCGTAAATTTCTTTCGGATTATCAGTCATTATAATCCGGGCATTTACATTGGCTCCCACTTTTAAATCGATATATTTTGTATAAATCCGACCTTCAATAGTACAATTGGAATGGAAAACCACATTCTGAGCTACGATAATATCACCATGGAACCGCCCGAAAACTTCCAGATCTTTAGCATATAATATTCCTTTGAAAAATCCGTTTCCTCCAATTGTAACAAGCTTTTCGGAGGTTATTTTCCCAAAGGCTTCACCTTCAATGAGCACTTCAGAAGCAAATTCAAGCTCACCATTAACTTTTGATGAGCTACCAATTATGACAGGTAGTTCAATATGTATTTTTTCTGATCTCATATAAATTCAAATTAGTAATCACTTCAGACGGCGAAAAAATAGGCCTTGAAAATTATCCTAATTTACAGAATTAAAAGGATTTTTTGTGAATTAGGTGCTGCTACAAATAGCTATTTTTCAATCGATTTGACAGATGTAGCCATTTTGTCAACAAACGGGGCTAATCCGGCAACAGGTGTACAATCACCTTATAAATAAATCCCTGCTCCGGACGAAATAAAATCATAGTTGGGGGTCCCAATTAATAAATGTTCAAATCCGAGAGAAACGAAGAATCTGCTTATATGATATTTGCACTGGATTTCAAACTCAAACACAGGAAGTTCATTAATTTCGCTCCATTTAGCAGAGCTATAAAAACTCAAATGTTTGGCTAAAAACAGCCCGGCATTAAGGCCATACGAAAATCCGGCTTTATTCACCTCATTTCCTATATAGTTTACACCCAGACTCCATCCTAAATCAAAATTCTCAAATCGGATCCGATCGTAGCACAAATTAAAATTGAACAAATCGAGGCGTGCATAGTTCGTGTTCAATTTATCATATTCCTTCAACCCGAAATAGTCACCCTGGATGAAGAAATATTGCAGAGGACGAATCCTTAGTCTTGCATGATTGCCATTTAACCTTTCATTGCTATATAGAAAACTATTTTCCAGATCAATTCTCAAATACCTGGTCGGAGAAGGATTTGCATTGACACTTTCATAATTTCCAGATTTCCCATTATAAAACGGATAACCTGACAAATTGCTATGCAGGTGTTTTTCGTATTCATAATCTCCAATCAAAGCATAATAGGTAACCAACCATAGAATATGAATAATACCGTCTGCGCTTAAACATCCTGAAGCATAATCATTCCCTTCGTTTGCTGAATAAGTGCGGGATTCTCCCCCTTTATGGTGCCCACTGCCGCCAGAACCACTTTTTATCTGAGCTTTGGAAGTCTCAATTTTATTCTGTGGAAAACCACTCAATGGAACTGTGAGAAACAAAATCAATAGAATAATCTGAATGCCATTTTTCATAATATCAGAATTTAAATTTCACATCTCTTCTTCACATTTATTTTCAGCAGGATATAACCTTAATAAGTTGAATTTCCATAATAAATTTATGAATTAAACCTCAGATTAGTGTAGTTTAAGCAAAATTATAATTACTGTTATTCAACATATTTTGAACTAGTTACACCATACTTGAACCAATCTGAAAATGAAACAACAGCTGCAAATAGAGAATTGGTAACTGACAGGGAAGATTGGGTAGCACGATGCTAGAATACCAGAACCGATCTTCAGGTTTCAGATCTGGTTCTTGAGCTTGAAGCCAATATGAAATGGATCGCTGTAGATTAAGAAATGGGAATCTCTTTGTGATGCACGAATCAAGGATCTGGAGTAACGCATAAAAAACAGTGCAGGCCAGACTCCGTGTCAGGCTCGCACTTTACCTTAGTTAACCCAGATGAGGAGAAGCTCGGATAAAATCCGCGGGGCCCGGACCTAAAACCAGATTTTCCACTTTAGGCCTCAGACCTTCCAAAATTCTGAATCATAATGCATTTCAACTGAATCAAATAAATCATGATATTTTTCAGGTCTAAAGGTATGAATTGGCACAATCCTTTCAGGTGCCAGGGCCACTGCAAACCGTTTAAGATCGGAAGGGCTTGCGTGCCCGGAGGTGTGAATACTCACTTTTGGAACCGTATATTTATTCAGCCAGTCCCTAAGATAACTATTCGAATCCTGTTCCCAGTAACCCTCCCATTGTGAAAAGATATAGAGCGCATCATCCAGTAAACCCCCATTTTCAAGATCCTGCATATGCAAAGGTCTGAAGAGCAGAATGCTTTTATTGGCAATTGATTGTAGATTTCCAATATAAATACGGCTCTTTAAATGTTTTTTGAGTAGCGCAAACCATTGATTTTGTTTGATTTGAATTCTTTGCTTTTCGGGAACGTAAAGAGCAATCTCAGGCCAGTCGGATTGCGGTATATTCTTATTGCCGGTAGCTTCAAGAACGACCGCTGTATAGAGATCAATAACAAGCGTTTTCCCGGTTTTCTTGCATGCTCTAAAGATCGAGACAACCCTATCGATATTCTGAGCGGAGGTGTGCACAAGGGTAAGGCCTGTAGCATCTTCAAAAACTGCTGCAAGGGTATCCTCAATTTCTGCTTCATCCGGAAACGACTCCTCATACCCAACTCTTCCCAACGTTGAACCTTCCAAAAGTAGTACATCGATCTTTTCAGGAGGTGAGGCCATAAGTTTCTGGGTCAGCTTTGCCTTGCGGCCATGCATCCTGAAATCACCACTATAGAATAGTCGTTTACCATCGGCTTCGATCAGGATCGAATAGGCGTCATAGGCTGAATGATCAATCAGGTAGGGGGTAATGCGGAAAGGTCCGAGATCAAAGGTTTTTTCTGACTTAAAATTCAATCCCATAGCAGGAACCCTCCACTCTCCACGTAAAAAGGGGGCTGCTTTAATTAAAATCCTGCGGGCATCGGCTCCCATAATTACCGGAATATTACCGGCAATATGGCCCAATAACCCAAAATGGTCAAGGTGTGGGTGTGAAATCATCACTGCAAGCAACGAATCATCACTGCCGTCTAACCCCGAAATATCAGGCAAATACTTCTTGTCATTGCTCTCCGCATTAAGTGGTAGTCCAAGATCGAGAATTATTCTTTTTCCACAGCCGGAGACAACTTCAACACAACTTCCTCCAATCTCGTTAGTTCCGCGATGAATACATACCTGCATATTTTGACTTTTTAATTAGGATAAGATTATTGTGCGCTAATTTATCGTCAAAAGTATTCGGCAGGTATGCCAAAACGTGACATACCTAAATATGCCAACAACGAAATGGAAATGCGGGTGCCAAAATTTCTTTATAATTATTAATTAATGCTTTATGTGTCAAATACTAATGATTCCTTCATGATTGGCAGAATACATTTGACCTATAAACAATTTAAAATTCGTAATTATGAAAAAGTTAGTACTATTATTAAGTTTTGTATTCGCACTAGGTTTATTCTCTGTCAGCGCACAGGATGCACCTAAGAAAGTCTCTAAAAAAGCGCCAGCTAAAACTGAAGCTGCAGCGAAACCTGCAAAAAAAACGACTGTCAAAAAAACAACTCACAAGTCAGTTAAGAAAACATCAAAAAAGGTGGTTGCTCCGGCAAAATAGGCTTACCACTGAAATAAAAGAAGGTGTCTCAATCGGGACACCCTCTTTTGTTTTTGCTTTTTCAATTTTGAACCCAAAAAACATTGAGAGCAGTTAAAAACCGCCAACCTCAGTCAGTTGTAATTTGACCGTCTCGATGGCATGATGTCCAACTTTCAGAATAAGGGTGTTCCCCCCTCCCGGAATTACTCTCCCCTCCTCTTCGATCATATTTGTGATTTCTGCCTTTTGAAATGGCTTATTCAGTATAACCTTCGCCTTCGAATCTTTCCCCTCCATATCATAACACCGAACAATCACCTGGTTGTCGTCATCACACTTTTTGATTGTACTCAGGACTAAATTAGTATTCTCAACCGATATAAAACTCATTGTTTCAGGATTCCGGCCCGCGCCAGATTGTACAGTTATCGCTTTCAGCGGTTGGTTTGATTGTGTGCCAAGGCGGTATCCGTTTTTCCAGTCACCTTTGTGCGAAAAGAGCGAAAAATTGTATGTATGATCGCCAGGTTGGAGGTAATAATTACCCTCGCCATGACAACTTTTGCGACTGGCCAGCAGCAACGGTTGTAAAATTGCATCATCTGATGGGTTCGATGTTGGGTCAATCCAGTCGAACACAGCAACATCGGAACTTATTGTAATACCGTTGTTTCCGTCGGAAGAGGAGAACCAATCCTGAACTTCGCGGGGATGGACAAGTGCGCAAGGAGTGTCATATATTTGGGATTGCTTTGAAAAACCTGCAGCTCCTGCAATTTCATCCTGACCAATCCGCACCACCCCCATCGGCACTTCGTATGCAACCTGTGATTTAACCTGGTTTACAGGAAAAGCCAACCTGAACTCGCGGTACCGCTCACCATCAAACCCTTTCAATTCAACATGCACATCGATGCGCTTAATGGTTTTATAGAAAACAACCTGCTGCTCAACGGTTACATGGTTTATCTCCTTCGTAAACTGGTAAACATCGCGAATGGGACCACTGGAAATTAGCGTCCATGGCTGGTGATAACTGCTGAGTTTTTCAAAACCCTCCATCGTAGGTTGCTGGACATCGGTAAACTCACCGGCGCCGTTACCGACAGATTGCATGGTAAACAGCTCACCTCCAAGGAATTTATCGGTCTTCAGGAGACTTACAGACAGCTCTTTATCATATAGTGATTTAATTCCCCCGTCAGCAAACTCAACTTTATAAAATGAATTCTCATAATTTGCATTTGTGTTTTTAAACCCGAGAATTGAAGATGCCGGTTTTCCTTTTTCAAGATAGTAGGTTTTATAACCCACGGAAGGAACATTTTGAGCTACAAATAAAAAGGTGATCACCTCGTCCTTTTTGCCGGATATCTGGTGTTCGTCAATTAACTGGTAAGGAATTTCAATACCTTTCTCATCGACCAGTCTGAAGGTATTCTGCTCATTCCCCTCCACATCAAGGGTGAACTTAACCACATCGCTCCGTTCCCATGACAACGCATTAAACACCACAACCGGAATTGCAGTATTTGTAAAATGAATTCTGGAAGCAATATTTTTGATTGATGTATCCAAAATATCGGTGGCTAAATCGCGCGCTTTTTCGAATGAGGTACGGAAGGCTCTATCGGTAAGGTCGCCATGCTTTCCACCCCATCCATGATCCGGATAAATTGCATTTTCCCAGGCGGTGGTGAATGATGACTGAGGATAATTATCAAAATTTCCATTTTGAAGGGCATCAAATGTTGCAAATTTCTCAGCTGCAGTGAGCAGTCGTGACCCTTCACGCGAAGCTTTTAAAGCCCGCTGGTGTGAGGGTCCGTGAATATAGAGCCACACATCGGGCCGTTCGCCGGTAATCTTATTTAAAACAGGATTCCCTTTGGTCATCGCCTCAAACCATTCCGTCGCAGTTGAATATTTGATCAATGGTCTTTTCAATGCCGGAGATTTTGAATTCCAGTCGCTGAAAAACGCATCATAATCGGGTGGTGTGGCAAAGTCATGAGAATAGAGAAAAGGAAACTCCGGCTTAATTTTTCTCTTCTTAAAATAATCGTTCCAGTCTGTCAGCATAACAGTGAAAGCATGGGTCAACGAATCGATATTTGTATTGGCCTGCCGAACGGGGATACCAACCTCGTCATACTGGCCAGGGGTATAACAGGTAATATAACTTCCATCGGGACTAAACCAGTTGTAGATCCCGGGTTGATGACGGCTAAACTGCATAAATGGAATACCCGATTTTGAAAGGATCTGGGCCATCTGGAGTGACCGTCCCGGGACATCTTCGTTCCAATACGTTTTGAAATCGCAACCGGGCAATGTCTTTTTAAGCCATTTCCGGCCAAGATAAGTCTGCCGGATCAGCGACTCGCCGTAATACATCGATTCATACGGCTGTTTATAGGATGCACCCCATTCGAGGCGCCCTTCGCGGGTATATTTTAAGATTTCACCCAGGGCATCGGGATGGCGGTGGAGGTATTCCCTAAGGCTCAGTCCATCCTCAACAGAGAACTTAAAAGTGGGATTCTTTTTCAGCCTCTCCAGTGCGGGTGTGATCATCCGGACATCCCGAAACTCGATGCACTTTCCGATACTGTCCATCCAGGCAATGTCCTGGTGTGATGAAGGGATCACACTAATTGTCCCCCCTTTAAACCATGAGATACCACTACCCTTTGATGAGGTGGGCGGTAGGTACTTCTGTGCTGAGACAACTAAACTTCCGGATAATAATAAGCCTACTGAGAGCAGGAAAAATCTGAAGTGCCGAAGCGTAAAGCTGGATGTTTTCATTTGTATACAATTTATTATTGGTTTAATTACATATCACAGCATTCTAATTAAGAGCAAAACCACCTTGTAATTTAACCGCGGAGATACGCAGAGAAGGCGCAATCCGTCAGATGACGGACGCTGAGGTATTATGCAATAATATAGCACTTTGCGGTTCTCTGCGATATTCCTCAGCGATTCTCTGCGGTTAAATTTCCCCCTTTTGATACAACCTCGACATCTTCACAGGCGATCACATTAACGAATGCTATTTTTTTTATTCTCAATACCTACCAAACTGCATTAAGATTCACAAACCCCATCGCAGGAACAGCAATCTCTTCTCCAATTTCAGGATTCCCAATCGAATCGGAAGCATCCTTGATTTGTAACGATTTAGGTTTCCGATCCTTCCAGATTAGCCGGACCATTTCCTCTTTATCCGAAACAGAACGAAGCCGGATCTGCGTCTCCTTTCCGTCAACATTTGTTTGCAGAATCGAGATACTTACCGAAGTGCTCCCACTGCATTCTAAAACCGGCTTTGCGTCGAAGGCTACTTTTAGCGGAGTTTCAATCAAAGGCTGAGACTGTTCAAGTCCAAAGCGATTAGCCGAAGCGGCATTATATTTTGTATTATGAGGAAGAATACGGTACCGGAATTGAATTTTTCCCTCCTGACTTAACGGGAAGTTCGTATGCCAGTGGTTGTTCAACGCCCAGGAATAGATCGTCGCACTGGGTTCCAGTTTCCGGATCCATTCGGGGGAGTTGGTTGCACCTCCGATTATATTGGCTGTCATATTTCCCGATTCAAATACCGGGGCATCAAGCGAGCACCAGATAACTCCAAGCTTCTCATTCGAAATGTCGAGCCACCGTTGAAAGGCGATCCAATTTCGGTTTCCCTCCTTCAACTGATCTTTTTCAACCTCCATAATTCCCCACGGAATATCTGCCCTTGTTACCGGATCAGAAATGTTAAATGCAAATCCGAAATGAATTCCCTCCTTTTTTACAACCGCCAGTTTATCAACTATATTGGAGATTTCCACATGGGACTGACCTGCGATTATTGTGATTTCCCTGGTGAGCCCATTACAACCTTCCGCTCCGGACACTACGCGGATGGAAGCCAGCAGTGGTCCGTTTTCCTGTATAACCACTTTTGCATTTGTTGGTCCTGAGGCTTTGACTGAGTTCTCCGTAAACAGAATCGGAGAACCTGCCATTTCTTTGGCATACTGCGGTCCGCTGGCAGCTAATGGCCCGTTACTCTGAAGGTACCTGAAACTGTTTACCGAACAGGGGGCCTTTTGATTCACAAATTCATTCTTGCCGGCAGTCAGACTTGTAATATCTCCGGTTTGCGGATCAATAACAACCCGAACAAGTCCGTTATCCAGCACATTTGCAACTGCCATCTTACCCGTTCGAATAACTTTACCCGTCTTTAAAAAATAAGTTTTAGAACCTAAAGCAGGAATATCAGAAGCCAGAAAGAGAAGTTCACCAGACGACAAACGCTGAGATAAAATTACTTGCCCCTTCTCATCAGTAACGTTTGCAAACGATTTGCTTTGATCAGCAGGAATATAAACCAATCCATTTCGTGGCCAGGAGAGGGTGTTGAAAACCCCTATTTTAGAGCTCGCTAAATCGGAGACTGCTGATAAAGCTTGTTTTACTAACGATTTACTAAGGTTTTGTGCATCCTGGAAAAAGCCGAATTTGATTTTAAGAATATCTCCGGAAATAGGTTGTTTCCCCGGATCCATATAACACCAGGTATGTTCGGTTCCCATGATCACATCTCGCCAGGCTTCGTCAAAGTCCGCACGTGGAGCAGCCTTTCCTGGATTAAGCATCGACCAGAGAGTTTCAGCCTGAATCAGCCGCTCCTTTGAAGACCGATTCATTCCTGTTTGCTTTGCAGCCGTTCCGAGACCGTCGGTCCAGTATTCGGTAAAATCGCCCTTCAATACAGGCAATTGGTTTCCGTATTTCGTTTCAAAAGTGCGCATGATATCGGTGGCGCTGGCGATAATCAGATGAGGGAAGGCATAATCTTCATTCCAGCTTTTTACGGCATCAGGAAGGTCGGCATCAATTGGGGTGTTATCCGCCATTGCCCATGACATTGCAAAAATGTCGTAAGGATAATAATCAGCCTTCTCCAATTCAGGCAATTTATCCGAAAGATATTTATCGATAAAGTGATCACGCGGATGGTCGGTTTTTACGATCTGAAGCAGCTTTGACGGATCGGTCTGACCAGCCATCAAAGGCCAGTAATCGAAACCTTTTGCATTGGCTCCCGGTGTATAGCTTCCGGGCTGAAGAAACAGGATTTTAGATTTCCCATCGGGTCCAACCCACCAGAATGGCTTAAAACTTAGTTCCATCGAGAGGCCAACACGGTCGGATCCGTTGTTTAATGCGAAGCAATATTTGATTCCAAGTTTTGAAGCTACCGGGACAAGACCCCACGACATTCCGGGAATATCAACCTGAACGAGCGTCTCAATCTTAGTGCCGGTGAGTTTTTCAAGCTCCTTTCCGTAGCGGAAGTATTCAAAAAACTCATTATCGGCCGAGGTGCTGGTATTACTATGAATATAGCCGGCATCAAGGTGAAGATAGCCCTTGCGGACAGCATCATAAATTGCCTCTTTTTCAGCCGGACTTGCGGTTTTGAGATAACGTTCAACGGGCCATAAAACTTCAGGATTCCAGAGGTACTTTGAACCCTCGGGGTAACCGGCAGTTTTCTTTGCCAGTTCAATACCATTGATTAAATTCCGTTTGTGAATAAGTTCAACGTTGGCGTGGGTATTGGTATAACCGATATCGACATGAGAATGGGGGTAAATATATACAGACCATTGCCGTTTTGCAGGTACATTAACGGAATTTGAAATTTCGTGACCCGATGCACGAAACGTGATTTTGGCCACGCAATCGGATTTCACTCCGGCACCGGGGGGGAGCAGAACAGAACAATGATCAATCGCCTCAATTACATCCAATGGGATAATCTCCTTTTCTCCCAAACATTCAACTTCGAGGGTCCCTTTACCGGCAAATTTCGAACCGCTGAAATTGACAAGGAGCTCTCTTCCGGGTTTACCATCCTTGCGGTGACGGTAGACGGGCTGAACGACAGCCTCCAGGGCGGTCGGAAAAATTTTCAGGGATGTTTTCTCTGATTTTGGTTTTATTTTTGAAGAACTCTCAGCGCGTACCAGTGAGGGATCCCAAAATATCAGGGTGAGCGCACAGGAGATAAGAAAAAGAAAGTGTTTGTAATTCATATGAATCCTTTTAAATAATGAAATCAATTGTTAATCGCCATCATATGAAGATTTTGAATGGCAATTTAAGTAGTAAAAGCAGTTAGTGTCCCTTAGTGACTTAGAGCCTTCGTGGCGAAAAACCGGCCACAAAGGCACAAGGGCTCAAAGCCTCACAAAGAACACAATACACTTATCTAAAACTCCTGGCCGTGTCAATCATCATTTTCAGATTCTCAGACGGAGTTGTGTGTGGCAAAGCGCATCCGGCATTCAGGATAAAACGATTCGAATCCTGATAAATTGTCAATAACTCCAATGTTTTTTGCCGAACCAATACGGGTGTTCCAAGCGCTAATACGCCACTGGGGTCGATGTTCCCTATGAAGGTTGTCGTATTACTGATGGAATTCAATATTTTATTTACGTCGGTTTTGTAATCCAGCTCAATCGCATCGGCACCGGTCAGTAACATGTGTTCGAGGATAACCCCGGTATCACCGCAAATGTGTAATGTATATGGAAGTCCTGCCTGGTGTGCAACCTCAACCATCTTCTTTTCATAGGGCATTGCATATTTGAGGTACATCTCGGGGGAGATCATCTCTGGTCCGGCCGGACTATCACCATTCGAAACCATATCGCAACCGGTTTGGGTCATGAGTTTTACAAACTGCGCACTGGCATCGGTGCAATAAGCCAGCAATGCTTCAAGTTGATCATCCGTGGCGATCATTAAATCGAGCATCCAGTTTTGGGCGCCCCTCATCATGCTCGCCAGTGTAAAGGGAGCCTGGTCGCAATTCCCCCGGATGTATATCTCGTCTTTATAATATTCTTTTAGTAGACGAACCGATTCAAGCCAGATCTGGATATACTTGTAATCGCCGACCTTTGCCGGTTTGAGGTTAATCAGATCCTCGAGATTTTCCAGATTGCCCTGATGGGTTCGGGCGGGATCGTTCACAGGAAAATCAACAGGAACGCCAACGGCACCGGCAAGAGTTACTGTGTCAAGGTCGATCAGAATACCGTCATACTGGTATTTGTCAATTGAAGCGATAAAACATTCAGCAATGAGCTTCGGACTATTACGGTATTGCTCCATTGTCACACCGTGTTCGTGGGCTGCCATCATAAAATTGTGGAGCATCACAGGAATTTTGTCGGGTTTTTCACCCTTTAAGGCTGATTTTATTCGTTCGTATCCGTTCATTGTATTAATGGTTAATGCATTAATGGTTAATTTAGTAATGGATAAATAAAATGAAGACAATAGGTTACGACTATTGTGAAAAGAAATAAAAATGGATTAATTCAAGCATATTAAGCAATATCAAAT
Organism: uncultured Bacteroidia bacterium; assembly: GCA_903918045.1. Taxonomy (GTDB): domain Bacteria; phylum Bacteroidota; class Bacteroidia; order Bacteroidales; family Prolixibacteraceae; genus JAAFHB01. Next base: position 29,848 of record CAIXCY010000211.1, read on the forward strand.
TCAGCATTAACCATTTTTAAGGTTATTTTTTGCTGTTTATGAATGAAATCTTTTTTAGACTCACCCTGATTTGCTTCCTCAACATTAGCCCCGATTGAAGTTCCTGATTTGAGGATCTGCTTTGACAAAACAAACTCGCGTTTCCCGGATGTCAGATTTTGACAAAGTTTAATGATACTCAATGCGAATTGATAAGACTTACCCTTTAAAATGTTCTCTTTCATGATCATGTTTATTAAAATAAAACAACATGTAAAAGTTACAAAATATTTTTCAAAGGCAATTCATTTACCAATATAACATTAACCATTAAGCATTATTTTATTAAGCATTATATCGATGCGTTTCATCATCTCCATCATTGAGCGGCTGTTATGGTAAGGGCATTTCCATGGATCGATCTTCCAGTCATTGCGGTAATAGGGCGATGGATCATCAACAGGTTCCACAAGGAATGGCTCACCCAACCGGTTTAACTTTGTGAACCATTCACCCCTTTGGTGATCAATCAGGTAGGTATCGATAAAATGCCACGACAATTTAACGGTTTCCCAATACTTTATATCCCCCGTGAGGGCGAAGGCGTTCATAAATCCGACAAGCGTTTCCGACTGCTGCCACCAGTGTTTGTTCGTCTTCACATGACTACCAAAGCGGGTTGATTCGAGAAACAGACCACCGTCTTTGTCAACGGCCACCCTTTCAATCTTATCCACCATTTTTATGGAGACAAGACGCATCCTTTCAATAATCTGCTTGTTCCCGAGTATCTCAGCCGCTTCCCAAAGCAGCCATGAACCTTCGATATCATGACCAAAGGAGGCAATTCCCTTAGAAGCTTCGACCTCATTAAATGCTTCATCGAAAAAGATTCCGAAGTGGCCGTTTTCACGGATGATTTTATCCAAGAACAGGTTCATAAGCTCGGTCAGTCTTAACTCAACTTTTGGATCTTTCCAGACTTTATACAATGCAGCCCACGCTTCGAGCACATGGAGGTGAGTATTCATCGACTTGGGCTCATTGTTATCTGCCATGCGGTTTTCACCGTATATTTTCCAGTCGCGCGTAAACGATTCCCTGTAACCGATATTATCCGGATCTTTTGTTTTCTCTTCAAGCAGCTTATAAAGTTCCTGAATCTTATGCATCACAGATTCCAGCGGCCTGAACTCATAATATTTGCACAGCGAATAGATCACAAAAGCCTGTGCATAAGTATGTTTAATGTCGTTTGCAACTTTATTATCCGAAGAGAGCTCCATATAATAGCCACCAAAATCCTTGTCTTCGAAATCTTCGGTGACAACCGTATAGGCTTTGTCTGCAACTGCCGCGTACGCTTCATTTCCTTCAAGCATCGCAGCAGCTGAAAAAGCCCACAGGATACGGGCATTTAGGACGCTAGTTTTATTGGCTGTTAACACCGGGTTTCCATCCAGATCCACTGCGCCATAAAATCCGTGTCCCTCTTTTTCTACTCCGTATTTCATCCAGTAAGGGAGGATATCTTCATGCAGCTCCTTGCTGAAATAATCACGGTAACGCTTTAGTTCGTCTTTAAGAATTTCCATTTTAAAGTTGGTTTTAACTAGTTTTTAAGAATTTGATTGTCTTATCTCTATAATTTGCAATTTACTAAAAGATCAATAATAAAAAGATGCCACTAAGTGATCGGGAGTGGTGCGACTCCAACCTCAAAACAGATAACTTTGGATTGTAAATTAAAAATTCAGGTTCCAATGAAGTTATACACCAGATTAAGGCAAGCCGCAGCGCGGAGATCTATTTGTTGCGCAAAACAACTCGTTAAATTGTAGCCGCGTAGTGGCGACCTATTAAATCTTATTATGTTCATATCGTTACAACACAGGCATTGGATACTATTTTTCAATTTTTTAGACCGGTAGGCCGCCGTTATACGGCTTTTGCCAACTATCGTCTTTTTTTCTTCAAAGAGTTCTCCGCTATGCGGCTTGTTCCTCAAGATGAGCCAAAACATATTTTAATAGTCTTTATAACTATTAAAAGAGATTCATAGGAGTCGCCAAATCGCCAAATTTCACCAAAGGTCAACAAAAGAGTATCTTTACTTAACAGGAAAAAACACTAAAGTAAATTCCATATTTGGATTATTTATGTTACCTAAAATCCAACTTAAACGTCCCGATTGAATTCTTTCCGACTTCAAGATGAATGACCTTGCCACTTTGACCGGTATTTTTGCTATCCTGTTCGATGAGATTCGTTTTTGAAACGGAAAGTGCCGGAGTGAACAGACCCAGATCGATCTTCTGTGTTTTCCCATCCATCTCAGCAAGTCGCAGGACAAGCGAGTTATCATCCTCACATTTTTTTATTGCGGTGAGGAGTGACAACCCTCCGGAGGTTGTTACGAAACTTTGCGATTCCTTCAGAGGACTCTCCTTTGCCCTGATCGGATCGAAAACCGGATATAATCTATTTTGAGCTTGTTTACCTTCGTGAAATCCGTTTTTCCAACCCGGCTCATTTACGAAAAGGGAGAACGAAAAATGGTGATCACCCACCTGAATATAGTCATTTCCTTCCCAATGGCAGCTCTTTCGCGAAGCCATGAGGATAGGTTGGATCAAGGTTTTAGGGGTAGGATTGGGTGTAGGATCGAGGTAGTCGAACCCTATAACACTTGAACTGATTGTTGCCCCAAACTGACTGCCGGAGGCATTCACCCAGTCGGACATGGTACGCGGATGGATGAGCTTACAATCGGTGAGGTAGATATTCCCTGCCGCCCCTTTCAATTCATCTTTTCCAATCTCAACAACCCCCATCGGAACCTCATAGCTAATTTTTGGGGAGCTCATATTCAATGGGAAAGCCGCCCTGAACTCACGGTAGAGAATTCCCTGCCAGTTTTTAAGATCAATTTCGAAATCAATCCGCTTAATCTGATGATAGACGATAATCGTCTCTTCGATAATTGCATATTTTACAGACTGACGAAATTTAAACGAAGTAAAAACTGGTCCGTCTGCTATTTTCTCCCAGGAAGTCGCGTAATTTCCGGTTTTGTCAAACTCTTCCATCGAAGGTTGCTGAACTTCCGAAAATTCCCCCGCACCGTTTCCAAAGGAGCGCATCGTGAAGATTTCGCCCAGTTTAAATTTCGAAGCGTCAACCACCTCTGTTCCGAGTGATTTATCAAACAATCTTTCGATCCCTCCATTCCCAAAACGGATCGAAAAAAAGTTGTTTTCGAAATCGGGATTCATCGCCGAAGTCTTCAGATCATCACTCTTATTTGAAGCTTCGACATAGAAGGTGGAATAACCAACCGATGGTATATCGGAAGCAATAAACGACACTTCACATGATTTCAGTGAATGATCGCCAAAATACTGTAAGTTATGCAACTGATTTTTCACCGGTTTCTTTGCCGAATCAAAGAGATTCACTCCAACCGCTTCCCCTTTATTAAATGTGCACTGGAATGAAACCGGATCATTCCGTTTCCAGTTCAGACCGTTAAAAACCACCAACGGCACGGCGGTCCCCTTATAATCTATCTTGGAGGCAATTCGCTCAAGGGCTTCGCCTAATAATTGTGTTGCATCCTCACGCGCCTTGACAAATTTGCTTAAGAAAAGCCGGTCGGTGATCTCACCTCCTTTGCCTCCCCAGCCATGATCGGGATAGACCTTGGCTTGCCACGCTTCATTAAACTTTGCAACATCATAATTTCTGAAATTACCTTCGAGCATACCATTAATGGCAGCAAATTTCTCAGCATCGGGAAGGAGGATGTCGGCCTCACGGCTCGCCGAGATTGCAAAATGGTGAGATGGACCATGAATATAGAGCCATACATCGGGTCGTTCACCAGAGATCGGTTTGATTTTATCGGAATTCTCCCGGATGGTATTGAGACAACTGTTCATGTTCCCATATTTAAACGGTGGTAAAGTGATTTTCACCCGTTCGCCGTTTTCATTTTCGATTGAGCTAATGCTATTCCAAAGATTTATAAACGGATCACAATTTTGCACCGGTTTTTGTCCCCAACCAAATTCATAGTTTAGTAAGGCCGGGATAATGACCTTGGGGGAATTTTGATTGTAATAAGCAGCCCAGAACAATACCTCTTTTGCCATTTCGGTTATTGCGGCGTCATTCTCTTTTGCAAGAATATTGTAAAATTCAATATAATGACCTGATGAGAACATTGTAACCTTAGAACTATCTGGACTATACCAATTGAACACTCCCTTCTCATGTCGGCTCACAAACATATTATTCACACCCGACTTAGCCAGGATTTGTGACATCTGAAGCGTGCGACCCGGCACATCCGAATTATAATAGGTATCCGAAGTATATCCGTTGAAATTATCTGCCAGCCATTTTTTACCAAGATACAACTGCCGGATCAGCGATTCGCCGCTGAACAACTCCTCGTAAGGCTGCGTATAGGTTGCGCCGATCAGAATGCGGCCATCATCCAAACCCTTTTGGATCTCGGCCTTCCGATCGGGGTGACGTTTAAGGTACTCAACAACGATGGAGGTCTGCTCAATATCCATCTTAAATCCGGGTTCGTTCTTTAACCGGTTCAGAAAGGGTGTCATCCAGAGGGTATCACGCAACATGATGCACTTTTCCACTTCATCGACCCATCCCAGATCCTGGTGAGTGGTGATTGACAAGAGAATCTCTCCTTTTGAAGCAGGGGAGGCGGAGACTTCCTTCAGTAATTTAAAGGTTTCGTTGTTGCATTTTAAAATGCCGTTGGTGACCTGGGCAATACCAAATTGAAAGGAAAATAAAAACAGAACGATTAGTAAAAGAGGGGTTTTCAAATTATATTTAAAGCAAGCAGCAGAGCTGCGCAATATTTGTAGCAATCCACATGGAAATA
>CAIXCY010000212.1 GCA_903918045.1 uncultured Bacteroidia bacterium
GGTTCCTGCACACAAAAAAGGGATTAAGCATATTTTAAACAGTGGCAGACACCTGCTTAATTTAATCAATGAAGTGCTTGACTTATCGCGCATTGAAGCAGGTATGCTTTCCCTCTCACTTGAACCTGTGAGAATAAATGCCGTAATTGCTGAAATGATCGATATGGTTCAACCACTTGCAAATGCCCGGCAAATCGAAATTAAAGTTGATAATTCGCCAGGTTATGATTGTTTTGTGAGATCTGACCGTCAGAGCTTTAGGCAGATCATGCTGAATCTTCTAAACAATGCAATCAAATATAACCGGGAGGGTGGTACTATTTGGGTGAAAACGAAAATAATGGCACCCAATGCAGAGGGTATTGTCTTATTACGTATCTCTGTCGAGGATACGGGATACGGAATTACAAAGGAAGATATTCCTAAACTTTTCAAACCCTTTGTGCGGGTAGGAACAGGGAAGGTCGCTACAGAAGGTACCGGATTGGGCCTTGCTCTGGTCAAAAAGCTTATCGATGTAATGGGTTGCAAAGTTGGTGTAGATAGTATTGTCGGAGTTGGAACAACTTTTTGGATCGAACTTCCGCAAAGCGTCAGCCAGCTAGAAAATATACAACGGTTTTCAGGTTCATCCGATATGGAGAGATTCGAAGAAAGCCAGATCGGAACAATTCTTTATGTTGAAGATAACAGCTCGAATATCGAACTTGTAGAGCAAATACTATTCAATAAGCGCAATAATATTCGCCTTGCTACCAATACAGTTGGCCAGGGGACACTGCAAATGGCAATTCAGTACGCTCCCGATTTAATCCTGCTCGATCTTGACTTGCCAGACATTCATGGCAGCGAAGTGCTCCGGATACTTAAATCAGATCCAAGGACAAACTTAATTCCGGTTGTAATTATAAGTGCGGATGCGATGAAATCACAAATCGATAAATTAATGATTGGCGGAGCGAGCAATTATTTAACCAAACCTTTGGATATTAGTGAATTTCTAAAATTGGTTGATTACTTTATTCCTGACAGGAATTGAAAGTCAATAAATTGAGGCAAATTTTTTAACAACAGTACAACCACCTGTTTCTATTTTTTAAACACCTGAACGATTAAGAAAATTTATATGGATTATCAGAATAGATCACGGAATGAGCTTATTGAGGATCTACAGAAATTAACCCGGGAATTTGATATTCTGAAGAGTGCTCATAGTGACCTTATGCCCGCTAACGGGTCTGTTAAATCCTCTCCGTCTGAAAACGAAGATCGCTGGAGATTTGCAATTGAAGCAACAACAGACGGAGTTTGGGATTGGGATACAACAACGGGTGAGACATTTTATTCGGAACCGTTAAAAGAGATGCTTGGATACAGCGATTCCGAAATGGGGAATACTTTGGATGCATGGAGAAAACTTGTACACCCCGAGGACCTGGATGGTACGTTGAAACGTTTAAACAGTCATTTACAGGGTGAAACAAAATTATACAGTGCTGAATACCGTTTATTATGTAAGGATGAAACGTATAAATGGATTTTAGGCGAAGGTAAGGTGGTTCGCTATAACGAACAGGGAAATCCGCTGCGGGTTGTAGGAACACATAAAGATATCAACGTCCGGAAGTTCACAGAGGTAAAGGTTGAAAAACTGAGTCGTCTGAATCAGGTAATTAGTCATGTCAATAAGGCGATTACTCATTTTCGCGTGAAGGAACAACTGATTGGTGAAGTATGCAGGATTGCTGTGCAATACGGAAAATTCGATATGGCCTGGATCGGGCTTGTTAATGAACAGACAATGCTTATCGAACCTGTTTTTGCAGATGGATTTGATGAAGGTTTCCTTGAGAAATTCAAACCAATCTCCCTGAATGAGGATCCCACCAAACGAGGCCCTATTGGCTCTGCGATACGGGAAGGATTCCACTTTGTCTTTGACGATTTTTTAACAGATTACCAGGTTGGTGACTGGAAGGAAGAGGCTATAAAAAGGGGTTATCGCTCTTCAATTACCCTTCCTTTAATACAATTTGGTAAAATTGCGGGCACTTTTACACTTTATTCTGGCACTCCCAGTTTTTTTATTCCTGAGGAGATCCGATTGCTTGACGATTTTGTGGGTGAAATAAGTTTTGCTTTTGAAGCCATTGAGACAGAAAATGAACGAAAAAAAGCCGAAGATCAGCTTCAGAAACTTTCGCTTGTCGTTGAACAAAGTCCGGTAAGCATTATAATTACGGATATTCATGGAAATATCGAGTATGCCAATCCTACGACAAGCGAAACAACGGGTTATACCACCTCAGAGTTAATGGGTAAAAATCCCCGCCTGTTCAAATCGGGAGAGACTACTAATCACGAATACCAGTTGCTGTGGGAGAATATCTCTTTGGGAAAAGAGTGGCGCGGAGTCTTTCACAATAAACGGAAAAATGGAGAGCTTTACTGGGAATCGTCCACAATAAATCCAATTCGGGATAAGAATGGGCTCGTAACTCATTACCTTGAAGTCAAAGAGAATATTACAGAACAGATTAAAACTCAAAAAGCGCTTTTTGAAAGCGAAGAGCGGTTTCGCCAAATTGTAGAGCAAAGTCAGACAGTTATCTGGGAATTTGATCCTGATGGCCTTCATACCTATGTGGGGCCACTCTCCGAATCAGTTTGGGGATATACCCCCGAAGAAATTGTTGGAAAATTGTATTTCTATGATCTTCACCCACCTGAAGGGCGTGAAGAATTTAAAAATACAGCCCTTGAAGCAATAAAACGAAAGGAGCATTTTTATAACTTTGAGAGTAAGATTGCGATGCCGGATGGTACAATTAAATGGATCTCATCAAACAGCATCCCAATTCTCGATGATCACGATAATCTGATCGGCTACCGTGGAGCAGATAATGATATCACTGCACGCAAACTGGCCGAGGAGGAGATGCTCAAGTTCCGCACAATAGCCGATATGGCAACATACGGGACAGCAATCACATCGCTTGAAGGGATAATCCTTTATGCGAATGCAGCATGTTCTGCTATACATGGTTATGAGCCCGGTGAAATTTCAGGCAGGAACTTAACGATTTTCCATAGTCAGAAACAACTTCCTCAAGTCGTCGAATTACTCGAAATCCTGAATAAGAATGGGAGCTTCGCGGCTGTGGAGGTACCACATACAAGAAAAGACGGCTCAGAATTCCCAACCCTGATGAGTGCTTCAATTATTTATGACACCAATAAGATTCCTCAGTTTTATTCCGCAACTATCATCGATATCAGTGACTTAGAATACAAGAAAAAGGCACTTGTAGATAGTGAAGAGGCTTTGAATCAGGCTCAGAAACTTGCCAAAATGGGTAATTGGGAGCACAACCTGCAAACCGGAAAGCTTACCGGATCAAGTAATTACTACAGATTGCTTGGATTGGACCCGGATGAGAAGCATGATAATTTGTACGAATATTTTATTAGTCTGGTTCACCCGGATGACCTCAAAATTATCGACTTCCTTCAACAATACACGTTTATTGAAAATGAATTGAAAGTAGTTGAATTTCGGCTTGAGTTTCCCGATGGAGAGCTCAAGTGGGTGCATCAAAATATTCTTCCTCACTTCGAGAATGGGTTATTTGCTGGAATAACTGGAATTATTATTGATATCACTGCAAAGAAAAGGGACGAGGAGAATATCAGGCAGCAAAATGAACGGATGACTGCAATTATTAAGGCAATGCCCGATTTAATTCTTGTGCTCGATGAAGATGGCAATAATCTTGAGTTTTACACCACAAATCCTGATCGCTTATTGGTTTCGGAGGATCAGTTTAAAGGGACAAACGTGAGGATGATTTTTGACAATGTAACCGCAGACCTCCACCTTTCAAAAATTTCGGAATGTATCAAAAGTCAGAGAATAGTGGCATACGAATATTCATTTATAGTTGATAATAAGCCCTCTTTTTTTGATGCAAGGCTCGCCCCTCTTGGTAAGAATAAGGTTCTTACTTTTGTTCGGGATATCACCGACAGAAAAACGAAGGATGATGCAATTAAAAAGCTTTCTCTGGCAGTTCAACAAAGTCCTGTATCAATTGTAATTACAGACCTCAATGCAAACATTGAATATGTTAATCCTGCCTTCGAATCTACAACTCAATATTCCAGTGCAGAAATTATTGGTAAAAATGTAAACATTCTGAAATCTGGAAAAACAGATCGGGCAATTTACGAGAATCTCTGGAACACCATTAATGAAGGGAACAACTGGCAAGGAGAGTGGATTAACAAAAAGAAGAACGGAGCGTTATTCTGGGAAAATATTTCCATTACAGCTATTCATGATGAGTTGGGAGTAATAACAAACTATCTTGCCGTTAAACAGGATATTACTTTAAATAAACTTGCAGAACAGGAGATTCGTGATCTGAATACCAACCTTGAATTAAAAATAGAAAAACGAACCAACGAACTTGCCACTGCAAATCTAAATTTAACCAGGGAGATCGAAGAGTGTTATCGCATCGAGGAAGCGCTGATGCAAAGCGAACGAAGTTACCGAACAGTAGTAGAAAATGTGAATGAGGTGATTTTCCAGACCGATGCCGCCGGATTATGGTTGTTTTTGAATAAATCGTGGGAGGAGGTTACCGGGTATACGATTGAAGAATCACTTGGGCAACTGTTTTTAAACTACGTCCATCCGGATGACAGGCAACGAAATGTTGAATTATTTGAGCCTCTGATTAGCAGGGAAAAAGATTATTGCCGTCACGAAGTCAGGTATCAGACAAAGGATGGCGGTTTTCGCTGGGTTGAGTATTTTGCCCGGGCGGGTGTCAATGAGCAGGATGAGATCACCGGAACCTTTGGCACTCTGCTCGATATCACAGAACGAAAACGTGCCATGGATTTCGAAAATGAACTTCTGCAGTTATCTCCAAAATTGACCGGAATATCCCAGTCTGAAATTGATGGCGCGCTGAATCTGGCACTTAGCCGGATTGGCCATTTCCTTGGAGCCGACAGATCTTATATATTCGAATTCAATTCCGATCAAACACATATAAATAATACCTATGAATGGTGTAGCGATGGGATAAGTCCCGAAATTGATAATCTTCAGCAACTCCCTTGCGACATTTTACCCGAATGGATGAAGGTGATCCGGCGCCATGAAAATATCATCATCCCTTCCGTTGATGACTTACCGCAAAGCTGGCAAGGCGAAAAGGATATTCTGCAACCCCAGGGTATCCAGTCATTGGTTATTATTCCCATCTTATCGGAATTCAACCTGATCGGATTTGTCGGATTGGATTCTGTTAGGAATAAGAGAATGTATAACGCGGCGGAGATCAATAATCTGAAAGTCTGGAGTAGTATGTTAGCCAGTCTGATTAACGACCAAAGATCCGAACGTCGTCTCGAGCAAACCCGACAGAATTATGAGACCTTCTTTAATACAATTGACGATTTTCTTTTTGTGCTTGACACCAAGGGAAATATTATTCATACAAATAATACCGTGAATAATCGACTCGAATTTACAAAGGAAGAGCTCTTTAACCAATCGATCCTTTCAGTTCATCCGCCCGAACGCCGGGAGGAAACAAACCGTATTGTTGGTGAGATGATTGCAGGGATCACTGAGTATTGCCCCGTCCCGATTGTCACCAAATCGGGCAGACAAATTCCAGTCGAAACAAGAGTTAAACCAGGCTTCTGGAATGGACAGGAGGTAATTTTCGGAGTCAGTAAGGATATTTCTCAAATAGAACTTTCAGAGCAAAAATTCTCCTCTGCCTTCCATTCTAACTCCGCGTTAATGGCTATTTCTGCAGCTAAGAATGGCCAATTCATCGATTTTAATGAAACGTTTTTAGCAAAACTGGGGTACTCGCGCGAAGAATTGATTGGTAAAACCTCAGGCGAGCTAAACCTTTATGCAGATTCGAAAAAAAGGGAACTTATTTTTTCAAATCTGGCTCAAAATATCCCGGTCAGAGAAGTCGAATTGGAGATAAGAACAAAATCAGGCGAACTTATGGTTGGGCTCTTTTCGGCTGATTATATTCAGATTGGGGAGGAATTATGTATTCTGGCCGTCATGGTTGATATCACCGAACGCAAACAGGCTATTGACGAACTGGAGCAGAGCAGGGAAACACACCGGGGTTTGAGTGAAGCCGCCTTTGATTCTATATTCTTCTCTGAAAAAGGGATATGCATTGAGCAAAATAAAATGGCTGAAAAGGTGTTTGGCTATACCACCGAAGAAGCCCTGGGTAGGTATGGCACCGATTGGATCGTACCGGAAGACCGCAAAATAGTAATGGATAATATGCTTGCCGGAATTGAGGAACCGTATGAAGTTATGGCCTTAAGAAAAGACGGCACAACATTCCCTTGTATGCTAAGCGGTAAAATGATGTATTATAAAGGAAGGAATGTCAGAGTGACTTCCCTGAATGATATTACAGACCGTAAAAAGGCAGAGGAAGCCCTTCTCGAAAGCGAAAAACGTTTCTCTTTGTTCATGGATTACCTTCCTGCCCTTGTCTTTATAAAAGATTTTGAGGGGAGAATGATATATTCGAATAATGCCATAAACAAAGCCCTGGGAGCTTCGGAGTGGCTGGGAAAATCACTGTTTGATATTTTTAATGCCGAAACTGCTTCACGAATAATCAGCGATGATAAAAAAACAATTCAATCAGGATATCAATCTATTGAAGAGAGTTTCTTAAATCTTGACGGAAGTTTACATCACTACGAAACCCAAAAATTTGTAATTCCCCGTTCAGGTCAGAAATCAATTCTGGGAGGTATTTCACTCGATATTACTGAACGTAAAAAAGCAGAAGAGGAGATCATTAAATCAAGAAATGAGGCCGAATCGGCCAATCACGCTAAAAGCGAATTTCTGTCACGAATGAGTCATGAATTAAGGACACCGATGAACTCAATCCTTGGCTTTGCCCAATTACTCCAAATGGGGGAACTGGAATTCCGCCAGCGAAAAGGGGTCAACCACATTATTCATAGCGGGAAACATCTTCTTGACCTGATCAATGAGGTCCTTGACATTTCCCGGATTGAGGCTGGCCGGATTTCACTCGCTCTTGAACCAATACAATTGAATGGAGTCATTCTCGAAATGATTGACTCCATTCAGCCACAGGCAACAGCCCGAAATATTACGATAAAACTTATTGATTCCTCTTTGCATAACACCTGCGTAATAGCCGATAATCAACGACTTAAACAGGTCTTAATGAATTTATTGAGTAATTCAATTAAGTATGACAGGGAAGGTGGGCTCGTAATTATTGAAATTACAACAAGGCCACCAAATCCATTGGAACAGTCTCTGGTCCGAATCTCAATTTCTGATACTGGTATCGGTATCGCAGCAGAAGATATTCCTAAACTATTTACCCCCTTTGAACGCATTGGCGCTGAAAAGACTGAGACCGAAGGAACTGGTCTCGGCCTTACTGTTGTTAAAAAACTCATGGATGCAATGGACGGAGAAATTGGGGTGGAATCTGTGCCGGGTGAGGGGAGTACCTTCTGGATTGAATTGCCGGCTGGTGATAATCAACATGAAAGTGTTGCAAACCCGGTTAACCTGACAGAACCTGAATCGGCACTTACTCATAAAAACGGTACAATATTGTATATCGAGGATAATCGCTCAAATATTGAA
>CAIXCY010000213.1 GCA_903918045.1 uncultured Bacteroidia bacterium
ACATCAGGAGATCGAGATCGGTTTAGCGAAGCTGTACCGCGTGACGGGAAATAAAAAATATCTTGATTTAGCCAAATTCTTCCTCGACGCCCGTGGGAAATGTGGTTTTGAGGGGACCACCTACAACCAGAGCCACAAACCCGTATTGGAGCAGGATGAAGCTGTTGGACACTCTGTACGTGCGCTTTACATGTTTTCAGGGATGGCTGATGTGGCCGCACTTACCGGCGATAAGAGTTACGTGGAGGCTTCCAAAAAACTCTGGGATGATATCGTAAATACTAAATTATACATTACAGGTGGCGTAGGTGCCGCAGGGGGGCATGAGGGTTTCGGTGCAAAATACGAGCTTCCAAATCTTTCGGCCTATTGCGAGACCTGCGCGGCCATTGCAAATGTCTTCTGGAATCAACGGCTATTTTTGATGGAGGGTGATGCAAAATACATCGATGTGCTTGAGCGTTCCCTTTATAACAATGTGCTGTCAGGCGTTGCTGTTACCGGAAACAAATTCTTCTATCCCAATCCGTTGGAATCGATCAATGGTGCAAGACGTAGTGAATGGTTTGGTTGTGCATGCTGTCCTTCAAATATCTGCCGGTTTATCCCTGCCGTTCCAGGGTACATCTACGCCACTGAAAAAAATAATATCTACGTAAACCTCTATATTGCCGGTGAAACTACGCTGACTATTGAAGGAAAAGAGGTTGCGGTAAAACAGACCGGTAATATGCCCTGGGACGGAATCACTCAAATTGAGGTAAATCCTAAAACGAAATCCGATTTTTCTGTGAAGGTTCGTATTCCCGGTTGGGCCCGTAATGAAGCTGCTCCGGGGAATCAACTCTATTGGTTCAAAGATAAATTGGTTAAGAAAGCTGTGGTAAAGGTAAACGGTACGCCGGTTGAAATGACGCTCGAGAAGGGATATGTCAATGTAAGCCGGAGCTGGTCCAAGGGGGATATTATTACCGTTGACCTTCCAATGGACATTCATCGCGTAGAATGCAATCCTAAAGTGGAGGGGAACAAAGATAAAGTTGCCCTGCAAAGAGGACCGGTCGTTTATTGTGCTGAAGGTAGCGATTTTAAGGATGCCAACATTATGGATCTGGTTTTAGGGGATGATGCAGTGCTCACCCAAAAATTTGAACCTGATTTTCTTACAGGAGTCGTGTCAATTTATGGGAAAGCGCGTCATACAGTCCGTAAATCGGATGGCTCTGTTGACCTGGGAAACGAAGTCGATTTTAAGGCAATACCCTATTATGCCTGGGCTAACCGGGAACCCAATCCGATGACAATTTGGTTTGCAACACACAAAGATGTGGCAAAACCTAAGCCTGCTCCGACAATTGCCAATCTGAGCAAAATCTCGGGTTCGGTGGTCAACCGCAGTATTGAGGCCATCAGGGATCAAATTCTACCTTCCGGCTCGGATGACAAAAATTACCAGTTTTTCCATTGGTGGCCTGAGAATAATAAGACGGAGTGGATTGCATACACGTTCGACAAACCCTATAAAATCTCAAAATCAAAGGTGTTTTGGTTTAATGACGGA
>CAIXCY010000214.1 GCA_903918045.1 uncultured Bacteroidia bacterium
AAAACTTAATAATATTGCAAAACAGGATTTCCGGAAACCCGCATCAGGAGTGACTAATAGCAATTAACAATTTAAAAACCGGGATTTATAAGTCTGAAATATAGGCAGAGTATCCAAAAAAATATTAAAACAATCAATGGGTTTTAGTTGATCGACTGATGAATTTCCCCGTGTTAAGCCAGTGCGACCGGGAGAATAAGGAGGGATTATAAAATCAGCCCCAAATTGGGCGGAATATGATCTTATTTACGGTTCCTTATATAGTAGTGCGGCAACCTAGGCACTATAAAAGAGTTTGTCACGCAAAATATAGCAAGCGCCAGTAACGCCGGCTTTGGAACCCAGCGAGGACATTTTTAATTCCATATCGAGACTTACAAGGCTCAGAGAGTATTTATGGATTGCAGTCCGGATTGGAAGACGTAAATACATATCGGTTTCAGCTAGTGTTCCACCCAGAATTACAAGTTCCGGATTGAAAATATTGATCAGCATCGACAGAAATCGCCCCAATTCACTTCCGATCTCTTCCATAATCTCGATCGCGAGGGTATCTTCATTTTTAATAATTGCTGACAGGATATCCTCAACGGTAATGTCACCAATCGCTTTTTTCCCGGAAAGGATCGATTTGGAACCATTCTCCAGCGCCTTCTTAAACTTACGTACGAGGGCAATCCCTGAAACTTCAGTCTCAAGGCACCCCTTCTTCCCGCAATGACAAATGATTTCATTGTCAAAAACCGGGCTATGACCAAACTCTCCGGAGTAGCCTGACTTACCGTAATAAAGCTGACCATTGCAGATAATACCAATTCCAACACCCCAGCCAACATTGACAAAGATCACATCTTTTTCGTGCTCAACGACCCCGCAGTTATATTCACCATAAGCCATGGTGCGCGTGTCATTCTCCAGAAATGTTTTTATATGTATCTGTGATTCAATGATTTCACTAAGTGGTTTCTCCTCAAAAAAGAAGTAACTGTAGCTGAATCCGATCCGCGAATTTATGCGTCCACTTAGGTTAATACAAGCACCAATTATTTTCTCGCGTGGAACTTCTGAATCAGTAACAAACTGGTTTATAATGGAGCATAACGAGAAAAGGGATTCCTTTGTATTATCCAGGGTGTAAGCAATATTTTCAGAATGTTTTACAAAATTATTATTAAAATCCTGCATGCCAATATTAATGCAATTCAGCTTTACCTCCACCCCGAGGTAATAACAGGCATTGGGATTGATTCCGTATTGCGAGGGGCGTCTGCCACCAGAAGTTCCAACTTTCCCATCTTCAAAAACTATCCCTTCATCGATAAGCTCTGAAATCACCTTCGTAACCGTAGGAATGCTGAAATCGGTCTCCTTACCCATTTCGGCAATCGTTGCTACACCATTCAAAGCCAAAAACTTTATCAGACTCTTTTTAAGTTTAATCGCCTTAAGCGTCGAAAGCGAAAGATCTTCAGTGCTATTAAGCAAGAATGAGAGACTCATAGGAGTTTTTAAAATTATTTAATGCTTATACAAACATATCGAAAATTTATCGAAAACCTATTTCCTGAACTTCCCATCAAATCCGACAGTTTTAGTTTCAAACGGCCGGATCAATTCATCAGCCAAAACACTGATTTCCCTTTTTGTCAATCGAAGGTTATTATCCATAGTGCGATTCATCCTTCTATTCCAAATCTGTCGAATCTCCTTCGAGACATCTTTTCTTAAAAAGGAGGATAACAATTCGGATACCTTTTTCAGCGTTAAAACAGAATTATCATTATCTATCAATGCAATATCATCATAACTCCTTAACCCCACAGTGAATTCTTTCACCGTGATAGTCGAATCGGGATAAAACCATGTGCGGTTGGCCCACTGGAACGATTCACCTTTGACCTTTAGAATTCCCGAAACAGTTACCCGCTGGATTGACTGAAATTCCTTGTCCTTAGGTGTGACATCAATCAAAGGCATCAGGTAGGCATTTGCGTCCAGCAAGGTTTGCTGAATTTTATGAATATTGATTTCTCTAACCAGTTGCTTATTTTTAACACTCAGTGCAGCCAACGCCCCGGCAGCCTGCCCTGTTAGCATCACACAGGGTTGCAAACGTGTGGCACCATTAAGGATATTCGAGACGGAGATTGCCTTGTCTGCTACAACAAGTCCATCAATCTGATCCGGGATAAGTGATCCCAATGGAATATTAAAAGATGGAACTGCCGGGAAATTGATTACAGGCGTCTTTGGATTACATCCATGATGGTGATCTACTGGATAGTCCCCAACCGAAATTCCAGCGTGATAAAGCGGATTTCCCTCATCTCGTTTAATGATATCAGTTATTGTCAGACGGGTTACTCCTTTCAAACGACGTCCTTCACGGTGGTAAGGGACAAACGCAAGTTTATCGGCAGTCGGGAACTCATCATCAGCAGGTCCGATCTGTTTGAATCCGAGTTCAGTTTGTATAAAATAGATGAAACCAAGGGTACGATCTTTGGCCTCCTTAAGCGCCTCCTGCCGGTGAGCCCAATCCATTTCCACGACATCAAGGTAAATATCATTTCCCTTATTGGGCCAGTTGATCATATACTTATTATTCGGAAGCCGACCATAATCAAGCATCTTCTGGCAATCGTTCAACATATTATCTTCTTTTGCAGTACACGAACCTCTATAGAATTCAGGATTATAATTATCCGGCTTGGGTATTGTTTTGTTTGCCCCTTTCCCATAATCTTTAAGAATAGCGGCCCAGGTAAGGTCCTGGATTATTTTATTTGACGATTCCGGGGCACACGCTTCTCCCGTGATCGAACGGGCTTCCATACCCAGATCGTACGCTGCACCTGCCATTGCAAGGCCGTCGCCTAAATCTGTTGCATCGATAACCACTTGAGCCGTAACCTCAAGTCGATCATTATTTACATTTTCAAACACTGCTCCGGTAACCTGTTTCCCTTTTTTAAGTATGCCAACCAGGTGATATCCGTAAATAACGGAAAGTTGACTTTCTTCAGCCACCATAGACTTAAAAAGCTGATCTCCCACATGCGGTTCAAATTGTGTATAACTGACCCAACCTGTCGCCATTGCAGCGGCACTTCCGTAGTAGGATCTCAATTTTACCCTAAATTCTTCCCAAATACCCGAGTATAATTCGTGATTACCGTCGGTTGCACTCACTCCCGCTGCTGTTATCATCCCTCCGAGCCAGGGAGTCTCTTCGACAATAATAGTTGGGATATTTAAACGGGCAGATTGAATCCCTGCTGAAGTTCCCCCCGTTGTTCCACCAATCACTAAAACGGATGTCTTTTTGGTTTGTAATGCGAAGGCAGAGGAAGCTAAACCCAAAAAAGCAAGACAAAATACAATCCAATTGAATTTTAAAAGGGACATAATTTTACGATTTTAAATATTTCTCATTAAAACCCAATTTCTATTAACAGAAATAAAAATTCACCAAATTTAGCCAGTATCTTGTTAAAAATGGCTTTACAAATTGTTTTTTAACCAATAAAAAATCCCGCGAAATAACTCGCAGGATTTTTTATTAATCACGAACCATTAAAATTGGTTATTAGATATCATCGCTAAGTTCAATCTTCTGTCTGAGTTTTTGTTCTTCAACCTGAGCATCAATAACGGCAATGGTTACCATGTTCAGAATATCGCGAACAGAACTTTCAACATTGAGGATATGGATCGGTTTATTTAATCCCATCTGGATTGGTCCTATCGTTTCGCTCATACCCATCTCGAGCATCAGTTTGTAAGAAATATTCGCGGCGCTAAGGTTAGGGAAGACTAAGGTATTAACATTCATACCATCAATCTTGGAGAATGGGAATTTCTCATGACGCAGATCCTTATCCAATGCAAAATTGGCCTGCATCTCACCATCAATAAGCATTTCAGGATAATGTTTGTGCAAGTACTCAATTGCTTCATGAACCATTGCGGGACTACCTGCCTGACGTTCTCCGAAATTCGAATACGAAAGCATCGCCATAACAGGATTAACATTAAAGAGCCTTGCTGCCTCATAAGTTAATTTGGCCACGTCGATCAATGTCTCTTTTGATGGGTGGTTATTAACCAGTGTATCAGCAAAGAAGAATGTTCCAAGCTTGGAGTTCACAATGTTTAAACCGGCAATATGTTTAAGTCCCTCGCGCATTCCAACAATTTCAATTGCAGGAATAATCGCATCGGCATACTTGGTATAAACCCCTGTGATAAATGCATCAGCATCACCGGCTTCAACCATCATCATTCCAAAATAGTTCCTGTCGAACATCTTTTCATAGGCTTCGCTGTAGGTCATACCTTCGCGCTCACGCTTGGCTGTAAGCATTTTGGCATATTTTTGGCGACTGGCCTCTTCCCTGTCATGACGAAGGTTGATGATCTCAACACCATCAAATTCAATATTATTCTCTTTGATGATCTTCTCGATCCGCTCCTCATTACCCAGAAGAATTGGAATACAGATTCCTTCTGCACGGGCAACCTGAGCAGCCTTTAGCATATTGTAATGGTTTGCTTCAGCAAAAACCACACGTTTTGGATTCTCTTTGGCCTTTTCGGTTAATCCATGGATCAATTTATTTCCGAGTCCCATACGTGCACGCAGTGTCTCTGAATATTCGTCCCAATCCGTGATTGGTTTACGGGCAATACCGCTTTCAATAGCTGCTTTGGCTACTGCCGGGGCGACAGTGATCAGCAATCTGGGGTCGAGTGGTTTGGGAATAATATACTGACGGCCAAAAGTTAGACTGGTTGTGTCATAAGCCAAAGTAACCACTTCGGGTACAGCCTCCTTTGCAAGTGCTGCAATAGCAAGAGCTGCAGCGACTTTCATCTGTTCATTTATTCCGGTAGATCTTACATCAAGCGCTCCACGGAAAATATAAGGAAAACCCAATACGTTGTTTACCTGATTTGGATGGTCGCTCCGTCCTGTGGCAAAAATAAGGTCTGGACGTGAAGCAATTGCCTCATCATATGGAATTTCAGGATTCGGGTTTGCCAATGCGAAAACGATTGGATTCGCAGCCATACTACGAACCATATCCTGGTTAACAATACCAGCGACAGAAAGGCCCAGAAAAACATCGGCATCTTTCATCGCCTCCTGAAGGGTGTTACAAGGAAGTTTTGTTGCAAATGGCAATTTCCTGCTGTTAAGGTCTGTGCGACGAACGGAGATAACCCCTTTACTATCAACCATTACCAGGTTCTCAGGTTTAGCTCCCAAACGGATATAAAGATTCGAACATGCAGTGGCTGAAGCTCCGGCCCCATTGACAACAATACGAACATCTTCAATTTTTTTACCGACCAATTCAAGGGCATTGATTAAGGCAGCACCGGAGATAATAGCTGTCCCATGCTGATCATCATGCATAATCGGAATATCGAGCGCCTCCTTAAGTTTCTCTTCGATTTCAAAACATTCCGGCGCCTTGATATCTTCAAGATTAATTCCTCCAAATGTGCAGGCAATAGCTTTAACAACTTCAATAAATTTGGCAGGATCCTTTTCATCAACTTCAATATCAAACACATCAATGTCAGCGAAAATCTTAAACAAAAGTCCTTTACCCTCCATTACCGGCTTTCCTGCTAACGCGCCAATATCACCTAATCCAAGAACAGCAGTGCCATTCGAAATTACAGCTACCAAATTTCCTTTGGCGGTATACTCATATGCATCCTGAGGATTTTTCTCAATTTCGAGACACGGTATTGCGACACCCGGAGAATATGCCAGCGATAAATCGCGCTGCGTACTGTACGGTTTTGTCGGAACTACCTGAATTTTTCCGGGCCTGCCATTTTTGTGATAGTTTAAAGCATCGGCACGTTTCGAATTTTCCATAAAAAAAATAATTTTATTTGTTTGCTGAATACTAAATTATTATGAATGAGGACTTCCTCTAAATGACATATTGGGAAAACAAATGTAGAAGTTATTTGTTATAAATCCTTCAGCCGGAAAAGAATTCACATTTTAATAATATTTGAAACTTAAATTCAGAATTTCCCTACGCGTTCCTTCACCGGGGAAAGGTCCAATTCTGCAATAATAGAGTCTTCAATTTGCTTCTTGCGCTCTTTCTCAAGATCTTCCCTTGACTTACTTGTCGTCACGAAATATACCCCCGTAAAAATTAATATCGCAGAGAGTGGTTTAGTCCATGAAAAGGTATCATGGCCCCACATTATGGCAATAAAGGCGGCTACTAACGGTTGCAAATAATTGTACATACCGATAGTTGTTGGGCGGATTTGGCGTTGTGCAACCGGAATTAAAAGATAGGTGAGAAAGGTTGCACCAAAAAGCATGTACAGGTAACTACTCCAGGCCAATGAGCTCCCATGTGTAAATAGTGGCGCTGCGAACAACTCTTTCCCTCCCAAAGGGAAGAAGAGTATAGCCGAAAACAGAAACATCCACTTCATAATAGTCAATGAGTTATATCTTTTGGAGATTCCCCGCGTTAAAACAAGAAAAAAAGCATAAGATAGGCTGCTAACGACACATAACAAGTCGCCAACAACAGAACTTTCCCTTCCATGCCCGGCCAATTGCGAAGTGAGAATCATTGATAACACCCCAATTAAGCCAATCATTACCCCACCCGCTTTTTTAAGCGTTATCGGTTCCTTGAGGATAAAGTACGAGATGATCATTGCCAGGATGGGGGTTACGGTAATCACAATTGAGGCGTTTGTCACTGAGGTGCGCTGCAACCCCGCAATGAAAGAGCCCTGGTTAAATCCCACCCCCAAAAGTGATCCAAGGAAAAGGGTACCCATATCTTTACGGCTAACTTTCTCCGATTTAAAAAATAGTGAGACAAGCCAAAACATAACCGCGCCGAATGCAAAACGCGAATATGTAAGACCAATCGGACTGATCCAGTCGGGCATTAAATTTTTGGAAAGAGGGATGTTTACTCCAAATATCAGGGAAGTAAACAGCATGGCCACATGACCTTGTATTTTTGATTTATTCATTTTCCGATTCTCTTTTAATCAAAGGAATTGCTCTTTTTTCATTATTTGCAATTCAACTATTTTTATTCAAAGAGTGGTTCTGCCCGGTCATGTAAGGTGCCGCAAAGGTACAAAAATTCCGGAAGTCCAAATAAAACACTTCCGCATCAATCTTTGTAAAAAATAAAATCAATTGGGACGTAAAATTACATATATTGGATTTAGATCAACATTCATCCGGTTAGACTATCTTCATTCTCTTAAAATCGGTGGTCATGCGTAGCAGCAGTGGCATCCGTGTTCCCTTTTCTTTTTGAACACCGAAAACGCGAATCAAACAGATTATCACCGATCCGAACCAAAATCAGTGACCATCTGTAGCCTCTGTAACATCCGTGTTCCCTGCTCTTTTTAAACACTGATAGTACGGATTAAACAGATTTTCACCGATCCGAACCAAAATCAGTGGACATCCGTAACCTCTGTAACATCCGTGTTCACTTCTCTTTTTAAACACTGATAGTACGGATTAAACAGATTTTCACCGATCCGAACCAAAATCAGTGGACATCCGTAACCTCTGTAACATCCGTGTTCCTTTCTCTTTTTAAACACTGAT
>CAIXCY010000215.1 GCA_903918045.1 uncultured Bacteroidia bacterium
AATGACTTTTTCAGGAATGGAAAAAAACGATCTGTTTTTCATTGTGTATGCCACACCTGCCATTGTGCTTTTAGTTTTCGGATTCTACTTTGATTACCCTAAAATGATTTTTAGCGGCATAGGGATCTCCTTGTATGGTTTTACCTATTTCTGGATTCATGATATTCTTATTCATCAGCGCATTAAGATTCCATACTTTTCCAAAATCGACAACTCATTTACCCGCGCCATTATCAATGCCCATCTGGCCCATCACAGGCCTAAGAGCCGAACTGATTTTACAAATTACGGATTACTGGTTTTTCCGTTTCGGTTTTATAAAAAAAATAACCCGAAGCTTTAAAGTCCGCTAACTGAGAGTTCTTTTGGATAAGAGATACTGAATTTAAGCACAACAATTTTCTTAGCTCCGGGTGCTAAAGTTATCTTCCAGGTAATTTTGCCCTCCTCATTAATCAAAGCCTCATTACCGGATGGCGATTTTCGTTCAATTCTGATCTTTTCGTTCCGGGAAACTGGAAACTGATCGTTCAGATCGAGGGTAATCTCCTTGCTCTTACCATTTGTAATATCGATCCCGTATTCATAATTAACAGTCGCTTCTTTAGTTAATATTCCAGTATAATCGGTATACTTGTTCAGTAGTTTCCGTTCTATTTTGATCCCTTCATCAATTCCTAAAGAGAGTTCAAGTTCTCCTTCAGGAAGAACTGCTGTATTGATTGATGCTGTTCCTACCAGTTTCTGATCTGAAAAGACATTCATCTGTCCGCTCAATAAAGGGAATGAAAAGGGGTTTTTCATTGTTGCCCTGAGAAGTGCATTTTGAACAAGTTTAGGAACTGTGAACCAACTATATTTCGCATCTGCAGTTGACTTTGCAATTAAAACCCGATGTGGTTGACCATCGGAGGCGATGTCTGCCTTGCGCGGCAGAATAAAGGTAAAGGAGGTGTTTTCCTCCTGAATTCCGGTTTCTTCAACTATTTTGTCTGCAATCGGGGCAGAAGACTGCAGCATCATCGCCTGTGGTGCATTTTGCTGATCCATTCCGACTAATGACTTAGAGCGAAGAAATCTGGGTGTAAATACATCTACATACCAGGGGGATAGTTCCGAAATATTGCCATAAACAAATGGTTTAGCTGTGGAAATTTCGATATTGGCATCACGCCAGTCCTCACCTGTGGACTGCCAGATCGAGGCGAAGTAATTAAATTCGACTTTTGACGTATTGAAATCCCCCCGCGCCTCATACTGAGATGACCAGCCTGCCTGCGTTGAGAGGTATGAGAAACCAAGTTTGACATTACCCTTTTCTATCGTAGAAAGGAGGTGGCAAACGATGGTTTTACTTTTATTATTTCCTGCGGTTATTAAAGAAATTTCGTTCTCCAGGGCAGCCTTGTCTTCATTCAATTTCTTTATTTTTGATTCAAGTAACGTTATACGCTCAAAATTGCTTGAAAGTGATTTTTCCAGAAACCTGTTATGAGCCTCAATCTCACCCGTTGTAACTTTTAAATTCTGACCAAATGGATTAACCCTCTTTAGAAAGTCATTCGAGCTGGAAATTACACTAACCTGATTGGAATTGTTACTGATCTCCCGAAGCAGGTTATCAAGCTGAGCCTGAAGTTTGCCAATTTCAGGAAGATCTGTTTTCTTTAAAAATGTCTCTTCCACTGCCACTTCCGAAATTGCCAAATCACTCTGCCCCAACAGAGAGACCTGAACAGACTGATCGACAAGGTTTGGGGTGATTCCGGATATCCGAATCACATTCTCTCCTTTTATTACAGCTACAACAGCCTCAGAGGAAATCATCGCGCGGTCGGTAAACACAGTAACTTTTAAAACTTTCGTATTTGGTTTAGCCGCTATATTTTGTGCCGATCCGGAACAAATAAATAAAACAAAAATCAAGGTGAAATACCCTATTTTAGAAAGAAGGATGTTTTTCATTAAAATACGAATTAAAATTATTGTCATGTAAATATAGCCAAAAAGGAGCCAAATTCAGTCGCGAAACACAAGTGAATTGCTTCAAAATAAAAAGCCGTTCCGGATATATTTGGAACGGCCTTTAAAATATTAATGATTCAACGAGTATTAATGTCTCACAGCAAACTTAAGCGTCAGGATTTTTCCGTTGTATTGAAGTATGCAAGGGTATAATCCGGTTGGCAGATATTGCTCGAACAAGGCAGTTTGCGGTACTCCAGCCTCCAAATCTCCATCATAGATCCTGGCCAGGCGAGAACCATTCATCGAGAAGATGTCAAGTTTAACATGAGCATTTTCACTAATTCTAAACTCAAAGATTGCCGGTCCGGCCGTTGGATTCGGAAAGACCTTAAATTCATTGGTTAAATCAAGAAGTGCGGGTTTAACCGGTGGGTTTAATACGATCAGTGTATCGGATTTGGTGCCGTTATCGTTCAGGATGATTGCCACGGTACGTGCACTACTTGTTCCGCAACCGTTGGAGGCAGTAACACTTAGTGTTCCGGAGGTAGCGGTTGAAGAAAAACTGACCTTCACCGAATTCGTATTTCCATTGATTGTAGCCCCTCTGCCTGAATAGTTCCAGGCATACGAAACACCAGCAACATTAGGCACAGTAAATATAACATTCGAACTTCCCCTTTTAATAACAGATGCCGATACAGTAAAGGCTCCCGGCTGTGCAGCAAGCGGATTCACCGTTATGGCAGCACTTACACGGTTTGAACAACCACTTCCGTTAGAAACAGTATAGTAGATCGTTGTAGTACCTGCTGAAATGCCTGAAACAATACCGGAATTGAAAACTGTTGCCACTGAAGGTGCGGAGCTGCTCCATACACCTCCCGGGGTCGTCACACTTAAAACAGTAGTGCTTCCAACGCAGACACTCTTTTTTCCAACAATCGCTGCAGGTGCTGCGGGAATCGGATTAACAGTTACCAATTTGGTAGCCGAGTTTCCGCATCCCGTGGAAATCGTATAGCGAACTGTTACTGTTCCGGCTGAAAGACCCGTAACAATACCACCACTGGTTACGCTGGCAGTTCCTGTACCTGCAGTAATTGACCATGTTCCGCCAGTAGTTCCGTCGGTAAAGGCCGGAGTAGCAGAATTTACGCAGACTGCCAAGGCTCCACCGCCGATTGCTGATACCAAAGGAAGGGGATTAATTGTGAGTGCTTTGGTTGCTGAACTGGTACATCCGCCACTTGAAACGGTATAGGTTACAGACACCGTTCCTGCAGTAAGTCCCGTAACGATGCCACCGGTTGTGATGCTCGCCGTACCGCTGCCGGAGGTTATTGACCATATTCCGCCACCAGTAACATCTGTATAGGCAGGGGTTGTTGAATTCACGCAAACAGAACCTGCACCGCCACCGATTGCCGTAACCGTTGGAAGGGCATTAATCGTAAGTGCTTTGGTTGCTGAACTGGTACATCCGCCACTTGAAACGGTATAGGTTACAGACACCGTTCCTGCAGTAAGTCCCGTAACGATGCCACCGGTTGTG
>CAIXCY010000216.1 GCA_903918045.1 uncultured Bacteroidia bacterium
AATCGGGAGATTGTCCGCCTGGTTTATGGCAGGAGGTACATTTGCCTGCGGTCGAAAAAATAGGAGCTACCTGTGATGCAAAGCTCACAACTCCGGTTACGGGAGCCACCGGAACGGGCAAAATAAAATCGTATTTACAGCCGGTTATGAACAGTGAAAGCAAGATAGTAAAAAGAAATATGGTACGATTCTTCATGATATTCAGTTTAAAGATTAATACAAAAAAGGCTTCTAATTTCACTAAAAGAAGCCTTTTCTTATACGTTTACCTATTTGAATTATTTACCATCCAAATAATCAATAGAGTTTTGCAGAATCTGCTGTGCGTAAGTTGGATTGTGAATACCATGTGATAATTCACTCATGATGAAGCCGAAGTTGTAAGCTGCGCCTAATTCGCCATAAGTCCATTTTGAACCTTTGCGGTACGGAGCATCTGTAGCTGCATCCTTTTTCATCGTTACGGTACTTACATAAGTGAGGTTGAGGGTTGCTGAAGGCGCTGGACCAGCTGCAATCGAGTTTGCCGAAACAAGAGTCAAACCATATAATGTCGATCCTGGAGTTGTTGGTAATAAGGCTCCGTAGAAGTCCTGAGCAGGAATAGCAGCCGGGGTACCAGTTTCAGAAGCTGGATCAAACGGAACAACAGTACTGCCTGAAAGCGATGGTTTAAACAATTTGTGAGCAACCAAACGATTCGCCAATTGCATGAGCAAGCCGTCAATTGCGTTTTGTGTACTTGCAAGATGATCCGCTTTGTGGCAGGAAGCACATTTTTCTTCGTTTGGAACCAGGGTATGTCCACCAATGGTGGTAACCTTGCCGGTTGTACCATCTGAGTTTGGATATTTCTTATTCATTCCTGTACCAACTTCATTCATATGGCAGGAAATACATGTAAATGGATTTGCTCCCGCTTCCAAAGAGTGCTGCCATGTACGGGTATAAGTTTTTCCTGGATATTCAAATCCATTGATCCCTTTGAATAAGTTCGACTGGTTACCATCATGAACCGCAACGCTCTGGCCTACCTTAAAATCAACGGTTGTAGCCATGTCTGCAGCCGATTTAGCTGAATTGTCAAATGGGAAGAAAGGTAATTGCTTGAAAGATGAATAAACCAGAGCACCTGCGCTGGTAAGTGAGTCTTTGGTATTGTCCAATTTTGATTTGAGAGCAATTGCAACTGTTGTAGCACCACGAATCTGGTGGCAGGTGATACAGAGGTTATCGATCTTACCGAAATCCTCAGTTTTGCTATTATTATAGTAATTTAAGGCAATCGGAGAGGTTGTTCTTAAAATGTAGCTGGCCGTATCGCCTGCAAAATCAAATGCACTATGCGTATGGCAGGTTGAACAGTTAATCCGCTCAGCAGTAGGGATGTCATTGGCAACTACGAATTTTCCGTTAGCCGTAATTTCCTTAAATCCATCGCTTGTATGGCATCTTGCACAATATTTTGTATTTCTTGCACTGGATGTTCCAAAAAAGTGTTTGGATAATTTGTACTCCGCATTTTTTTGGTCCATCACCGCAGTGGTGTGGCATTTCAGACAAGCCGTGTTGGCATCTTTACCGTTGGTTCCATTGGTTCCGTTGGCACCGGTTAAACCCAGCGGGCCTTGTTTTACACAGGATTGTGCTGCAAAAAGGATAATAAAAGCTAAAAATAAGAGCTGGTAATAATTTTTTAGTTTCATAAAATTGGTAATAATAAGGTTAATATTGATGGTGTTTTATGCTGAAAAACACACATAACACTTTTTTTAATTAATGAGTTTAATGACTCTGATTTTAATTGTACTGAATTCAAAAAAATTGAATATTATTGTTGAAAATTCCAAGGGTAAAATTACATCTGTTCATAATATGAATCTTGAATAAAAGATTGACATGTTATCGTCATAATGCGGAATGTAATCATTAAAAAAGGGGTGTTATATCATTGAAAAATTGACATATATCAATCTAATATTTTTGATATTACGCAATGTTTGGTTTAGAGCTTGAGAGTGCAGGAAATTAGGAGAGGTTATCTGAAAATGATTAAGGGCAGATAACCTAAGTTATCTACCCTTTTTCTATTTCCAATTAAAATTAAATTTAACGTTTTTGGATCATTTGAAGCCCGTTTGTGCCTTCCGAGCTGAATGATCAGCTGATGTAAATGTTTTTGACTTTATACGGATCATTTTTTATCCGCTCCATAGGGCGGTAGACATAGGTTAACCCGTATTCCATTGCCTTTTCTCTTTTATGGTCATCCTGTAAATCAGAGAAATGCTCTTCTACCTCATTCCAAATGTCCAGAATAATTTCATCAGCCTCTTTTCTTAGGTCCGCGACCTTTCCTGTCCATCTTGCGGTATTGCTTTGCAAGGTTTTTTGAAAGTGATAGGCATCCAGGAACTGGTCAAATTTTACTTTTACAATGGCGATAGATGGATTATAGAGTGGATTTCCACCGTGGTTAACCCGTTTATGTTCTCCTTCAATGATCTTCTTGCCCCATTCTAAAACTTCAGAATCCATGATCAATGAGGGTGATTTTTTGTCGTTGAAACCATAGAACTCTCTGACTGCCGGTTTCATATCTCCCCGTTGAATGGCGAAATTCAAAACCTGAATAAAATGTGACAGGTACAAGCGGGCTTTTCTTACAGTTGCAAGATAAGTATTACTACTTTTCTCCTGCTGAGTCTTTGCCAGCTTATGATGAATCAGGGTAGTTTCAAAATTTGTATAAAATGCTCTGAGCCTGTTCAATGATTTTGCAGAAAAAGCGAGCTCCTCAGGATCTTTCTTCTGCCCCAGCATTATGGCTGTTTGAAGGGCCCTTAATCTTGCCTGATCGGTGTTCGGTAGTCTTCTGTATGGCATTTCTCAAGATTTACATTATTAGTCCTTCTGCTGCGAATTTATGCAATTTATGGATTTAATGGATCTTCACTACACATAAAAAAGAAGAGTTATCAACTATTATAGGTTCATAACAGAGAAGCGCGACCCTAAGGCCACGCTTCTTGAATATATTACATTGATAATTAGCTAGTCAGCTATTTTTGCTTTGAGGTATTCACGATTTAAACGTGCGATATGGGCAATCGAAATACTTTTTGGACAAGCAAGTTCGCATGCCCCGGTGTTCGTACACCCTCCAAATCCAAGTTCATCCATTTTAGCATACATTGCCTTGGCGCGACGCTTAGCTTCAACTTGGCCCTGAGGTAATTTGGCAAATTGGGATACTTTGGCTGCCAAAAATAACATAGCCGATGAGTTCTTGCAAGTTGCTGCGCATGCGCCGCATCCGATACAGGCTGCGGCATCCATTGCCTCTTCTGCATCATCCTGCGATATTGGAATTGTATTTCCGTCAGGAACGCCACCGGTATTTACTGAGACGAAACCTCCGGCCTGCTGGATTTTTTCAAATGCGGTTCGGTCAACCATTACATCCTTTATTACAGGGAACGCGCCAACGCGCCATGGCTCTACTGTAATTGTCTGTCCTTCATTGAATTTACGCATATGAAGCTGGCAGGTCGTAACCATTGTATCCGGCCCATGCGCATGTCCATTAATATAGAGTGAACACATTCCGCAGATCCCTTCACGGCAATCGTGATCAAAGGCTATCGGATCCTTTCCTTCCTGGATGAGCTGGTCATTCAGGATGTCGATCATCTCAAGAAACGAGTTTCCCTGAGAAATATTTTCAACAGTGTAGGTCTCAAACCGGCCTTTTGCCGTTGGGTTATTTTGCCTCCAGACCTTTACATATATTTTATTGAGAATTTTATCAGCCATTTTTATCGAATATTAGATATGAGCTACTAAAAAGGTGACTTGTTTATTTATAACTTCTCTGCGTTAAATGAATGGTTTCAAAAACCAATTCCTCCTTATGCAGGACCGGTTCGGTATCCATTCCTTTAAATTCCCATGCTGCAACGTAAGCGAAGTTTTCATCATCACGTTTGGCTTCGCCCTCATCGGTAGAAGATTCTTCACGGAAGTGGCCCCCGCATGATTCATTCCTGTTGAGTGCGTCGCGGGCAAGCAATTCACCCAATTCGATAAAATCGGCGACTCTTCCCGCCTTTTCAAGCTCAGGATTTACATTTTTCAGTTCCCCGGGTACCAGCAGATCTTTATAGAACTCAACACGTAACTCCTGGATCTCTTTAATCGCCTGGGTAAGTCCTTCGGCATTACGCGCCATCCCCACATGATCCCACATGATCTGGCCTAACTTTTTATGGAAATGATCAACCGGAGTTTTACCTTTAATATTAAATAAGGTATTTAACCGGGTAACCACCTTTTTCTCTGCTTCAATAAATTCAATACGATTGGTATCAATCTTAGGAACCATGATCTCACCTGCAAGGTAATCCCCTATGGTGTATGGCAGTACAAAATATCCGTCAGCCAGTCCCTGCATAAGTGCCGAAGCTCCCAGCCGGTTTGCACCATGATCAGAAAAATTAGCCTCCCCGATTGCATAAAGACCTGGTATCGAGGTCATCAGGTTGTAGTCGACCCATGTTCCCCCCATTGTATAGTGGATTGCAGGATAAATCTGCATCGGTTCCTTGTAGGGATCGGTATCTGTAATTTTCTCGTACATCTGGAAAAGATTGCCATATCTTTTTTCGATAGTCCCCTTGCCAAGCCGTTCAATGGCATATTTAAAATCCAGGTATACCGCCTTGCCTTCTGAATTCACACCAAAGCCGGCATCACAGCGCTCTTTGGCTGCCCTGGAGGCAACATCGCGGGGAACAAGATTTCCATAAGATGGGTAACGTCTTTCAAGGTAAAAGTCGCGATCTTCATCCTTTATATCATTTGGCCCGATAATACCTTTACGTAATTTCACGGCATCTTCAAGATTTTTTGGTGCCCACACCCGGCCATCGTTTCTAAGCGATTCGGACATCAGTGTCAGTTTCGATTGTTGGGAGCCATGAACTGGAATACAAGTGGGGTGGATCTGCACATAGCAAGGGTTAGCAAAGAAGGCGCCCTTCTTGTAACATACCCAGGATGCAGAGGCGTTGCAACCCATTGCATTGGTTGAAAGGAAAAATACATTCCCGTAACCTCCTGATGCAATTACAACTGCGTGAGCGCCAAATCGTTTCACTTCTCCGGTCACCATGTCGCGTGCGATAATTCCGCGCGCTTTGCCGTCGATTGTCACAAGGTCAACCATCTCATGACGCGTATACATTTTAACGCCACCCTCGGCAATCTGCCTGTTTAAAGCAGAATAGGCACCCAATAAAAGTTGTTGACCGGTTTGGCCCCTCGCATAAAATGTACGGCTTACCAATACACCTCCAAAAGAACGATTCGAAAGGAGACCACCATATTCGCGTGCAAATGGAACCCCCTGAGCAACACATTGGTCAATAATATTTGGAGATACTTCCGCAAGACGATGAACATTGGCTTCACGTGAGCGGTAGTCCCCCCCCTTTATTGTATCGTAAAACAGACGGTAAACCGAATCGTTGTCATTCTGATAATTCTTGGCTGCGTTAATCCCCCCCTGTGCCGCAATCGAGTGCGCCCGTCGGGGGCTGTCCTGATAGCAAAAAGCCTTTACATTATAGCCCAATTCCGAAAGGGAAGCAGCAGCAGAGGCTCCGGCTAAACCGGTGCCGATAACAATAATTTCAAGTTTGCGTTTATTGGCAGGAGACACAACTTTAATTTCTGCCTTATGGTTGGACCATTTTTCGGAGATATGCCCTTCCGGTATCTTTGAATTTAAGATGCTCATAACGATGGATCTTTTTATTTCAATTAAAATTTAAGAAGAAAATAGATCGGGATTGCTGAAAACCCAATTGCAAAAATAATTCCAATCAGATTGGCAAGGCATTTTAACCGCTTCATCCAATTGATGTTGCTTAGCCCTATTGTTTGGAAAGCACTCCAGAAGCCATGCGAAATATGCAATCCTACGAGAATTCCACCAAGCACATAAAGTGCATCATAAAGGGGGAAGTTGATAAACAGATTCGAAACTAAAGCGTAGGTATTGTGCATCTGAGTGGCAGTTCCTGTAGGATTAGCCAAAAGCGGATCACCGGTAATTTTCAGTTTGACCCAGAAATTAAAAATGTGAAGGATAAGGAAAACCAGAATCATACCACCAAGAATAAACATGTTCTTGGAAGGTGCCCACCATTTCAGTAACTGGTCGCCCGAAGCATAACCCTGCGGACGGGCTCTCATATTATCGAGGGTGATCCACCCTGCCCAAATAATATGAATAATAAAACCTAAAGCCAGAATAGGTTCCATTATCTTAATCATCGGATTTGTAGCCATGAAATTGGCCGCCTGATTAAACAGAATGCCTGAATCATCAAAAATCAACAACAGATTCAGCGTCAGGTGAAGCGTCAAAAATGAGATAAGGAACAGTCCTGTGAGGCTCATAAATACTTTCCGGCCAATGGAGGCGCTCAGGAAATTGCTCATAAGTACTTGATTTAATAAATATTTGAATTAAAAACTCCGTTTATAAAATTCCTTGCAAAAGTAGCCCATGGTGTTATGGTTTACAACTTAAATGTGACCAATGTTCTAATTTAAAATGGTTCTATAATACACAGCAAAAATAGTTTTTTCCGGGAATTTTGACCATTCGTCCTGATAATTAGAATTATTAATTTAGGAATTCAATTAATCTGTTTGTAACCAATTCTTCTTCCTCCAGAAAGCCCAGATGACCCGAATGATTCAGTAGCAGAACTTCGGCATGCGCTATTTTACCACCATCTTCGATTTGACCAACGGCAGCATAGACTTTATCGTATTTACCAACAATAATCAAAATCCGGTAATCTGAATTTTGGAGGACCTCCAGATAGTTTTTACGGTGATTCATCGCTTCGATAGCGCGAATTGCTCCATCGGCTGTTACCTGGTTGGCACTTTGATTCAGCATCACAATCCATTTTTCCCTGTGAGGGTGATCCTCCGGAGCAAAATTGGAAGGGATAGTAACCTGCAAAAGTAAATCCTTCTTCCCTCTTTGAAGCAGTGAAGCTTCCCTGTTGCGGAGTTTGATGCTTTGAATATCTGCCTCCTTGACCGGCGCATGCATCAGAACCAGCGACTCAATCTTTTCCGGAAAACAGGCAGCATAGGCAAGAGCGACATAACCACCCATTGAATGACCGATGACAGCTGACTTTTGTGAAATGCCGAGTTGAATAAGAAGTGTATCCAGAACCCGTGCAAAATCATCGAAACGGTAACCATCCGGAGGATTGCCAGAATTGCCATGCCCGGGAAGATCAATGCGGATAACTTTATGGTTCTTTGAAAACTCTTTAGCCAGATTGTCGAATAACCACTGATTTCCCCAATAGCTGTGAAGAAGAATTAAGGATGGACCTTCTCCTTCGACTTTTACAAATATTTTGTAATTATTGATCTCAATAATTTGCTCCATAGATTTCCTAGTATTTTTTCAGTGACCCGGTCGCTTTTCAATTTCCAGACAATAACCCGGAAACTTCTCCCAAATGTTATTCCAATATTAACAATGTGCAAAGTTAGAACTAATAAAAAAACCATTTGACCCCTTTTATTGTTACTTTGTAAGTTGAAAAACCTAAATTAATGCAATGAAACGAGCATGTTCGATAAACACAAACACGAATGAATATCTCCCATGCGAGTTCCCCCGATGGATCGGGGCAAGCCATCCGGCAATTAAAAAACAAATTATATTCGAATGAAAAATTCAATTATTTTGGCTCTTATAATCGTGCTCAGTGCCACCTTCACTTCCTTTGGGGCAGGCGCTGTAAAAGGTAGAGTATATAATGCAAAGAATAATGAATCAATCTCTTATGCGACAATAGTAATCGCTGAAACAACCGTTGGAACAGTTACTGACGATCAGGGCAATTTTAATATCGGGAATGTGGAGCCCGGCTTTTATAAAATAAGAGTTTCAGCCGTTGGTTTCAAAGCCTATATCTCGGAATCATTCAGAATAACTAAAGCGACAGGAGCGACAATTCTTGTCCCGCTTGAGGAGGAGAACATAAAACTCGATGAAGTGGTTGTAAAGAGCTCTTTTTTCCGAAAAAGGGAAGAGAGTCCTGTTTCACTGCGGACAATCGGGATTGATGAAATAGAGAAAAATCCGGGAGGTAACCGCGACATCTCGAAGGTGATCCAGTCTTATCCGGGGGTCGCCTCAACACCGGCTTATCGCAATGATATTATTGTCCGGGGTGGAGGACCCAGTGAAAACAGGTTCTATCTGGATGGTGTGGAGATTCCGAATCTGAACCACTTTGCTACACAGGGGGCTTCAGGCGGACCGGTTGGAATTATCAATGTCGATTTTATCCGTGAAGTAAATTTTTATTCCGGAGCATTTCCTGCCTCCCGCGGAAACGCCATGAGCTCTGTACTCGAATTTAACCAGCGTGAGGCGAGCGAAAAAATTAAGTTCAGAGGGACTGTCGGAGCATCTGACCTTGCAGCGGCTATCGAAGGTCCCCTTTCGAAGAATACGACTTTTATGGCTTCGGTTCGACGATCTTATCTTCAGTTTTTGTTTCAGGCCATCGGTCTTCCATTTCTTCCAACTTACAACGACTTCCAGTTTAAAATAAAGACTAAAATCAATTCAAAAACGGAGTTGTCCTTTATTGGCCTTGGTGCGTTGGATAAGTCGGTTCTGAACAAGAAAGCCAATAAGACTGAAGAACAACGTTATATTTTGGGCTACCTTCCTGAAAATGATCAGTGGAATTACACGCTCGGAGTCGTTCTTAAACATTTTAATCCTAAAGGAAACGACACCTATGTATTAAGTCAGAATAAGTTAAATAACTCTGCCATTAAATATCAGGATAATATTGAACAACCACAGTTCCTGAATCTTGACTATAACTCCTATGAAATGGAAACCAAGTTCAGATATGAGCACAACTATCAGTCAACGAGTGAATTTAAGCTGAATTACGGAATCGACCTTCAATATGTCAGCTATTTTAACCGAACCTTAAAAAAGGGTTTTGCGGGTAAGGCACCGCTTACAATTGATTATAAATCGTCACTTGAATTTGCCAAATATGCTGCATTTGGGCAGCTGAGCCACTCCTTTATTGACCGCCTTCTCAATCTTTCATTTGGCTTAAGGGCTGATGGAAATAACTATTCCACCAATATGACGAACCCCCTGAGCCAGCTTTCGCCACGACTTTCTGCAAGTGTCAGCTTAACTCCGGGTACATCGCTCAATTTTAATGTCGGACAGTTTGCGCAGTTACCATCTTATACCACATTGGGATACCGCGATTTTGGCGGGAATTTAGTCAATAAAAATAATGACCTTACCTATATTCAGGTTAACCATCTTGTAGCCGGAATCGAATTTCGCCCATCAGATAATTCGCAAATTACGATGGAAGGGTTTTACAAAAGATACACCCATTACCCATTCTCGGTTAAAGATTCGGTATCACTTGCAAGTAAGGGAGCCGACTATGGTGTCTACGGCGATGAAGCGGTTAAGCCGGTTAGTAAAGGAAATGCCTACGGTTTTGAGATTCTGGGTCGGGTAAAAAAATATAAAAGCCTGAACGCAGTGGTTACCTACACCTTTGTACGCAGTGAATTTACCGATCAGAAAGGGGAGTTTATCCCTTCCTCATGGGATAACCGCCACCTGTTTACAATTACAGGTACACGAAATTTAAAGAAGAACTGGGACGTGGGTCTCCGATGGAGGTATATCGGCGGTGCCCCGTATACCCCCTGGGATCTGAACCGATCGGCAATAAAATCTGCATGGGATGCACAGGGCATTGGTTATCTGGACTATAGTAAATTTAATAAGCTTCGGCTAAATGCTTTTCATCAGCTCGATTTAAGGGTTGATAAATCGTATTATTATAAAAAATGGTCGCTGATGCTCTATTTTGATATCCAGAATGCCTATAATTTCAAGGCCGATCAGCAGGATTACCTCGTAAGGGTAGAAGATGGTGTCGGAAACCCGGTGACCGATCCCAATGACTCCGGCAAGTATTTGTTGAAAACGATTAAAGCTACCGGCGGAACAGTCCTTCCTACGATTGGGATTATGGTGGAATTTTAAAGCAAAGAACGGGAGAAGATCGATTTTAATGGGGCAATGTGCTAATGAGTTAATGTGCTAATCAATTAATGTGCTAATTTGCTAATTCGGCAATTTGAAAATTTGAGGATTTGTCAGGGCCGGAAATTGGTTTAAAGGGAAGGTACACAGTTTTCGAACGAATTCAAATATTTATAAGCCGGAATCACCTCTATTTTAAAACCTTCTGATTCAATATAATCGGAATCGGCAAAAGTTACTATTGAAGCTTTTTCCTGTTTGAAAAATTTCATTGCTTTCAACAGCCCGTTTAACTCCCTTTTCAGATTATCGGGGTTTAGTTCGTAACAAACCTGGATTATTTCTGTTACTGCGCCCTGTTTCATTGCTATAAAATCACATTCTCCTTTATCGTCAAAATAGTAAAGTTCTGTATATTTTCTTCTCAGATGAAGAAAGATCAGATTCTCCAATTTCCTGCCAACATCTTCAGTCATCATATTCGAAATCACATCAACCAGACCTAAATCAATGGCATATATTTTTCTGGGGTTGATTAATTGGGCTTTAGTGGAATAACTAAACATTGGGAGAAAAGAGAAAAGATATGAAAGTTCAAGGTGGGAAAACCAGCTCAGGATTGTGCTTGTAGCTCCAATAGAGAGCGGCTGTGTCAGTTTTGTCGCTGTTACACGATTTCCAATATTTGAAATAAGAAAAGAGGCGAGCCTGTGAAGACTTTTTATATCTTTTATCCCATAACGGGTAACAATATCCCGAATAAGCACGTCATCGAAAAGTGTCATAAGTTGTTCCTGATCTCCTGTCTTCAGATATTCAGGGAAACCACCCATAGCCAAATAAAATTTCAAACTCTCAGAAGAAGGCTCTAATGCCTTGAATTTGAGAAATTCAGAGTATGAGAAAGGGAAAAGTTCCTGTGTAATATGGCGGCCGGTAAGTCGTGTTCCTAACTCTTTGCTTAATAAAGATGCGTTTGATCCGGTAATGATTACCTTAAAACCTTCGTCAAGCTTTTGCCTGACATACATTTCCCATCCTTCAACTAATTGCAATTCGTCAAAAAAAAGAGTGCCAATTCCAGTTTGTGATATCAGGTTATCCAGACGGGTAAAATCGTGAAGTGCAAATTCATAAAGTTGCGGAGACTCGAAGTTAAGATATAAGACGGTGTCTTTCTCCATTTCTTTCATCATTTGCAACAAAAGGGTACTTTTCCCACAGCGTCTGACACCTGAGATAATTAATGCGTGAGACGATAAGCTTTGCGTTGCGGGAATAAGTTCACGTTTCAGTCCGCTGTCTTTTACCATTAAACGGCTCTTTTGTTGCTCAATTACACGGGCAATTACGCTTTCAAGAATCATGATAATCAATCTTGTTTGATGCAAAGATACAATATTGTTTGATACAATCAAACAATATTGTATTCTGTGAGACTACAAAAATAAAATCAGGAGTTTTAGTGAAAATCGCTGAGGTTTAGTAATGTTCCTGATATCTGAATATTTTGAATTAGCTTTTTTACAACTGAATACATATACTTTTCTTTGTCGTAAGTATGTTTTTAACTTTCGGAGATAAGGATACGGAATCAATATGGACCTAATTATGGAAACTTTAGCAAATGTATATCCGGGCGAGATTCTTTTAGAAGAAGCATTAAAGAATAAACAAGCTGAAATAAGCAAAATTAAGAAGATAGGAATTTGCGCAGTATAATCACTAACTAAAATACTTTAATTAGTTGATATGTAGTAACCTAAAACCAAAATAAGTAATTTCTGATTCAAAATTGCATAATTCACATTATATTAATTACTTTTGATCAGCTATCCCGATCAAAATAAAAACGTCTAAGCCAACACTTGCACAATTGATGGAAAAAAGCAGGGTGTTTACCTTTAGTGATACCGAACAGATTATCAACAGGCTGAAAAACGAGGATAAGTCAGCAGTTGATGACCTGTTTAGCTATTATTATCCCCGTTTATATCATTTTTCAAAAGCTATTCTTAAGATTGAAAATGACATTGATGACATCCTGCAGGAGGTGTTTGTTAAGATTTGGTTAAACCGGCAAAGGATCGGTAATCCCGAAACGTTCAATGCCTATATTTTCACGATTACTAAAAATGAGGTTCTCAACCTGATTCGGACTAATCTTCGTGATCACACCTTTAAAGATCAGCTTTTTCAGCATGCCGTGGGTGAAGAGTATCAGAATTCAGCGCCGCTTGAATATGAAGAGATCAAAACCGGGATAGAGAAGATTGTGGCTGCTTTGCCTGAAAAAAGGAAGCAGGTTTTTGTTTTAAGCCGCACCGAAGGATTATCCAATAAGGAAATAGCCCTGCAACTGAATATTTCTGAAAAAACAGTCGAAGATCATATTACCCACGCAATCAAACAGATAAAGAGCTCGATGAAAGAGGTGGGCATCCTCTCATTACTTTATTGCTATCTTTTCTTATAATTTCTCCCCTTCCGAGCAGGGGATACCTTACGATTTAGTGTATTACCTGTATAACATGGAAAAAAAAATCAGCAAATATTTAAATGGCACAGCCAACCCTGAAGAATTTTCCGAGGTAGTTGAGGCATTATGTGCAGAGAGTAACGATGAAAAGGTCTCTTTGGAACTCCTTAAATTCTGGAAAGAGGCATTGGATTCGGCCATTCATAATAAAGAGAATAGTCAGTTACTCGATAAAATACACCATCGTATAGCGATTGAGGAATCGAAGGTTGATACCCGACGCTTTTCATTATACCAAAACCTGCTAACAATTGCCGCCGTCCTGATAACCGGATTAGTTATTTCGACCTTTTTCTTTTATAACAGGCAAGGGACACCTACTGAAATTGCAACAGTTGAAACTGTTAAAACCCCTTATGGTGCAAGGACCAGTTTTAAACTCCCCGACGGTTCGGAGGTTTGGCTTAATTCAGGTTCCGCAATCACCTTTCCACACCAATATGGAGCGATCCGCAATGTTGAACTTACGGGAGAGGCCTATTTCCATGTCGTAAAAGATGGCAAACCCTTTATCGTGAAAACCGGCAACGGCAAAGTGGAGGTTAAGGGGACCTCCTTTGATGTAAAGGCCTATGCGAATGAAGACTTTGTGACAACACTTGTGGAAGGATCGGTGAAGGTTAGTGACAGAACGAATCAGGTTGCGACATTAATACCGGGCGAACAATCCATAATTACTAGTTGCAATAGTTTTACAACAAGGGTTGTGGACCCCGATTTGATAACTTCATGGAGAGAAGGAAAACTGATCTTTGTGAATGAACCTTTTCAACGCGTGGCAACGGAGCTTGAGCGTTGGTACAATGTGAAAATAGAACTTAATGGTGCCAAACTAAAAAAGCTTGGTTATACAGGAACAATTGAAATGGAGTCCTTTAGTGAAGTCCTGGAGTTGATTAACACTACCGCGCCAATCAAATCTTCATTCGATAAAAAAACAAGGATATTAAAAATTCGGGGGAGATAAATCCCCCCTTAGAAGTTAACAAACCAAGATTATAAACTAAAATTTAACTATGGAGAAAACCAAACAGCCAGATTTAAAAAAGTAAAGGTGGAAACAGCCATTTCCACCTTTAAACCAGATTCGATTTAAAAAATACTTATCATTTAAACCAAGTACAAAGTTATGAATAAATTGCTACAAAAACATGGCAATCCGCCATTATTTTATCAATTTTTTAGGAAAATGAAACTAACTATTCTAATCGTAACAGCCTCAATATTAAGCTGTTTATCTGCTGAAAGCTACTCGCAGACTACAAAACTAACAATTACAGAGAATAACTCGACACTGCTCAACGTTCTTCGTGCGATCGAAGATCAGAGTGAATTCAAGTTTTTCTACAACGAAAAGGTAGATGTCAACGCTACCGTTTCGGTTGAAGTAAATCAAAAATCGGTCACCGATATCCTGGATAAGGTGCTCTTAAATAGTGCTGTTAAATATAAAGTTCTGGGTCGCCAGATTGCTCTTTACGATAAAAACGAAATGGAACCGTTTTTGAGTGAGCAGCAGACCAAAACGGTCAACGGTAAAGTGACAGATCAGTCAGGCACTCCATTACCCGGGGCATCGATAGTTTTAAAAGGGACTACAACTGGGATAACAGCTGACAACAGCGGTAATTTCTCATTGCCTTTGCCGTCAAATGCAACAATCCTTGTCTTCTCCTTTATTGGAATGAAATCGCAGGAGGTTGTCATTGGTACCAAAACTACCATCAATGTCAGTATGCAGGAAGAGAGCATTGGAATTGAGGAGGTTGTTGCAGTAGGTTATGGTGTTCAGAAGAAGGCTACTTTGACTGGTGCTGTTTCTTCAATTAAAGGGGCTGATATCGTTACAACGAAAAATGAGAATGTTCAGAACATGCTTGCCGGTAAGATTTCAGGGGTGCGTGTAACTCAGAAAACTTCTGAACCGGGTGCCTTCAACGATAATTTTGATATTCGTGCCATGGGCTCTCCGTTGATCATCATCGATGGTATTCCACGTACAAGTGTCGATTTCCAACGTTTGGATCCTAATGACATCGATAATATGTCTGTTTTGAAGGATGCTTCAGCAGCAATCTATGGTGTTCGGGCTGCAAATGGCGTTGTTTTGGTTAATACTAAAAAAGGGACCAACAGTAAACTGGAATTGAACTATTCAGGTTCATTTACCTGGCAGGTTCCTTCAGGATTGCCTTCGACAGTTGATGCAATCGGATATATGACGCTTCGTAACGAGCAGGCAATGCATAATATTAATGGTGGCTCTCCGCTATTTAATGATCAGAATTTTGCGGATTATACATCCGGAAAACTCCAAAGCACAAACTGGTATCCTTTGGTATTCAGTAAATACGCACCTCAGACAATGCATAACCTGAGTGCCACTGGTGGCAATGATAAAACAACCTTTTACATTGGTTTAGGATATCAGTCTCAGGATGGATTTTTCAAATCGAATGATCTGAACTACACCAAATATAATGTTCGTTCCAACGTTACTACAAAAATTTCAAACCGACTGACACTCGATCTGAATCTGAATTTGGTGATGGATGAGCAGGATCGCCCTTATCAGGATTCATGGTGGATCATCCGTGGCTTCTGGAGACAGGGTCCTCAAATTCCTGCTTACGCGAATAACGATCCTACCAAACCTTACCAGGGTGAAATTGAAGGTGATAACCCGATTTCGTTCATGAGTAAGGATATCGACGGTTATAGAATCTACAAAAACAAATGGGTACAATCATCCGCCAGTCTGAAATATGACCTTCCAGGGGTAAAAGGGTTGTTCTTGAAAGGGATGGTCAGCTATGACTATAACGTTGCAGACAATAACATCTTCCAGAAAGAGTACAATCAATACAGGTACGATGCTTCTACTTCGACCTATACCAAATACACCCGTCAATCTCCAAACCGGATAAGCCGCGAGGCCTACTTTAAAACACAAACCCTGGCTCAGGCTTCATTAAATTATGACGGCACATTTGGTAAACACAAAGTTGGTGGAATTCTCCTTTGGGAAGCACAAAACCGGAACAGCGATAACTTTATGGCCCAAAGGGACCTGGGTCTTCAATTGCCTTATCTGTTCGCAGGTAAAGCGGTAGGACAGTTGGGAACCATGAACTCAAACGCTGATGCACTTTATGAAAACTCGAATATGGCATTAGCAGGCAGATTCAACTACGGTTTCGACAACCGGTATCTGGCTGAAATCCTGTTCCGTGAAGATGGA
Organism: uncultured Bacteroidia bacterium; assembly: GCA_903918045.1. Classification (GTDB taxonomy): domain Bacteria; phylum Bacteroidota; class Bacteroidia; order Bacteroidales; family Prolixibacteraceae; genus JAAFHB01. The sequence continues at coordinate 15,937 of CAIXCY010000216.1, forward strand.
TCATCTAAATTTGCACAGGGTCATCAGTGGGGATTCTTCCCTGCAGCCTCTTTGGGATGGCGTATCTCGGAGGAAAAATTCCTTAAAAATACGGCTGCCCTTTCATTTGTTAACCAGTTGAAACTTCGCGCTTCTTATGGTATTACAGGTGATGACAACGCATCAAGCTACCAGTTTATTTCGGGTTATAACTACCCAACCAACACAGACAGCAGGAACTTTACAGGAGGTTATGTATTTGACGGAAGTTTCAATGCAAGTGCAGATAATAAAGGAATTCCGAATCCAAATATTACGTGGTATACAGCCAAAACATTTGATGTAGGTATCGATTTTTCGGGATGGAATGGTCTTTTCGGAGTGAATGCCGATTATTTTAGCCGTAACCGCGAAGGGCTTTTAGCTACCAGAACAGGCGGTATTCCGACAGTTGTTGGTGCAAGCCTTCCACAGGAGAATATCAACAGCGACCGCACCTACGGTTTTGAACTTGAACTTTCTCACCGTAACCATATCGGCGAATTCAACTATAATGTGAAGGGGATGTTTTCGCTTGCCCGGGTTAAAAATCTGTACAATGAACGTGGAGCAATAGGCAGCTCCTGGAACAACTGGAAAAACAACCAGAACAATCGTTTACAGGGTGTTCAGTCAGGTCTTCAGGGAGACGGACAATTCCAAAATTGGGCACAGATCCTCTCAAGTCCTACATACATTGGTCGTTCTACCCTCCCTGGTGATTACAAATATCAGGACTGGAATGGTGACGGTCAAATTGACGGTAACGATGCCCACCCAATCCGTTTTAACCAATATCCATGGATGAACTTCAGTATGATCCTGGATGCCAATTATAAAGGTTTTGACCTGGACTTCCTGCTGCAGGGTTCAGCAATGAGTTCACTGATCTACGGGGAACAGCTTCGCGAGCCAATGTGGGGAAATGGTAATTCCGGCGCGATGGTACAATTTTTAGACAGATGGCATCCCACAGATCCGAAGGCAGATCCTTATGCTCCCGCAACAGCCTGGACAAGTGGTCATTATGCCTATACAGGAACATTGCCAGATGTAAACTCAACATTCAACTGTGAAAACAGCGCTTACCTGCGTCTGAAGAGTATCGAACTGGGGTATACCATTCCTACCCATTTGCTTGCAAAAACCGGCATCAAGAATTTACGCGTTTCTGTAAATGCTTACAATGTGTTCACCCTTACGAAGGTTAATTACATCGACCCTGAACATCCAAATGATACCTATGGTTATTTGTATCCATTGAACAAGACCTACTCTATCGGATTAAATCTTAAATTCTAAATAAGATACAAGTTATGAAATTCAAACATTTTATATTCGCAATATTGGCGTTTACTGGCGCCCTGGTTTCCTGTAAAGATTATCTGAATATACCCCCAATGAACGTGGTTCAGGATAAGGACCTTTATTCGGATGCAGCCGGCATGACGGTTTATTTGTCACGCATGTATAGTCAAATGCCTTTCGAGGATTTTAAATATTCTCCTGCACGCCAGTTCTTTGATGACTGGTTGGTTACTCCGGGTTGTAATGATGGCGCTTCTTTGGGCCGTGATGCAGGCACTACAATGACATCAGAAGGTTGGGCCCGGAATGGAGCATACTGGGGCCGCGCGTTCAATCTGCTTCGTGATGCAAACCGTTTGCTCGAAACATTACCCGATTATAAGGCAAATTTCACAATTGCTGATTACAACCATTTTATCGGTGAGGGTTATTTTGCCCGCGCCATGGTTTTCTATGCATTGGCTAAACGTTATGGAGGTGCTCCTTTGGTCACCTCAGTTTTGAAATACCCTGATAAGCCTGCTGCAGAGCTTGAGATCCCCCGTTCAACAGAAGAAGAGACCTGGAATCAGGTGTCGGCAGATTTTGATCTGGCTATCGCAAATCTGTCCGCTACGAGTCCAAAACGGGGTTATGCCAATAAATATGTGGCTTACGGTTTTAAATCGGAAGCAATGTTATTTGCCGGATCTGTAGCTAAATATAACAAGATCACCGGACTGGGTCAAAAGACAAATGTAAGGGTAATCGGTTTTGATCCAAGTACAGCAGCAGCAGCCTCCAAGAAATATTTTAAGGCCGCTTACGATGCTGCCCGCGAAGTGATGAAATCAGGAACCTATTCACTCTACAAGAAAAAATGGGCTGCAAATGACAAGTCTGCCCAGTATCAAAACATGGTGGATATGTTTTTTGATGCCTCCAGTCCTGAGAATATCTATATCAAAGAGTACAAATATCCTGACCTGGCTCACGGTTATGACTCCTACAACATCCCCCGTCAGTTAATGGGTGGGAATGGCTATTCCGCAGGTAACTGTCCAACGCTTGATTTCGTTGAATTATTTGATGGTTTTGCCAAAAATGCAGACGGTACCATAAAGGTTTTTGATAATAATGGTAAATATCTCCTTTTCGACAATGTAACCGATATCTTTGCCAATGCAGAACCACGTCTTCGTGCTAATGTAATCCTTCCAGGGGATGTTTTTAAGGGAGAATCGATTGAAATCCGCAGAGGAATTTTTACCGGTAGTGCTGCAAATGGTATCGCTCCATTGAGAAATGACTATACCGTTTCCGGTCCGTCAAACTACAATCAGGTTGATGCTTATAAAGCCGCAGGTTCTTTTGCAGGTCAGAAATCACTTTTCTTGTCTGCTACAGGTACAAGTCATGAAGTCGTGACTTTATCAAACGGAACTTTGATGAATGGTGGTGGGAAGAGCGGTCCATTCACATCAGATGGGACAGGCGCAATGACAGGATTTGTTGTTCGTAAATGGCTGAATCCTAGTATGCCTCAGTCGATGGTGTTGGAAGCTCACTCTGAGCAGGCGTTTATATTAATGCGTTATGCTGAAATCCTGCTGAATGCTGCAGAGGCTGCAGCTGAGCTTGTACTCGCAGGAGAGTCCGCACCTGCAGGAGATAACTATCAGCAAATAGCTTTCAATGCAATTAAGGATATACGCGAAAGAGCAGGTGCAGATCCACTGGTAAGCAGCGCTGATCTTGCAGATGTGGCTGGCCTTAAAACCATCCGGAAGGAGCGTACCAAAGAGCTTGGTTTTGAGAACAAAACCCTTTGGGATATCAGAAGGTGGAGAACTCAACACTCAGATCTTTTGAACGGTTTAACCCAGTCGGATGGTGCATACTATAAAGGGCTTTATCCATTTTATTCCACCACTACCGGCAAATACTTCTTTGATGCCGGTTTGGATGAAGGCAGACGTCGTTTCCGCCTTTTAGAACAGGAATATTACTTTATGATACCGGGTGACCAGGTTTCCAAGAGCCCGGTGATTGATCAGCAACCAGGTCGTTAATCCATTCTAAAATTTATTAAGATGAAAAAGATAGTATATAGTTTATTGTTTTTCTTAGCAGCCGTTTCTTTCAATTCCTGTAAAATTGATAACTACGCTGAACCTCAGGAAACAGTAAAAGGGAGGATAGTCGATGCGGCTACAGGTGAACTTGTTCTGACCGATCAGGGGAGTGAAGGGATTCGTATCCGGCTCCGTGAACTTAGCTGGAAGGAAACAAAAGTGCCGGATAACTACGATTTCAACGTCATGAAAGAGGGAATCTACCAGAATACCAAAGTGTTCGCCGGTCATTACAATGTGAAAGCTGACGGAGCCTTTATCCCTTTGGTTAGAACAACAGCTAAAGGCGATACTTTGGTTGATGAGTCAAAATATGTCGACATTAATGGGGTTACAATCGCTGATTTCAAGGTTCAGCCTTTCCTTAAAATTGAATGGATTGGTACACCTGTTTTAGCCAATGGCAAAATCACAGCTACTATAAAGGTTACAAGGGCCGTTAGTCCTGCAGACTTTAAAGCTAAGATTGAACCAATGGGTGGATATAATGACAACTTTCTGAATGTTACTGATGTTCGCCTGTTTGTAAGTGAAGTTCCTTATGTCGGTTATCGCGAATGGGATAACCGCTATACGACACAGATAAACTACTCAGGTACTGACTTTGAGGCCCTCCTTGGCCAAACAATCACGATTTCGACCAGTGGTGTTATCCCTGCCGGAAGAACGATGTATATTCGTGCAGCCGCAAGAATAAACTATGCCACTGAGAGTATCAAACGCCATAATTACAATGAAGCAGTAAGGGTTGATATCCCATTGTAATTAAGTTTATTAAATAAAAAGAAGTCATCTCATCTTATCTAATTGAGATGGCTTCTTTCTTTTTATTCCTTCATGGTTTAAAGTAATCCGGGAATATCCTATTTACCACTTCAAAGTAGTGCAATTCTTCTGAGTTGCCGAAAATCAATATCATCCCATAAAAAATGAGTTACATATTAAACTTTTGTCTAAAACATCTATTTTAGGATAAAAATAATATTCAACAGGTATGAAAATTAAATATTTCGTGTCTTTAACTTTAGGTTCTTTAATTCTTTCATTATTTGCTACAGCTGCTCCTAAAGATAACTCCCGGAAACGGGAGAAGACGGCCTTCCAGACCTCCAGTCCATGGAAACCGGTGACCGACGTGAGGTCCGATGTGGCGATTGTGTATAGCGTCCGGGAGCATCATGGCCCAAACAGCATCACGTTTGAACAGCGTTTGCAAAGCTGGCGCGACAAAGGATACATCACCCATTTTATGACCGGCAGCGCCTGGGGTGAATACCAGGATTATTTTACGGGAAAGTGGGATGGAAAAACCCATCTGGATGAGGGGCAGGTAACCCAAAAGGGTGATACGATCTGGCACGGCCGGATGGTCCCATACATTGTCCCTTCTGAGAATTTCATCAAATACATGAAGGAGACCCAAATCAAACGGGTGATCGATGCGGGAGTTGATGCAATTTACCTCGAAGAACCCGAATTCTGGGCGCGCGGTGGATATAGCGAAGCCTTTAAACGGGAGTGGAAAGCTTACTATGGTTTTGAGTGGCGTCCACAACATGAATCGCCGGAAAATACCTATTTGTCTAGTAAATTGAAATATCACCTTTATTATCGTCTATTGAATGAGTGTTTTACCTACGCAAAAGAGTACGGAAAGAGTAAAGGGATGGATGTCAGGTGCTATGTTCCCACCCATTCGTTAGTTAATTATTCGCAATGGCAGATTGTAAGCCCTGAAGCAAGCCTCGCCTCTTTGCCATGTGTGGATGGCTATATCGCACAGGTCTGGACCGGTACTTCGCGCGAACCAAACTATTTTAACGGGAAGGCAAAAGAACGGGTATTCGAAACTGCATATCTCGAATATGGCTCCATGGAATCGATGACTGCCCCAACCGGACGGAAGATGTATTTTCTCACTGATCCAATCGAAGACTGGCCACGCGATTGGGCTGACTACAAAAAAAATTACCAGGCCACCTTTACCGCAAAATTGCTCTACCCTAACATTGCCAACTACGAAGTGATGCCCTGGCCTGACCGGATTTATGAAGGTCTATACAAGACGAGCGCCAACAGCGACAAAAAAGAGCGGATTCCGCGATTCTATTCGACCCAGATGCAGGTAATGGTCAATTCTCTCAATAGTATGCCACTGTCGGATAATAAATTGACAGGCACTCCAGGAATAAGTGTTCTAATGTCAAACTCGATGATGTTTCAGCGCTTTCCAATCCATCAGGGATACAAAGATCCGCAGCTCTCGAATTTTTATGGACAGGCATTGCCCTTTTTGAAACGGGGAGTTCCTGTAAAAACATTGCACCTTGAAAATACCTCCTTTCCGGATACGTGGAAAGATACGAAGGTATTGATAATGTCCTATTCCAATATGAAACCTTTATCTCCGGATGGTCATGGATATATTGCCGACTGGGTCAAAAAAGGGGGCATTCTGGTCTATTGCGGACGTGATACCGATCCGTTTCAAAGCGTACAGGAGTGGTGGAACATCGGCACAAATAGGTACAAAGCGGCCTCCGAACATCTGTTTGAAAAATTAAATATCAAGCCCTCTGCCGATAAAGACGGGGAATATAAATACGGAAAGGGAACCGTTTATGTAATCAGGCAGGATCCTAAGGAATTTGTAATGACCCCCGATGGCGATAAGGGATTTGTTGAAACGGTCAAGCGGTTGTATGAAAAGAAAGTCAGGGCCGGTACCTTCATTGTCAAAAACAACTTTTATCTTGAAAGAGGCCCTTATGATCTTATCTCTGTTCTTGATGAGAATATTAGCGACCTGCCCTATGTTAAAAAGGGACGTCTTATCGATTTATTTGATCCGAAACTGCCGGTACTTTATGAGAAAACGATTAAACCCGGAGAACAGGCCTTCCTGCTGAATGTCGATCGGGTTGAAAACCCGAAATTGCCCCAGGTTCTTGCTGCGGCTTCACGTGTGTATGAGGAGAAAACCGATAAAAACAGTTACTCCTTTATAACCAAAAGTCCATTAAATACGACCAATGTCATGCGGATTCTGTTACCCGGTTCTCCCAAAAATTGTACAATTTCATCGCCTGACGGAACCAGTCTCAAGGATGCAACCTGGGAATGGGATGCAAAAAGCAAAACCTGTTTATTAAGTTTTGAAAATAATCCCGAGGGTATAAAAGTCGGATTTATTTGGTAGGATATTTCGTTTTATCTATTTGAATACCTGTGAATTAATAGCTTAATTATAAGTAGGGGAGTGCGAATCGTTGGTTTTAAGGCTGATGGTCAATCAATTAACACTTCCCTTGTTTGTAATCCGGTTCCTGGGTTAAATTATACGGTTTCCCGTATATTTGAGATGACCTCAGCGAGGTCATAGGATTATAGAAAAGTGTTTGGTATGGTGACGTTCGACTCAGGAGTCGAATGTCTCTCAGCCGAATTCTCTTTCTATAAACATGCAAATCCTCCGGATTTGTAAGAATAAATTTGGTGTCAGAGAATTTTAAAGATTTCTTAAACGTAAATCATTTAAGGACTTAGCAGCTCCTATCTGGTTTTTTAATCACACAAAGTTTTATTTCGTAGCGTCTTGGCGACTTTGCGTGAGTTTTTTTAACTCCATAATCATTACCCAATGTATAATCCCATTAAATTTTTGTTTGCACTGATTTTGATGGTTCTGACATTTTATGCAGAATGCAAGCCTTCAGTATTTGTAAAAAATCCCGGGTCTACAGCGATGAGGGCGCCGGCATATCCCTTGATTACTATTGATCCTTACACCTGCGCCTGGTCAACAACCGATCAGTTATTCGACAGTCCGGTATCCCACTGGACCGGAAAAACGCACGGGTTAATAGGTGCTATTCGTGTTGACGGTAAGGTGTATCGTTTTCTTGGAAAAGAGAGTGTCCCGACAATGATTATTGCGCCAACGGCGACTCAGGCTCAATGGGTCGGAAAATTTACGACTCAAACTCCTGCAGAAGGATGGAACGGGCAGATTTTTAATAATGTATCCTGGGAAACAGGAAAAGGAGCATTCGGTACAAAGGGAGCTCCCGCACTTGCAACGCTCTGGAAAACAAAAGATATCTGGGTGCGTAGGGAGATCGATATTCCTCAGGACCTGACCACTGACGAAACGTATCTGACCTATTCGCATGATGATAATGTTGAAATTTACTTAAATGGGAATGAGCTTGTAAACAGCGGATTTACAACAGGTAACAATATCATCCTCAAAATTGATAACAGCTTGCTGCTGGCCGGCAAAAAAAATATTCTCGCAGCTCACTGTCAAAATCCGATGGGAGGCGGGCTTTTGGATTTCGGGCTGTTCCAGCAAAGGGAAAAGTTTCTGCAGACAGCTGTTCAAAAAAGCGTTTCCTTATCAGCCACTAAAACCCACTATGAATTTTCGTGTGGACCGGTTGATTTAGCCCTTGACTTTGTGTCCCCCCTTCTGCCTGAAGATCTTGACCTGATGTCCAGGCCAGTAAATTATGTGAATTATGAAATAGTTTCAAATGACAGGAAGACCCATGATGTGCAGATTTATTTTGAAATTACCCCGGAATGGGCTGTCAATGAAAATGGGCAGGAGGTTAATGTCATCAGTGGGGAAACCGGCGGGATAAAATTTGCGAAAGCGGGAACCACTGACCAGCCGGTGTTACAGAAAAGCGGGGATGATGTCCGCATCGACTGGGGTCATGTTTACCTTGCAACAGTTAAAACCGCAAAAAGCACGATTGGCATTGGGGACTACTTTGAAACCAAGGAATCGTTCATTCAAAAGGGAAAGGTTTCTCAGAATACAAATCAAATTATTTCCATTATGACCAAACACATGCCGGCCATGGCATTTGTTGATCAGGTTGGAACTGTTTCCGGAATAGGAATCTCAAAAGGCTATCTCATGGTGGCTTATGATGATCAGGAATCGATACAGTATTTTGACGATAATCTGAAGGCGTGGTGGACTAAAGATGGGTCAATAACCATCAATAATTTATTGAAAAAAGCCGCTGATGAGCATAACGCTGTAATGGATCGTTGTTCTAAATTTGACAGGCAGTTATGGGATGAAACGGTAAAAGCCGGGGGTAAAAACTATGCTGATCTTTGCGTGTTGGCTTTCAGGCAATCTATTGCAGCACATAAACTTGTGAAGGATCACCAGGGTAATCTCCTGTTCCTTTCGAAGGAGAACTTCAGTAACGGATCGATCGGAACAGTCGATGTTACTTATCCGTCGGCGCCACTGTTTTTGCGGTACAATCCCGAATTATTGAAAGGGATGCTCAATCCGATATTCCATTTCTCGGAATCGGGGAAATGGACCAAACCTTTTCCATCACATGATGTTGGAACCTATCCACTGGCAAATGGTCAGACCTACGGAGGGGACATGCCTGTTGAAGAGAGCGGAAACATGCTTATCCTGGTAACGGCCATAGCCCATGCGGAGGGGAATGCTGAATATGCCAAAAAGCACTGGGATGTATTGACCATCTGGGCCGATTACCTGCTTGAACATGGATTAAATCCTGAAAATCAGCTTTGTACTGATGATTTTGCAGGCCACCAGTCGCATAATGTGAACCTGTCGGTAAAAGCAATCACTGCAATTGCAGGTTATGGCCTATTAGCACAGATACTTGGAAAGAATGAGATTGCTAAGAAATACACTGCCGAAGCAAAACGGATGGGGAAAGAGTGGGTCCGGATGGCGGACGACGGCGACCACTACCGCCTTACTTTCGATCAATCAGGTACCTGGAGTCAGAAGTACAACATGGTCTGGGATAATATTTTAAAATTGGATATTTTCCCTAAGGAAGTGGCCCGGAAAGAGGTGGCCTATTACCTGTCGAAACAAAATAAATATGGTTTGCCACTCGATAACCGGAAGGATTATACCAAATCGGACTGGATTGTCTGGTCGGCGACGATGGCTGGTGATATTGAAACATTTCAGAAATTCATCGATCCACTCCATCTTTACATCACCGAGACTCCGAACAGGGTACCGATGTCTGACTGGTTCGGGACAAAAGACGCGGTAAAAACCGGCTTCCAGGCCCGCTCAGTGGTCGGTGCTTATTTTATAAAATTATTGAAATAGATCAATCAGTATGAAGACTCTAATCTTTGTTGCTCTGTTAATGATAACTGGTAATACTCTTTGGGCAGAGAAGCCGGTCGATTTGGTGAGGTACGTGAACACACTTCAAGGGACCAACTCCAGTTTTAAACTCACCCACGGGAACACCTACCCCACCACGGCGCTCCCCTTTGCCATGCACACCTGGACTCCTCAAGCGGGAAGGAATGGTGACGGGTGGAAATACCAGTTTCTCGCGGATTCGATCCGGGGCTTTCAGCAGGCACACCAATGCAGCTCATGGACAAATGATTATGCGGTTTTTTCGCTGATGCCTGTCACCGGAGAGCTGGCATTGGACCAGTTTAAGCGTGCCGCAAAGTTCAGTCACGCCAATGAAATCGCAAAACCCAACTATTACAGGGTAAAGCTTGATAATAAGATAACTGCTGAAATCTCACCTGTCGAAAGGGGGGCCCATCTTCGGTTTTCGTTTCCAAAACGGGCCGGTTCCTGGATCACCCTGGATGGATATACGGGAATGAGTGGGGTTAAAATCTTCCCAAAAGAAAGCAAGATCACCGGTTACGTTCATAATGGTCGCGGGCTAAAGGAGAATTTCAAAAATTATTTTGTCATTCAGTTTGACAAGCCAATACGAGATTTTGGAACGTGGGAAAACCGCACTGGAGAAAAATGGAAAGGTGAGCTGGAACACGAAGGGAAAGGGGTAGGCGCCTGGGTCCGCTTTGAAGACGGGGTGACCGTTCAGGCAAAGGTGGCCTCTTCATACATCAGTGCCGAACAGGCAGAACGAAATCTGCAATCAGAGTTAGGTTCATTCCAGAATCTTGATGATACCAAGGCGGCTGCCTTTAAAATATGGAATGAGCACCTGTCCCAAATATTCGTTGAGGGTGGGACAGATGAACAAAAGGCAACTTTCTACTCCTGTTATTTCAGGGCAAGCTTGTTTTCGCGTCAGTTTTATGAGCTGGATCAAAATGGAAAACCGTACTATTTCAGTCCTTACGACGGCGAGATTCACTCCGGTTACCTCTATACCGATACCGGTTTCTGGGATACCTTCCGCGCCCAGTTTCCGTTGAACGCGTTGATGCATCCAATGATGCACGGCAGGTATGTGGCAGGTTTACTTGATGCTTATGATCAGTGTGGATGGTTACCCTCATGGTCCTTCCCGGGTGAGGGGGGCAGCATGATCGGAAACCATGCAATCTCCTTACTGGCAGATGCATGGGCGAAAGGAATTCATACGTTTGATCCGCAGAAAGCGTTGAAGGCTTATTATCATGAAGTCTCCAACAAGGGGCCTTGGGGACCTGCAAACGGAAGGCACGGATGGAAAGAATATTACACCTTAGGCTATGTTCCTTATCCCGATTTCAGGGAGGCAACAGCTAAAACGCTCGAATATGCCTATGATGATTTTTGCGGATTCCAGCTCGCCGAAATGACCGGAAATCCCTTTTACAGCAAAATCTTCTCGAAACAGATGTATAATTATAAGAACCTTTTCGATCCAAAAGTCGGGTTTATGAGGGGGCGCGATGCCGATGGAAACTGGACTCCGAACTTCAATCCCGATGAGTGGGGCGGACCCTTTACCGAAGGAAATGCCTGGCACTACCTCTGGTCTGTCTTTCATGATGTAAATGGGCTGCTTGACTTGCTTGGCGGGGATGAGAAATTTGTTTCGAAGCTGGACTCGGTGTTTTCAGTACCCAATACAGTGATTGTGGGAACTTATAAACAGAAGATTCATGAGATGACCGAAATGGAAGCGGCCAACATGGGGCAGTATGCACATGGGAATCAGCCAATCCAACATATGATTTACCTGTATAATTATGCAGGCGCCCCCTGGAAGGCACAGTACTGGGCCCGAACAGTCATGGATAAACTCTACAACTCAACAGAAAACGGTTATCCCGGTGACGAAGATCAGGGGCAAACCTCATCGTGGTATGTTCTGAGTTCAATGGGATTGTATTCGGTTTGTCCGGGGACCAATCAATACGTGATCGGAAGTCCTGTTTTTCCGAAGATGACCATTCGTTTTGAGAATGGTAAGACACTGGTCATCGAAGCCAATGGTAACTCTTTGGATCATAAATATATCCAGTCGGCTTCGCTGAATGGAAAACCGTTTACGAAGAGCTGGCTCTCCTATGAAGAGTTGACAAATGGGGGAAATATCCGGTATGAAATGGGTGCTGCCCCTGCATTGAACCGCGGAATTTTGCCTGAAGACCGGCCTTATTCCGTATCACTGAATAACAATCAACCTGTTCATTAAATCATTTGAGATGAGACCATTTTTTTGGATTGTAATAATATTTCCATTAATCATTACCAGCTGTTCCAAGGATAAAACGGTTGCTGGCGGAGGTACGTTGCCGCCAAAAACTTTGGTTGCGAATGAGAATATTCTGGCCAAAACATTGCTCTACACCGAATGGTCTACTGTGCCGGCCACTCTTTCCATGACCAGATCCGACATGCGTAATTCACTCATTTCGGATCTGGCCAGTAAATGTAAAAATACGCTAATATCGCTTCAGGGAATGAGCGATTATGATTTAGCCTGGAGTGCTTTGATGTACAAATTCCTGCTTGATTCGGGAACTAAATCTGCCTCTGAATTGAAGAACATGTTGCTTGATGATTTTCGCAATACGGTGATCAGTTTAAATGCCGCCCATACGGACAATTCGGTTTCTAAACTACAGAATTACGGCAACAATCTCAATCTGAATATCATCTACAGCTGGTGGTTTTACCAGAATAGTTCCTCCAGGCTGATGATTGATAAATTCAATGGCGTAAGCGGATCGGGTCCTTCATTTAACAAGAAGGATAGCCGTGGTTCAGGGATGGATGTTTTGCGGATTGTGAAGGCCGATGAGGATTATACCTACCTCGGTATCTATCATTCGATGGTCAGCGATGGTCACTTTAAATTGTACCTTGCCGGAAGTAAAGACCTGCTAACCTGGACATTTATTTCAGAAATGGGGGACCGTGCCCACCAGGGGGATATCGAAAAATGGGGAAATGGATATCTGGTTGCCAATGAGCAGGATGTGGTGCAAGGTTCAAACAATGTTCAAATCAGGTATTACGCTTCATATTCTGATTTGATTGCCAATAATCCTTCATTCAGCAAATCGGTTCCACAGACCTTTTCTACTTTGGCCGAAGGAACACCTGATATCCGGAAGGTTGAGGGTGATAGTCCCGAAGCATCTTATATCTTAATTGGTTACCATTTTTATGATCATGGGATCCGCGATCAGCAGGCCTTTGGTATTTTGCATAATTTTACGGAGTGGAGGACCTGGATTGACGAGATTTCAAATTACAATATTCAGGAGATGGGCTACCTGGGAAATATTGGTGCCCGGAGTGGGTTTATCCATGCAGGAAATTATGTACTTCAGGAGGCACAGCTTACCTCCGGGGACTGGAGCAGTTGGCGTTTACTTTTTGGAAACGGGGCATTTTATTACACACTTCACCCTGCAACACCTTCAGGTTCAATATCTTTTGCCAATCCTGGAATTGCACAGCTAAATGGTGCAAATTCCTTTGCTGTAACCAGCTTTTTGCCTTCACAGGGAAATCAAAATGGGGAACCCGGGGAACTTTTGTATCAGGTTAATTTTTAGTTTATGGATTTAGGATATTTTCGATTGACCAGGTCTGAAGATTTCTTCAATCAATTTGTGGAATTTGGTAAAATTGGTCTTACTTTGTCGGGCTAATTCTACCTGTACAAATTACTGATGAAGACCAACTATATTTCGGAAGAGGAGTGGATTCTTGCTTTAAAGGAGGGGAATCTGTTGGCTTTTAATGAATTATTTGCCCGATACGGAAAGCGGTTGTTTCATTTCTCGAAAGGATACCTGCACTCATCTGAGAATTCGGAAGAGATTGTTCAGGAGGTCTTCCTGAAAATCTGGGATAACAGGGGCGAGCTATCCGCTCAGAAATCAATTGAAGCTTATTTGTTCACCATTGCCAGGAATGGTATTTTAAATACAATCCGTAAATCAAAATCGGAACAGGCCTACCTTAACTATGCTAAAATCCATCCCGGGAAAAATATTCTGCTTGATGAGGAGTTAGATTTCAGCGAACTTGAAAAGGCTTATCACCAGGTCATCGATCAATTAAGTCCCAGGCGGAAGGAGATTTTTATATTGAGCCGCGAACAATCGTTCTCGAATGCCGAAATTGCTGCAAAAATGGGCATCTCAGTCAAAACAGTTGAGAATCAGATGACATCAGCCATCTCCGAAATCCGGAAAAACCTTCGCTCACTCGGATTTTCAGGAATTATCCTCTTTAAATTATTTTTTTAAGAAAAATTAGTTTAAGAATAGGGGTTTTGTCCCACTCGTGTGTTTACCTATTTGATTAACCAAAAATCAAAATGGTCCCAAACCAAAAGATAGATTTTCAATACCTGCTCGGGCGGATGCTTACCGGCAAGATGACTGTCACAGAAAATGACGATCTTCAAACCTATATACAAAATTCATTCAATGATGACGAGCTGAATCTGCTGATGCAAAATCATTGGCAGAGTTTGGAGAATGGAGAGCTGGTTACCGACGAAATGCAATTGTTAATCCTGAAAAACCGGATCATCTCCAAAATAAACCAAAAGAAGGGAGAGTTTGAGAAAGATATCCACCTTCCCCGGTACAACTGGAAAAATTACCTGATGCGTGCTGCTGCAGTTTTATTTATCCCGCTATTAGTCGGTTCATTACTCCTTTTTTACCGGATGGAGAGACGGATCTCGCTAATGGCAGCATCTTCAGTTATAGAAAAAGTCGTGGCTCATCCCGGATCCCGGGTCCATTTCACATTACCTGATCAAACCGAGGTATGGCTGAATTCGGGCAGTACGCTTGAATATTCTCTGGCTTTGAATGAGCTTGAAACGCGGAAAGTAAAATTATCTGGTCAGGGATATTTTAGGGTGGCTCATGATGCAACCCATCCATTCTTAGTTGAGACTGAAGGGCTAAGTATAAAAGCTTTGGGTACTTCTTTTGATGTGTCGGTTTACGATCAGGACAAGCTGATCAGCGCTACGCTGGAAGAGGGATCAATAGCCCTTATTGGCGCCAATGGCGTTGAAATTACACGGATCCATCCCGGACAACAGGGTGTGCTGGATAAGGCTACCAGTACAATGGTTGTAAAAGATGTAGAGACAATGCTTACTACCTCGTGGAAAGACGGAAAATTACTTTTCAGAAATACAGCGTTGATGGATGTTACCACCCAGCTCGAAAGATGGTTCAACTGCAAGATCCATCTGGACCCCCGTTTATTGAAAACTAATCTAAATTATACAGCTACAATTCAGGACGAGACATTGGGCGAGGTGCTCAAGATGTTAGAGATATCAACGAGAATAAAAACTAAAATTGAAAAAAGGGAGGTGTACATCGACAGAAAAAACTGATTAAACGAAACAAGGGCAGTGTTTGCGGCACTACCCCTGCTGAATTAACTATTTTATTCATTAACTCAAGAAAAACAAAAGTATGAAAAAAACGTGGTTCCAAACGAATCACAGGTATTTATTTGCCTGTGCCGGAAAATTCCTTAAACTTATGAAATTTACCATTTTCATCATCGCTTTGGCAACAATGCAAACTTTTGCATTGGATAATTATGCCCAGACAAAAAAAATGGATGTAAAGATTGAGCAGTCAAGCATCGTCTCTGCCCTCGAGAAGATTGAGGCTCAATCAGAATTTTTCTTCTTTTACAACAACAAAGTCGTCCGACTTGATAAAAAAGTTTCGGTCGATCTGAAAGATAAGACGATCAACGAAATTTTGGATGAAGTATTCAGGGATACTGAAATAGAATACACAATCAATAACCGTCAGATCATCCTTTCGGAGAAGGAAATAGGGAATCCAACTTCCCAGCAACAAAAAACAGTAACCGGCAAGGTGACCGATCCGTCGGGATCTCCATTACCCGGGGCATCTGTCGTTTTAAAGGGAACCACTACAGGGGTTACAACAGATAATGGCGGTAGTTTCACGCTATCCCTGCCTGCAAATGCAACAGTCCTTGTCTTCTCTTTTGTTGGAATGAAATCGCAGGAGATAACCATCGGAACTAAAACAACGATCAATGTCGCTATGGTGGAAGAGAGTACCGGACTTGAAGAGGTTGTTGCAATCGGCTATGGTACAGTGAGAAAAGCTGACCTTACCGGTGCCGTTTCGGTAGTTAAAGCGGCGGAATTCAAAAACGTTGTAGCCCTTTCAGTGGGAAATGCAATGCAGGGATTAGTCCCTGGTGTTAATATCCGTTCAAGTGGAGGCATTGGCAGCGAGCCCGATGTAGAGATAAGAGGGCTTGGGAACTTTACAAACAATAATCCCCTTTATGTTATTGATGGTTTGCCAACTACGGGTAACAGGGATTTTAATGTGAATGACATCGAATCAATCCAGATATTGAAAGATGCATCAGCGGCTGCTATCTATGGATCTCGTGCAGCAAATGGGGTTATTATCATCGAAACCAAAAAAGGTTCAGCGGGTGCAATGAAGGTCAGCTATACAGGGAAAGTAAGTGTCGATAACCTCCCTATGATGAACCTGATGGGTCGTGATGAATGGATTAAAATTACTACTCAGGCCTATCAAAATGCAATTAATGATGGTGTCCCTGATGTTCATACGGTACCTACCTGGATGAACGGCAATACAAATTGGAATAAGGCAGTCTTCCGCACTGCAGTGATTAAGGATCATAATCTTTCATTTTCAGGAGGAGGTAAAAATGAGAAGTACCTTGTTTCTATGAATTACTTCGATAATCCAGGCACAGTATATGGTACTTCAATGAATCGTTACAGTCTGCGGGTTAATACGGAAGGTAAAAAAGGGATCTTGACAATTGGCGAAAACCTTGCAATCAGCAATACTTTCGTAGAAGAACAAAATTCGGTATTTTCAAAACACATTGATGTTTTGCGTATGCTTCCAATTATTCCTATCCATGATAGCAATAACTTTGGAGGTTATGGTTATGGAAACGAAGCTACTGCGCGTACCTTTGGGTCAAACCCGATTGCCACCGAAGATTTGATGAGTACTACAAATGAAAACCTTCGGATCCGTGGGAATTTATATGCGACACTCGATCTTTTCAAGGGTTTGCAGTACAAATTCAATGCAGGCTATGAAACTAGTCGGGATAATAATAAGTTTTTAAGAAAGGTTGGCAATTTTACACTTAATCAACCTTACGATCCATCGGACCGCTATGAGAATAAAGCAAAGTATGTTTCGACACTGATTGAAAATACCCTGACTTATAAAAAGCTAATCGGAAAACATGATATCAATGCCGTGGCCGGTAACTCGTACGAGCATATCTGTTACGAAATGATTGGGGCAGAGAAAAAAAATCTTGTAAAAGTGGGGGATCATTATTTTGATGTCATTGATGCAGGCACGACCGATCCAAATGCCTTTGGCAATATTGGAGAAAGCGCCTTGATTTCTTATTTCGGCCGTTTGAATTATGCCTACAACGATAAATATATTTTAAGTGCAACCTTCCGTAGTGATGGTTCATCAAAATTTTCCAAAGGGAATAAATGGGGATTCTTCCCATCTGTCTCTGTTGGATGGCGCATTAGCAAGGAAGATTTCTTCAAGGTGGATGCGATCAGCGATTTGAAATTGCGGTTCAGTCATGGAACACTGGGTAATGCCAATATTGGATACTGGGATTATTCTGCGGTACTCAATTCATTTCCTGTGGCTGTTTTTGGCAGCGATCAACACCTTAATACCGGAATGACTCAAATTCAATTGGTAAATCAGAACCTGAAATGGGAGAAAAAGACACAGGATAACATTGGCCTGGATGTCGCATTCCTAAAGAACAAATTGCAATTTAGCGCAGAGTATTTCATTTCGACCACTAAGGATGTCCTAACTCCAATGCAGATCCTAATGTCAACCGGAAACGACGGGGGTAACCCGTATGTTAATGCTGCAAGCCTTAGAAATAAAGGGATTGAGTTATCAGGTACCTGGAAAGATAAGATAGGTGAATTCAATTATTCAGTTGGCGCTAACTTCACCCGACTGAGAAATGAGGTTCTGGAGTTTGGATATGGCAAGGTGGAACAATATACCTGGATTACTAAAACTCAGATAGGTCAACCTTTGGCTATGTTTTATACAATCACGACGGATGGTATCTTTCAAAATGAGGCAGAAGTCCTTGCGCATAAAAATTCAGCTGGAAAGGTTATTCAGCCCAATGCAAAACCTGGAGATATCAGGTATAACGACGTCAATGGAGACGGCCAAATCAACAATGACGACCGTCAGATTTGTGGCAATCCATGGCCGAAGTTCGAAATTGGCCTAAATGGACAAGCCTCGTACAAGAACTTTGATTTCAGTTTCGCCGGCTTTGGCTCATTTGGTCAGGATGTATTTAATGGGGCAGCCAGCTGGATGGGTGGTTTTTCGGATAATACCAATCACCTGTCAGGATATAAGGGGTGGACAAAAGAGGATCCGAACACTCCCAATCCCAGAGTGCTTTATGCTGATAACCGCAACGCAAGAGGAGACCAGAGTCGCTGGATAGAAAAAGGATCTTTTTTTAAGATCAGACAGATGACGCTAGGTTACACATTTGCCAATCTCCCGATAAAGAAAGTATTTGACAACCTGCATATTTCAGTAACAGGTCAAAATCTGTTTACCTTTACTAAATACAGCGGACTTGACCCTGAGTTTAAAGCACCTAATATTTGGGTAAAAGGACAGGATGACGCTTCATATCCTTCACCAAAATCAGTTGTATTCTCACTATCTGTTCAATTCTAATTCTAAACTGTTATGAAGAAAATATTACTATATAGTTTCTTTGTGTTGATGCTTTTAAGCATTTCCTGCAACGAAAAGTTAATCGATATTCCCAATCCTAATGCTCCTACAACGGAAACGTTCTGGAAATCTCCCAAAGATGCCCAGGTTGGTTTGGATGCTGTTTTTAACATGTTTTATAAATCGGGTAGCTGGAACAGATGGATTTACTTCCGCTATGACCTCACTTCAGATGAAGGATTCAGTCAGAGCCCATGGAATGAGCTAAAAGAATGGACCCGTTTTATCTATTTCAATTACAACTTCTGGGAGGGTAATGCCTGGATGTGGCGTGACCATTACAAAGCAATTTTCAGAGCTAACCAGGTATTGACCTACGTTCCTGCAATCGAGTTTACTACTGCAACCGACAAGGACAAGATTCTGGCTCAGGCAAAATTTTTACGGGCATTTTATTATTACAATCTTGCCATAATGTTTGATAATGTTCCCCTGGTTCTTGAAGTTTCAAAACCCGGAGATACCCCCAAACAGAATACTGAAGCCGAAGTTTTTGCCCAGGTAATACTTGATTTGGAGGATGCAGTAAAAAGCCTGCCCGACCAATGGGGATCCAGCGATTTAGGCCGCCCAACAAAAGGGGCTGCTTATGCCTTGATGGGAAAAGCACACATGCAAATGCATGAATGGCAAAAAGCAAAAGATGCTTTAGCCTGGTTAGTCGATGGAGATGGTAAGACTAATTACAGCCTTGTAGCAAACTATAAGGACAACTTTAAGCATACCACCGAGAATAATTCGGAATCGGTATTTGAAATTCAATTCTCCGACATAAACCCAAATGGTGATGGAGATCAGCCGAATCCAAACGTTGGTTCAAACAGGGCTCAGTTCTTTGCACCCCGCGGTATTGGCTGGTGTGATGGTCAACCACGCAGGTGGCTTGTGGATGAGTATAAAAAAGAAAATACAGCGGATGGTAAGATCGATCCACGCCTCAGAGCAAACCTGTTTTATCCTGAATTGCAGACAGACTTTCCCGGAGAAAAAATTTATGGCCGTGATTGGCAGGCCGGTTGGGGAAGCGATTGCTTCTTCAGAAAATATCAGGGCGATTATTACAGAAACAATGAAGATTATTACTCCCCTATTAACTTCCGCGTTATCCGTTATGCCGATATTTTGTTATTATATGCTGAATGTCTGACAGAACTCTCTGGCGGTACACCGCCGACACAGGCTATTGATTGCGTCAACCGCGTAAGGGAACGTGTTGGATTATCGAAATTGGAAAACAGCTTGCTCTATGCAAATGCTATTAGTTCAAAAGCTGCCTTTCTGAAAAGATTACAGATGGAACGTTCTCTTGAACTATGCTATGAAGGGGTTAGATGGGCAGACTTGAAACGATGGAATATTTGGAATACTGCGGATGGATTAAATGAATTAATTAGCCGTGATCCCGATTTCTCGAATTTTGTAGTTGGTAAAACCAACAGATTACCTATCCCTCAAAGCGAGGTGGATAACAATCCAAATCTGAAGCAAAATCCAATGTATTAAAAGGCTTTTGTTAGTGATTTTTGCAGGGTCTTCCGAAACCGGAAGACCCTGTATCTTTATTCAAATTCTCCTTGTTTTGGATATTATTCCAACCTGCAGTTTATCATGCATGTAGAACCATGAATTATGAAATCAATCCGATTATTTAATAAGTTTTTCGTACTGGCATTGCTTCTATTTTCGGTCCCGACTTTTGCCCAGCAACCCAACCCTCCCGGACAGGTTGAGGATCCCCAAAATGCCAAATACCAGGCCTATTTATTTGCCCATATGACCCATCAGGATTACGGTCGTTTGTATTACTCAGTTAGTCTTGATGGATTGCACTGGTATTCACTTAATCATAAAAAGAGAGTGTTCGATGAGTATCACGGCCATCCCGATATTTGCAAAGGGCACGACGGAAGATATTATATCGCAGGCAACACCGGAGATGATTCTCCCGATATTAATATCTGGGTTTCAGCTGATTTAATTGATTGGCAGAAATATAGCTCGTTTACCCCAAATCTTAAAAGCACTCCCGACTATTCGAATGCCTTACAACGTATTGGCGCTCCTAAATTGTTTTATGATGAAAGCTCAAAACAATATGTCATCTCGTGGCACACCCCCCATAAAGAGGGTGGCGAAACCTATTGGGCCAGTCAGCGCACGCTGTACGTATTGTCAAAAGATCTCATCACCTTTTCAGATCACCCAACGCGGATGTTTGATTGGGACATGGGCACAATAGACGTATTTATCCGGAAGATCGGTGAAAACTACTACGCAGTAATCAAAGATGAAACCTATCCTACCCTTTACTGGACTACAGGAAAAACCATACGGATAGCCAGATCCGCTTCTCTTTTAGGCCCATATTCTGAGCCATCAGCCCCAATCAGCCCAAATTTCAGGGAAGCTCCAATGTTAATTCCATCTCCTGACGGGAAAATCTGGTATATGTATTACGAGCAATACCCTGGAATATCGTACGGCCTATCTATTGCCGATAATATGAATGGCCCATGGTTTCAGGCTTCG
>CAIXCY010000217.1 GCA_903918045.1 uncultured Bacteroidia bacterium
AATGACTTTTTCAGGAATGGAAAAAAACGATCTGTTTTTCATTGTGTATGCCACACCTGCCATTGTGCTTTTAGTTTTCGGATTCTACTTTGATTACCCTAAAATGATTTTTAGCGGCATAGGGATCTCCTTGTATGGTTTAACCTATTTCTGGATTCACGATATTCTTATTCATCAGCGGATTAAGATTCCTTTCTTTTCAAAAATCGACAATTCATTTACCCGGTCCATTATCGGTGCACATCTGGCTCATCACAGGCCAAAAAGTCGAACTGACTTCACAAATTACGGACTGCTGGTCTTCCCCCGACGATTTTTAAAAAAATAATCCCGAAGTTTTGAACTGGAGAATTAAAGCCCTGTTACTGTAAGGTCCTTTGGATATGAGACTTTGTATTTTAGCGGAATACTTTTTTTGGCACCTGGGGCCAATTGAACATTCCAGGTAATTTTCCCATCCTCACTGATTGTTGCCTCACCACTGCCCGGAGCCAGCCGTTCTACTCTGATTTTCTCATTACGCGATAGTGGAAACTGATCATTCAGATCGAGGGTTATCCCCTTCCCTTTCCCATTCGTAATCTCGATCGCATATTCAAAATTTACTGTGGTCTCTTTAGAAAGGATCCCCGAATAATCGGTATGTTTTTTCAGAAGTTTCCGTTCAATTTTGATCCCTTCATCTATCCCCAAAGAGAGTTCCAGCTCGCCATCAGCAAGAACAGCAGTATTGATCGAGGCTGTACCTACCATCTTTTGATCAGAAAAGACACTCACCGGACCGGTCAATAACGGGAAAGTGAACGGATTCTTCATACTCGTTTTAAGCAATGCATTTGGAACGAGTTTTGGAATCGTAAACCAGCTATATTTAGCCTCTGTCTTTAATTTTGAAATCAAAACCCTGTGAGGCTCACCATCAGAAAGGATATCGACTTTACGTGGGAGGACAAAAGTAAACGAGGTATTCTCCTCCTGAATTCCCGTTTCCTCAAATTGTTTATCTTCAACCGGGGATGCCGCCTGTGCCATCATCACATTAGGGGCAGCAGCTGCATCCATGGCAGCAAATGATTTTGCCCGGAACAGTCGGGGGGTAAACACATCAACATACCACGCCGAAAGTTCAGGAATATTGCCATAAACAAAAGGTTTAGCAGTGGATATTTCGATATTGGAATCACTCCAGTCCTCACCCGTAGATTGCCAGATAGAGGCAAAATAATTAAATTCAATTTTTGATCCATCGATATCTCCTCTGGCCTCATATTGAGATGACCAGCCAGCCTGGGTTGAGAGATAAGTAATGCCAATTTTCACACCGCTCTTTTCAACAGCTGACAGCAGATGGATCACGATTGTTTTACTCTTATTCTTACCGGATATAAGCGCCGCCAACTCGTTCTCGAGAGCAGATTTCTCCTCATTGAATTTCTTTATTTTTAGTTCGAGCTGCGACAAGCGATCAAAGTTTGCGGCAAGCGTTTTCTCAAGAAAATGGGTATGTGCCTCTATCTCTGCAGTTGTAACTCTTAAATTTTGAGGAAAGGGATTCACCCTCTTCAGAAAATCATTCGAACTGGTTATCACACCAATCTGATTACTCTCCTCACCAATTTGACGGTTAAGATTATCGAGTCTGGATTGAAGTTTTGCAATTTCAGGCTGATCAGTTTTCTTTAAAAAGGTCTCTTCAACAGTAACTTCAGAAATTGCCAGATCGGTCTGCCCCAAAAGGGAGAGCTGAACCGACTGATCGACAAGATTGGGGGTAACCCCTGTAAGTCGGACCAGATTTTCCCCTTTTTTTGCTGTAAGAACAGCCTCCTTTGAGATCATTGCCCTATCGGTGAACACAGTCACTTTTACTAGTTTCGAAAGCGGTTCAACCTCTGATTTCTGGCCAATTGCAAGTTGAGCAAGGGATATCATAAGAAAAACAAAGCATCCGAACCAGCGCAGAGAAATTTTTTTCATAACTTTCATAATTAACTTCAACCAAAGCGTAAAGTTAAGTAATTAAAAGAAGAGTTAGCTAATTCAGAAGGTCAGAAAAAGACCCGGTTCCGAAAAAAGGAATTACTTTAAAACATCGTATATTTGTATAAAAAATGCATCATGCGTTATCTGGATCCCAAAAATGATCTCACCTTTAAGAAAGTATTCGGAGAGCACCCGCGGTTACTTAAAAGCTTTCTGAACGCCATGCTGCCACTTTCCGTGCCGATAAGAGACCTTGAATATCTGCCGGCAGAGCTGGTTCCTGAGGTCCCTTTGCTGAAGTTTTCGATCGTGGATGTCCGCTGTGTTGACGAAAAGGGAAGGCAATTTATCGTAGAGATGCAGATGCTCTGGACCGACAGTTTTAAAACCAGGGTGCTGTTCAATGCCAGTAAAGCCTACGTTCGTCAGTTAGACAAGGGAACCGAATACAAGGAGTTGCAGCCGGTTTACGCACTGAGCCTGGTGAACCAGGTGTTCGAGCACGATATGGAGCAGTTCTACCACCACTATAAAATCGTCCATCTCGAAAACACCAACAAGGTGTTGAAAGGGCTGGAATTTGTGTTTGTTGAGATACCCAAATTTAAAGCGGCAAGCTATAACGAGAAACGTCTACAGGTTTTGTGGCTAAGGTACTTGTCGGAGATTAAGAATGCCACCGAAATCATTTCACCCGAACTTCTGGAAGTGCTGGAAATACGTGAAGCCATTGAACTACTCGAGGAAAGCGCGTATAGTAAATCGGAACTACTAACTTACGATAAATACTGGGACAGTATCAGCGTGGAGCGAACCCTGCTTTCCGACTCTTTTGTTGAAGGAAAGATAGAGGGAAAGATGGAAGGAATAAATCTGATGATTA
>CAIXCY010000218.1 GCA_903918045.1 uncultured Bacteroidia bacterium
ACAAGGACCGCCAGGGAAAGCTCGTGCAGAAGGTATCCTTTGACGGGGCAACAAGATTCGCGACCTGTTATGTGTACGATGACCTGGCCAGGCTCCGTTTTGTTATCCCTCCCCTTGCAGCGGCTGACAACCTGGTCTCCCCCGGTGAACCTGACCTGCTCTGTTTCCAGTACCGCTACGATACACGCGGACGGATGGTCAAGAAAAAAATACCCGGGGCTGACAGGAGGGCACTGAAAAAGTATCCCTTATTAAAGTAATCCACTAAAAATTAGCTGGCAGTTGAAGTCCCATACTTCAACTGCCAGTATTTTTTTTGAGAGTGATTTGAAAACTTTTAGATCAATAATGCTTTTGGGTACTGTATATGAGGTATATTTGAGTTTTTAGGGGGGGTATTTGGATTTTTAGGGGGTATTTGGATTCGGCGCCATTGTTAGTTCATTAACTTGAGGATTCTTTTCAGGTTTACAGTAAAAATGGCTATTGCACCCTGCATTTGCATACTGGCAATTCCGTATGAACTAGCTCTTCCGTATCCATGTACATTTTTTAATTCGCTATTTTTTGCTTCAATTTTATACCTGTGTTTTGCTTTTTCTTTGAAGTAATCAGTCTGTTGAAACCTCATTTGTTCCTGATGTTCATCAGATTTAATAGAAACAGAATAGGTTTTGGTTTTTGCACCAGGTTTATAACATCCGTTTTTTAATACACATGTTTTACATTTATCAACATCGAAATAATAGGTAACTACCTGATTAGCATGGTCTTCTTTCTTTCCCTGGCACGCCTTCCTGAAAGCCATATGCCCAGATGGGCATATAAACATTCCTGCATCTTTGTTGTAATCAAAGGTATTTTCTTGTTGCCTGAAACCTTGTGTAATAGAGGGGTTCAATTTTGAAACAATTTTTATCTCCTGCCCATCAGCCAACTTAAGATTATCCTTTCCTGAGTAGGCTGCGTCACCAATAATTGTATCTACCTCAATTCCATTCTCTTGACTAGCCTCAAGCAAAGCTGGTAGTTCAGGACCGTCACCCTTTTCCCCGGATGTTACTACAGCCGCTGTAATAATACGTTCTTCGGTCATGGCTATATGGGTTTTAAATCCGAAGAATGAGGAATCCGCTGTCTTATGGCCTGTTCGGGCATCGGGATCCTTGGAGAGCGTATAATGATCTTTAGTATCTTCAATAGTTTCCTTCAAGAGGTTTAGCTTTTCTTTTACCTTAGGCATTGACCGCAGCACTTCATCTGATTCTATCTCCTTTTCAAGCTTGCCGCAATAGGATAACTCTTGCTCCAGATCATTATCTTCGTTCTTTTTAGGCATTCGCTCTTTCCAGTTCTCATCGGTGGAATAAACCACCTTGCGAAGTTGCCGGGCACGTTCCTTCAATACCTCGATGGGTGACAATGGGTTTGATCTGGATAATGAATGTGTGGCGTCAACAATAATGGACTTCGATCTGATGATGCCTTTTTCTATGGCAATGGAAACGGTCTTGCCTATCAGTAAGTTCAACAAATCCGTATCCTTCAACCGCAGCTTCCTGAATTTAGTAAGCGAACTCGGATTTATCACATCTTCTTCAGGTGTCATTTCCAAAAAGTACTTGAAAGACATGTCAAAATGGGATCGTTCTACTACATCCACATCCGAAACATCATATATTGTCTTGAGCAATAGATACTTAAACATGCGGATAGGGCTTTCAGCATTGCGCCCGTTGTTTGAGCAGTATTTGTTTACCAACTCATCATAGATAAACGAAAAATCGATGAGCTCGTTAATTTTTCGTAGAAGATTATCCTTGGGTATGATAAGATCATATAAATCTGAGTATGTACTCAGCTGGAGTTTTTGTTGTTGAACTATCATCTAAGTGCCTTTATTTAAGGCTCTAAGATACGAAAAAAGCAGTAAAATACAAAGTTTTGAACCTGTACTTTACTGCTTAAAGTGTAATAATTATGTCAGAAGGACTTTTTCAGTGCCCTCGGCTGACAGTACCCTGATGATTTATGATGCACGCGACAGGCTTGTCTTATCGCAGGACGGGGTCTTAAGGGCTTCGAACGGGTATAAATGGTATTTTACCAAATATGATGCCTTTAACAGGCCGGTCATCACCGGTTGCAAATGGCTGGGAGGGCTCTCTGCCGATACCCTGCGTGCCCGCTTTGCCAGGTATGACTCAGGCCATGGAGCGACCCTTTATGAATCGCAGGTATCCACCGGGACTATCGGGTACACGCTCAACAACAGCTTCCCATCCACGGTAACCTCTGCCGTGGCCGATTCCAATGTCCTTGCCATCACCTATTACGACAATTACAGCCTTTTGAGTGTCAGTGAATTTGCGACCAATAGTTTGAAATTTAACAAATTAAATAAGACTTATGTCATTGATACAACCCCTGACAATGATGGTAATAATGACGGCTATTTTGACAATGTGAGGGGTCTGGTCACCGGGACCAAAATAAAGGTGCTTGACAACAGTGAGTACACCACCTCAGCCAAATGGCTCTGCAGCATGAATTTCTACAATGACCGTTACCGGCTGGTCCAGAACAAGCAGATCCTTTACAGCGGTGGAGCGGTAGGTGCAGATTCCCTGATCGTTTCGAACCTGTACGATTTTACTGGGAAGGTAATACAGACCAGACAGGTGCAAACCTTTGCCGGGGTAACCAATATTATAGACAAATATTACACCTTTGATCACCTGGCACGACTGACCAAATCGGAGCAGCAGATCACCGGTGATGCCGCAAACGGACGGGTTGTCCTGGCCCTGAATGGTTACAATGAGATCGGACAGCTGGTGGACAAGAAACTGCACCAGGCAGGAACATACGGCTATTTGCAGGGTGTCGACTACACGTACAATATCCGGGGATGGCTTACCGGGATCAACAATCCGGATAATCTGGCTGCGCTGCAGACCGGAGACCCAAACCCGGACCTTTTTGGTGAGCGCATAAACTATGAAACGGCAGAAACAGGACTGAACAACAGTAATGTGCAGTACAACGGGAATATTGCCGCAATGGTCTGGAACAGTGCACTTAAATCCAAACGTGGCTACGCATTTACCTACGACGGGCTTAACCGGTTAATCAACAGCGACTATAAATATTACACCACCCTGTGGAATGACCACACCAGATACGAGGAGAAATCCATCTCGTACGACCTGAACGGGAATATCAGGGGGCTGATCCGCACGGACAGTCTGGGGGCAAACGTGGCTAATTACACCTATACCTACAACGGTAATCAGCTCAGTCAGATCAATACATTTTCCCCCTACACGTACGACAGGAACGGCAATGCGACACTGGATGGTTTGCGAGGGTTTACAATTGCTTACAATAGTTTAAATTTACCCAAAAGCATTACAAGCGGAACCGATAATATTACCTATATTTACTCCGCCGCGGGTGCTAAACTTGCAAAAAAGAAAAGTGATGGTACATATTTGTATTATACCGGGAAT
>CAIXCY010000219.1 GCA_903918045.1 uncultured Bacteroidia bacterium
CAGACAATGGTTCTAAAACCTATATTGGGACAAAAAATGGTTATCTGGTTATCGATAACGCTACCGGAAAACAACTCGGAGCAATTCAACGTACAATACCTGTAACAAACATTACTTCTGTCAGTATGATCAAAAATCATGTTTGGTTTGGAACAGGTTTTGGCGCCTTTATGCTACGTGCCGATGGCAAATATGATTATTATAATGGCGAACGATGGCTGCCGGGTGATGAGGTAAAACATATCGCTGAAGGTCCTGAGAATTCCGTATTAATCCTCACAAACAAAGGGTTAGGTCAGATCTGTTTCAAACAGATGACACTCGAAGATAAGGCAATATACTTTGAGAAGCAGGTTCGTGAGCGCCACATCCGCAACGGATTTAACTCCTCCATCGAAGGAATGAAGGATGGAAATTTAGGTACAGGCTATGTTCAGAACTCAGATAATGATGGTTTATGGACCTCGATGTACCTGGGGGGTGAAGTTTTCAGGTATGCCGTAACCAAATCGGATGAGGCGCTTCAGAATTGTTACGAATCCCTCGATGCCATGGAACGGCTTTATTCAATCAACTCGAACCTCCCTGGTTTCCCTGCGCGATCTTTTGAACGTCGTGGCGATGTGAATCGCCTCTCTGATCACGACCGATGGCGCCATGCGAACGACCCGGAGTGGGATTGGAAGGCAACAACAAGCAGCGATGAGGCAATCGGTCATATTTTCGCATTGGGAGCAATGGCTGAACTAATAAATGTTGAGCCCATGAGATCCCGGGCAATCCACCTGATTGATATTCTGATGACCCATATTGTGGAACACGATATGTACCTCATTGATTTTAATGGTAAGCCTACCACCTGGGGGCGATGGAATCCTGAATATGTGAATGCACGTCCCATCATGGTGGGTGACCGGAAGATCTGCTCCTCAAACATCACCGCCATGCTTCAGACTGCCTACCATTTTACCCACAAGGAGATCTTTAAGAAAAAAGCGCTTGAGTTATTATATAAAAATGGATTCCTCGAAAATCTGATGCGCCCCATGAAATCGATCGCAATGGCTCCAGCAGATGCTGATGAGCTTAGCAAAGACCTCTCCAATGGCTGGAATCATTCCGACGATGAGATGTACTTCCTGGGCTACTGGGGTCTGTACCGGTATGCTCTGAACGCAGATTTAAAAGCCAAATTCAAAGAATCGATCATTGACCACTGGGAGATTGAACGTCCGGAAAAAGAGGGTGCCTGGGATATCTTTACAGCCATGACTACCAATGAGTTTGACCTTAATGAAGCAGCATGGTACCTTCAACGCCATCCGCTCGATCTTATTAACTGGGATATCATGAACAGTCACCGTAAGGATATTGAACCAATTGCTCCTAATTTCAGACAGCAGACCCTTAAAGAGGTTCTTCCACCCGATGAACGACCGGTTCAACGTCATAATGGCAATATGTTCAACAACGATAAAAAAGGGGGTAATGGGACCGGTGAAGAGAGTGCCGGAGATATTTGGTTATTGCCTTATTGGATGGGACGGTATCTGGGAGTGATTAGTTCACCTGTGAATAAATAAATTATAAAATGAAGAAAATATTTCACCATAACGCCCTCCTGGTTATAGGTTTGGTCCTGATAGCCGGTTCATCAAAGGTGTTGGCCCAGGCTTCTGTAAAGCATCCGGACAAACCGTTTATCCAGGATTTCAGCATTAAATACACACTTGCCGACAAAACCATCAAGCTGCAAAATGTTGCAACAGACCGAAACGGCTATATCCAGATTTTATCCTCCCAGGGACTGCTCCGGCCACGTAACGGACAGTTTCTATTCCCGGGAACCCTGGTTACTGACAGGCAAGACCGGCCGACATCCGATAAAAAAATTAGCGCAATTGGTACCTACGAGAATCAACTTGTTTATCTCGATGATAAGGCAGTATTAAGCAATGCCTGGGGGGGAAAATTATACGCAAGGCATACCCTTCCCAAAGCAAATATTTTCGCCGGGGGTAAAGATTTTACTTTCCTGATATCGGATAGCAGATCACTGATGCTGCTCAGAAATTCACAAAAATTGTGGGAAGGTACCCTTGCTGGTGAAGAGGTAAAAGAGATTAAGTTTGATGCAACGAATAATCTTTTCTGGATCTTGAGTAAAGGATCAATAAGCACATTTTCCCCAGATAACAAGGAACTTGTAAAAATCATTGATGGAAAGAACCTTACCTGTCTTACCCCAGCCTCTGACAGGATTATTGTCGGCACGTCGGAGGGTTACTTCGAAATTGATGCCAAAACGAAAAAACAGAAGGGGGAGGTTCACAAAAAAATGCCCTGGACCGACTTAACCTCTGTTACTGAAATTGATGGAAAGATCTGGTTCGGATCCACCTGGGGTGCTATGATGTTACGCGAAGACGGAAAGTTTAATTATTACGATTCAAAGCGGTGGATACCATCAGATACGATTGTAAATATTGCCAAAGGACCCGAAGGTTCGGTCCTTATCCTGACCACCAAAGGGCTTGCAAAGATCAATTTCAGCGCGATGACCCTGTACGACAAAGCGATGTTCTTCGAAAAGCAGGTTCGTGAACGTCATATCCGTTTGGGATTTAACGCTAATATCTCCGGAATGACCGATGGGGATATCACCACCGGAAGTGTGGAGAATTCGGATAACGACGGCCTTTGGACCTCGATGTATCTGGCAGGAGAGACCTTCAGATATGCCGTTACAAAATCAGATGAGGCATTGGAAAATATCCGCGAATCAATCGATGCAATAGAACGGCTTTATACAATTAATCCGGTGAAGTCTGGCTTCCCCTCACGTTCTTTTGAAAGAGCCGGCTACAATAAAGGGAGCAAGCCCTGGAGACCCACAGATGATCCTGAATGGGACTGGAAATCAACCACCAGCAGCGATGAAGCCATCGGTCATATCTTTGCTTTCGGTGCAATTGCTGAGCTGGTTTCAGAATCCGAAATAAAAAACAAAGCGATCATGCTGATAGACACCTTAATGTCCCATATTGTAAAAAACGATTTTTACATGATCGACTGGAATGGCAAACCCACGCAATGGGGGAAATGGAATCCGGAATATGTTAATGCACGGCCTTCAATTGTTGGTGACCGGAAGATCAATTCATCCAATATAATTGCGATGCTCCAGACGGCCTATCACTTTACCAAAAAATCGAAATACAAGGATGCTGCATTTTACCTGATGACAAAACATGGCTATTTGAAAAATCTGATGAAACCGATGAAAGAGATCAGTAATGCCCCTGCAGACGCAGATCTTTTAAGCCGCGAGCTTTCAGACGGATGGAACCATTCAGACGATGAGATGTATTTTTGCGGATACTGGGG
>CAIXCY010000220.1 GCA_903918045.1 uncultured Bacteroidia bacterium
CCAGACTCTTTATAGGAAAGAGCGCTTGCAACTTTTCCCTTTTGGGCAAATATAGCAGCCGAGCCTATCAGTAGAAACAGTGCTGTGAAAAATAATTTCTTCATGATTTAAAAATGTTTGTGTTATAATTTAATGCAAAATAGATCCATTTTTCAAAAAATACAAAAATATTTATCCTGTTAAGTTGTTAAAAAACAATAATTAATCGAGTTCAGTATCAATTATTTCATCATTTACATCCAGGTTGTCACCCTCATCTGAAGATAGGTTCTCCTCGGTAATAAGCTCATCAACCTCTTCAATTTCAACTCTGGCTACCGAAGCAATTGAATCATCATCTCGCAGATTAATTAATTTAACCCCCTGAGCAGCACGTCCTGTCATTCTGATTTTGGAGACCGGCAAGCGGATAATAACTCCGGCCTGGGTAATGATCATCAGGTCATCTGAATCTGTTACATTTTTGATTGCAACCAATGAACCGGTTTTCTCTGTGACATTAATGGTCTTCACCCCTTTGCCACCACGGTTTGTAACCCTGTAATCCTCGATTTTCGATCGTTTTCCATATCCATTTTCTGAAACAACCAGTACGTCTTCAAGGTCATTTTCAACGCAAATCATACCAACCAAGGCGTCATTTTCATCAGACAGGCTTATTCCCCGGACTCCAGAGGCAGTACGGCCAATAGCGCGTGCATGCTTTTCATGGAAACGGATTGCTTTCCCCGAACGAATAGCAAGTAATATCTCATTATTGCCATTGGTCAGTCGGGCTTCGATTAACTGGTCGTTTTCACGGATCGTTATTGCGTTAACCCCATTCTGCCGTGGTCGTGAATAGGCTTCGAGCGGTGTCTTTTTGATGACTCCTTTCTTTGTACAAAGGATGATGTAATTATTATTAATATAGGCTTCATCTTTCAGAGATGTAACGTTGATATAAGCTCTTACCTGATCATCTGCTTCAATACCAAGGAGGTTTTGGATGGCCCGTCCCTTCGAAACTTTGGTACCCTCGGGGATTTCATAAACCTTAAGCCAGAAGCATTTACCTTTCTCTGTAAAGAGTAAAATGGTATTGTGCATTGTTGCAATAAACATATGCTCAAGGAAATCCTCATCACGTGTGCTCGATCCTTTTGATCCAGTACCTCCCCGGGCCTGGGTTCTGAATTCTGTGAGTGGAGTTCGTTTGATATAACCCATGTGTGAAATCGTAATCACCATGTCTTCATTGGCATAGAAGTCTTCAGGATTAAAATCTTCAGAGGCATACACAATTTCTGTCCTGCGCGCATCACCATATTGTGATTTAATTTCGAGCAGTTCATCCTTAATGATTCCCATCCGGATATCCTCGTTTGCCAGAATTTCTTTAAGCCATTCAATATGTTTGCTTAGCTCTTCGTATTCTGCATGGATTTTATCCCTCTCAAGGCCGGTTAACCTCTGGAGCCTCAAATCAAGAATTGCACGCGATTGAATTTCGTCGAGCTCAAAATTTGACATTAATCCCTCACGGGCCTCTTCCGGTGTTTTTGCACTGCGAATCAGGCTGATAACTGCATCAAGATTATCGATTGCAATTATTAATCCCCTAAGGATATGTGCTTTTTTCTCTGCCTGATCAAGATCGTACTGAGTGCGACGTATCACCACTTCGTGACGGTGCTCCACAAAATAATGAATAAGATCCTTCAGATTAAGCATTTGTGGGCGACCTTTGACAAGCGCAATATTATTTACGTTGAAGGCTGTCTGCAGTTGGGTGAATTTGTACAGTTTATTTAGTACTACACTGGCCATTTCATCCCTTTTGATGTCAACGACAATACGCATTCCGGTACGGTCAGATTCATCATTGATATTTGAGATACCGTCTATTTTTTTCTCATTGACCAATTCAGCAATTTTGATAATCAACTCTGCTTTATTGACCATGTAGGGGATTTCAGTGATAATCAGTTTTTCGCGTCCATGTTCAACTGATTCAATCTCTGCCTTACCTCTTACAACAATTCTACCCCTGCCTGTTTCAAAAGCCTCTTTTACCCCCGCATAGCCATAAATAATTCCTCCTGTAGGAAAATCGGGAGCCTTTACAATATCGATTAACTGACTAATTTCTATATTATTATCAGCAATATATGCAACAATGGCATCAATAGTATCAGAAAGGTTGTGAGGAGGCATATTTGTAGCCATACCCACGGCAATTCCTGACGTACCATTAACGAGCAAGTTCGGAAACTTGGTTGGTAAAACGGTTGGTTCCTGTAATGTTTCATCAAAATTGGGGCGGAAGTCAACTGTGTTCTTATCCAGATCGGCAAGCGCCTCCTCGGCCAGTTTTTTTAATCGGGCTTCGGTATAACGCATCGCAGCAGGGCTATCTCCGTCAACAGACCCGAAATTTCCCTGACCATCAATCAACGGATAGCGCAGCGACCATTCCTGAGCCATTCTGACCATTGCAAAATAGACAGATGAATCCCCATGGGGGTGAAATTTACCAAGCACCTCTCCCACTATTCTGGCCGATTTTTTATAAGGCTTATTGGATGAGCTTCCCAATTCACTCATGCCATATAAAACCCTGCGATGCACTGGTTTAAGTCCGTCCCGGACATCCGGAAGAGCTCTTGAAACTATTACAGACATCGAATAATCGATGTAGGCTGTTTTCATTTGCTCTTCAATGTTTATCTGTATAATTCTCTCTAAATCAGACATATATGCCTTATTCGTTAAATTTGTTAAAAGTCACACAAAAATAGTAATTTAAACTTAAAGTTAGTATAAATTGTTGTTTTTATATCGTTGAAAAACGTAGCTTAAAAATGTTTCGGAAAACAGATTTAATAAAATAAAAATTTGGCTTGAAACATCTTATTTTGAATGTATTATAATATTAAATATCAATAAGATAATACGAATAATGCTTTAATCTATGAAAACAAATATCTTGGATATATTGTATTATATTGTGAATTATTCATTAATTTAGTCCCAAAATAAAAGTTGTACTTAAAAACTGCAGACAATAAATATATTATGGATTCAAAATTCTCTCCCCGTATAAAAGATGTGCTCTCCTACAGCCGCGAGGAAGCGATCAGATTGGGGAATGACTATATCGGCACTGAGCATCTTTTCCTTGGAATCATTCGTGATGGCGAAGGGATTGCTATTGATGTGATGAACAAGTTAAATCTGGATTACATGACAATGCGCAGAGATCTTGAGATTCAGTTGCGTAAAGACAGTTCATTACAATTTGAGGCGAATATTCCCTTGCTTAAGAATACGGAAAAAGCCTTAAAACTTGTTTTTCTTGAAGCCAGAGCAATGAATGAAAACACGGTTAATACGGGTCATTTACTGTTAGCAATTCTAAAGGAAAAACAAGGGCTTATCAGCTCTATTTTTAAACATTATCATATTGGTTACGAGGAGATTAAATCGAAAATTGAAGAGCTGACACGTATTGAAAGCAAGTCTGATTTCCCGGAAGACAGTGATGAGGGTGATGATATGTTTGGAAAGGGGTCACAAGGTAATGCAGGACCATCCGGAGCCAAAAGTAGTGCTGCACCCAAAACTGATACACCTGTTTTGGATAATTTTGGGATAGATATCACCAAAGCTGCCATTGAAGGATCTCTTGATCCGATAGTGGGCAGAGAAAAGGAGATTCAGCGAATTGCACAGATACTTAGCCGCAGGAAAAAGAATAATCCGGTCTTAATAGGTGAACCGGGTGTTGGAAAGTCAGCCATTGTGGAAGGTCTAGCACTGCGAATATCTCAACGGAAGGTCTCCAGGGTGCTATTCGACAAGCGGGTTATCAGTCTGGATCTGGCCTCAATAGTGGCAGGAACGAAATACCGAGGCCAATTCGAAGAACGGATGAAGGCCATATTAAATGAACTGGCAAAAGTTGATAATATAATCCTTTTTATAGATGAAATTCATACCATCGTTGGTGCTGGAGGAGCAACAGGTTCGCTTGATGCTGCCAATATGCTAAAGCCTGCTCTTGCAAGAGGTGATATTCAGTGTATTGGTGCCACAACCCTTGATGAATACCGTCAACACATTGAGAAGGATGGTGCCCTTGAGCGTCGGTTTCAAAAGGTTATGGTTGAACCTACTACAGTTGAAGAGACCATAGAAATTCTTCATAATATCAAGGAGAGATATGAAGATCATCATAACGTGACTTATACTCCTGAAGCAATTGAAGCTTGTGTTCGATTGACTACCAGGTATATATCTGATCGCCACCTTCCAGACAAGGCTATTGATGCGCTTGATGAGGCGGGATCACGGGTTCATATTACCAATATTACGGTTCCGGAACGGATCATCAAACTTGAAGAGCGTATTGAGGAGGCACGGAGCGAAAAGATTCAGGCTGTAAAAAGTCAGAACTTCGAGCTGGCGGCAAGTTTTAGGGACCAGGAAAAAAACCTCCTGGCTTTAGTAGATAAGGAAAAAGAGATCTGGGAGAAAGAACTCGAGAATCATCGTGAAATAGTTGGAGAAGAGCAGGTTGCGGATATCGTAGCGATGATGTCCGGAATTCCTGTTCAGCGAATTGCCCAGGCTGAAGGAAAACGGCTGCAAAATATGTTCAATGATATGAAACAAAATATTATTGGACAGGATGATGCAGTTCTCAAGATCACCAAGGCAATCCAGCGCAACCGTGCAGGTTTGAAAGACCCGAATAAGCCAATTGGGTCATTTATCTTCCTTGGACCGACAGGTGTTGGTAAAACGCAGTTAGCCAAGGTATTGGCTAAGTATCTGTTTGATACTTCGGATGCCTTGATTCGCGTTGACATGAGCGAATATATGGAGAAATTCTCCGTTTCGAGGCTCGTTGGCGCTCCTCCGGGATATGTAGGGTACGAAGAAGGGGGTCAATTAACCGAAAAAGTGCGGAGAAAACCTTATGCTGTCATTCTGCTTGATGAGATTGAGAAGGCGCATCCCGATGTTTTCAATATTCTGCTTCAGGTAATGGATGAGGGTCGATTGACAGACAGTCTGGGACGTAAAATTGACTTCCGCAATACGATTGTGATCATGACCTCCAACATTGGGACAAGGCAGTTAAAGGAGTTTGGTCAGGGTGTTGGCTTCTCAACGCGAAAAACGGCAGATGAGGAAAATGAATATGCCAAATTTGTAATTCAAAAAGCATTAAAGCGTGCCTTTGCCCCTGAGTTTCTAAATCGGGTTGATGATGTCGTAATCTTTAATCCGCTTGAAAAGAGTCATATTGAGCAAATTATCGATATTGAACTTCAGGGATTATACGAACGCGTAGAGACATTAAAATACAAGCTGGATATTACCGAAGCAGCAAAGAACTTTATTGCAGATAAGGGTTTTGATCCACAATTTGGAGCACGACCACTCAAAAGAGCGATTCAAAAGTATCTGGAAGACGAGATGGCAGAAGCAATTATTGGAAATGTAATCAATGAAGGAGATACAATCACAATCGATCTGGATGATACCAAAGAGAAGGTTGTAGTGAGGATAATTCCTCATGAAACTGTATTAATAGAAAAAGAAAAAGGCGGCGAATAGCCGCTTTTTTCTTTTTCTATTGCCTCTTCTCTATCTCTTTTGCCTCATCCCAGAAAAAATCCATCTCTGCAAGACTCATCGAGTGAAGCGACCTTCCCTTTAGAAGAGTTTGCTCTTCGAGATAATTAAATCGACGGATAAATTTCTGATTTGTCCGTTCGAGTGCACTTTCCGGATCGATGTCGTAAAGCCGTGCAACGTTTACAATAGAAAAAATCAGGTCTCCAAGTTCATTCTCCATATTTTTTTTGTGATCTGCACGAACCTCAGCCTCAAATTCTTCAAGTTCTTCCTTGACTTTATCCCAGACCTGTTGCTTCTCTTCCCAGTCAAAGCCCACTCCCCTCGCCTTCTCCTGAATTCTATTTGCCTTTACAAGCGCTGGAAGTGCATCTGGTACCCCTTCCAGAACGCGGCGTCCCCTGTCCTTTTCTTTTAACTTTAATGCCTCCCAATTTTGTTCAACTTCAATTGCATCAGCTACCTTCGTTTCGCCAAAAACATGCGGATGGCGATAGATTAATTTTTCTGTGAGATTGTCAATAACATCGCCAATATCAAAACTGTTTGTTTCGGAACCAATTTTAGCATAGAAAATAATGTGGAGCAACAGATCTCCAAGTTCTTTTTTTACCTCATTCAAATTGCTGCGTAAAATGGCATCTCCCAATTCGTAAACCTCTTCTATGGTAAGTTTACGCAATGATTCCAGGGTTTGTTTCTGATCCCATGGGCATTTTTCGCGCAATTCATCCATAATATCCAAGAGCCTTTCAAACGACTCCAATTGTTCTTTTCTGGTTTTCACTTTTTCACTTTTAAATCGTGACGAAGGTAAACAATTGGTTTAACCTTTTTTCATTTCAACCATATTCGAAGATCAATCTCAAAAAAAATGTTTATTTTGTAGGACCATAAAATGGAATGCATGATAGAACATAGTTTTCAATTGGAAGGGATAGAACCAACAGAATTTTACGGTGTTAGAAACTCCAAAATGGAGCTTATTAAATCATATTGCCCTAAAATCCTTGTTGTAGCCCGTGGTCACACTATAAAAGTCAAAGGTGAAGAGCAGGAAGTTGGAGATTTTGTCCGTAAGTTTCAATTAATTATCGAGCATTATTACCACTTCAATACCCTTTCTGATGAAACGATTCATCAGATTATGATGGATGATATTAGTTCAATCGAACAAAGTATTCAGAATGCAACCGATGTACTGGTGTTTGGAAATTCCGGAAAGCCGATCCGTCCAAGAACGGCAAATCAGCAAAAACTTGTTGACGGGATCAAAAAAGATGATCTGGTTTTTGCGATCGGACCTGCAGGAACCGGTAAAACATACGTAGCTATCGCACTGGCAATTAGTGCCTTAAAGAACAGGCAAATTAAACGGATAATACTCAGCCGACCGGCAGTAGAGGCCGGAGAAAACCTTGGCTTTCTCCCTGGCGACCTTAAGGAAAAAATAGATCCATACCTTCAGCCAATCTACGATGCCCTGCTGGATATGATACCTCCAAAGAAGCTTGAAGAATACCTCAAAGATGGCATTATCCAGATCGCTCCTCTGGCATTTATGCGTGGAAGGACCTTAAGCAATGCATTTGTTATCCTTGACGAGGCTCAAAATACGACAATACCCCAACTAAAAATGTTTCTGACCCGTATGGGTTTAAATACGAAATATATTATAACCGGAGATATTACACAGATTGATTTACCCAGAAAACAACACTCAGGATTGATTTTAGCTTTAAAAATTCTGAGTGGCGTGGAAGGGATCACAACTGTCCACTTCGATAAGAGTGATATTGTAAGGCATCGGTTAGTCAGGGAAATTGTCGATGCCTATGACCGCTATAATGTTTTGCATAATGAAGATTATTAATAACCTTTAAAATACTGAATATGAGTGACGCAATTGTTTTAACCGATTTTTCATTTCCCGGGCAACAGAGTTTTTATAAGGGAAAAGTGAGAGATGTTTATAATATCAACAATGACTACCTTGTAATGGTTGTAACAGACAGGATCTCAGCATTTGATGTTGTTTTACCTAAAGGAATTCCATTTAAAGGGCAGGTTTTAAATCAGATCGCTGCAAAATTTCTGGATGCAACTGCAGACATTGTCCCAAACTGGAAAATTGCGGTCCCTGATCCAATGGTAACGGTCGGCCATTTATGTGAACCGTATAAAGTAGAGATGGTGATCAGGGGTTACCTGACCGGTCATGCCTGGCGCCAGTACCGGGCCGGTAAAAGGGTGTTATGTGGTGTTATAATGCCGGAGGGTATGAAAGAGAGTCAGAAATTTCCATCACCGATCATTACACCAACAACAAAGGCATCAGAGGGGCATGACGAGGATATTTCACGTGAAGAGATTATTAATCAAGGTCTTGTAACTTCCGAAGAATATGAAATACTTGAAAAGTATACCCATTCGCTGTTTGATCGTGGGACTGAAATGGCTGCGGCAAAGGGATTAATTCTTGTAGATACGAAATATGAATTCGGTAAGAAAGGTGATCAGATTTACCTGATTGACGAAATTCACACCCCCGATTCTTCCCGCTATTTTTATGCTGAAGGGTATGAACATCGATTGGCAAACGGAGAAAACCAAAAGCAATTATCGAAAGAATTTGTTCGGCAATGGTTGATTGAGAATGGCTTTCAGGGACTGGAAGGGCAGAAAGTACCTG
Source organism: uncultured Bacteroidia bacterium (assembly GCA_903918045.1). Taxonomy (GTDB): domain Bacteria; phylum Bacteroidota; class Bacteroidia; order Bacteroidales; family Prolixibacteraceae; genus JAAFHB01. Next base: position 8,321 of record CAIXCY010000220.1, read on the forward strand.
AGATGACTCAAGAACTTGTTAATCAGATTTCTGAGCGCTATATTGAACTTTTTGAGAATATCACCGGAGATAAATTTGTTAAAGGGGATGTTGCCAATGCAGGGAGCAGGATTGAGCAGAATATTCAGAAATTTATCAACGAAAAGGGTTAGGTATTTTTTGATCAGATAAAAAGAGCGGAAACCAGTTGATTTCCGCTCTTTTTTTATTCTTTGACTTCTGAATCGATTGAAGGTGTTTCTGTCGGTTCTTCGGTTGTTTCATCCTCAAAAACCAACAATTCCTTTTCATTCAGTAAATTATACCATGAGATGACTTTTTTCACATCAGAACCATAAACGCGTTCTTTATCGTAGTCAGGTAATATCTCTTCGAAATATTTCCTGAGTTCATCGGGCGATGCTTTTATATTGATTGCCTGACCGCCATTCTCTTTCTCCGAAATTTTCTTAAATATTTTCTTTAAGGGAACATCCTCAGTCGACGTATAGATCGCAATGTCTTCGAGTGAACTCATTTTTGCATCCGCATATGCCGTTGATTTCTTGCCCGTCAGCAAAGATTCAATCACAACATTGTTTTTTCCTTCTGATATTACCTTAAAAAGTCCGGGTTGACCGGAAATGGCTAAAATTCCTTTTAACATAGATTCTTCCTTATTTTTTGCATGGCGAAGATAGCAAATTTTAATGCTATGGCAAAAAATGATCCGGAAATGTATTTCATTAACAGATCATTTTATTGTAAACTGAGTTGCTGAATGATTCCGATTTTGAGCCATCTTCCTGGCTCAGGTACATTTCCGAAATCGTGATAGCTCTTATTTAAAAGGTTCGACGCCTCAAGGTAACACGTTGTCCCCTTCTTACTCCAGTATAACCGGCTGTCGAATAACACAAATGGCTTATAATCAACTTGATTTCCATATTTTGATCCATTCCAGTTGGTGTAGGTGCCATTTCTGTCCATATAACTGATTTGCCAGTTGATACCAATATTTTTAATTACCTTATGTGAAATTCCAATATTAATCTTATTCTTAAGATAATCAAGGATATATTGTGAAGCATAGATACCGGATTGTTTATTTTGCGCCAGGTACGACCATGAAAAATTTATCAATTGAATAAACACCTTCTTATCCAGGAGTTTACCGGGATTTATCTTGGCTGAAAATTCAAGCCCTTCCGTGTTAAGATGAGTAATATTTTGTGCATACCAAATATTATCCTCCGGTTTCCTGACCCAGTCGATCATATTATTTCCACTTCGGTGAAAATAGGCGATGTGGCCATCAATCCCCTTTAGTTGATATTTCAATCCTGACTCATACTCAACACTCTTTTCAGGCTGCAACAGGGCATTCCCTTTATTGGTAGGACTTGAATAATATAAATCAGTAAAAGTGGGCATCCGTAGGGAAGAATTAATTGAAGCATACCACTTTAGAACAGATGATAACTGATAACTCAGATCAATCCCGGGGAAAACATTCCATTTGGGCCCTAATTGAGAATTCCGGTTCGCCATAAAGCCCGCCGAGGCTGTAAAGTGCTCCAAATAGAGAGATTGCTCGACAAACAAACTGATATTCGTCCGGCTATCCGATTTAGTGAAAAATTTTCCCGCCTCTCCGGGTACCGGAATTGGATTTACGAGGGGGGTGCCCAGGACGTTACTTTTAATGTTTTCACTTCGGATATCTGTACCAAATGCCGTTTTTCCGAATGATGAGGTGAACCAGGCGTTTAAATTTGTGCCATAAACATCCGTGAGGTGATAATTATGACCATTGTACCAGGAAGCAGCCAATTCCGGATATCTGAAAAGCTCAAAGCGGTCCTGATTTCTCCGCCAATAGAGAGACGGTGTGAAATGTACGACCTTACCGGTTTCCAGTTTAACAGACGCAAAGGTGGTTTTAACATGTTCATACTGATCGGGATAAGCAGGGGTATAGAAACTGTTGGCACCAAAACCTCTCTCCGTAATTCCGGCCTGACAATCCAAGGCAACTCGATTAGTGGTAAGCTTGCCCTGATAAAAAGCATCAGTAAGCGTAAAATCGGTGTTTTTGACATACCCCTCTGAATTACGATGGTCAATAGAGATAAAATTCTTAACCTTTTTAGAAATAAATGTTCCCGAAAGCCCGGCATCATGATAGCCATATTCGCCGCTGCTGATCCGACCCTTGAGGTTTGACTTGTCCGCACTACCAGTAATGATGTTTATTGCCCCACTTAATGCATTGGGCCCATAGATGCGGGAGGCAGGACCCTCGAGAATTTCGATTCGGTCGATGGCATCGAAACTAACCGGGAGATTGAGTGAGTGATGCCCTGTTTGCGGATCATTGAGAATAATTCCGTTAAGCAGGATCAGAACCTGATCAAACGAACCTCCGCGAATACTAATATCGGTTTGAACTCCAAGTCCTCCGCGTTGCCTGACGTCGACGTCCAGCGCATAACGGAGTAAGTCCTGAAGACTTTGAACGGGTGCCGATTGAATCTCTTCCTTCCCAATTACTTTTACGATGCGTGCAACCTGTGAAAAGGCAACAGGAGCCCGCTGTGCGCTTACCACAACCTCATCAATCTCAATGTCTTTTATTGAGATGATCGAGTCATGTCCGGCAATAATCATGTTTCTTTCAGCATTTGCAGGAATGGCGAATAAAAGATAGGTTGTACTTAAACACCCAATTCGCACCAATTTGTGGAGGCTTTGGAAAATAGAATACCCCTTCCTGCCAAATTTCTTAAAAGTCAAAACACGACCAGTCCGGCGCACCAGACATTTTTGTTTCATAATTTAATATTTTAAAATTTAACCCGACAAAGGTATTCAAAGATTTTATTTTATAGTTTTGGGGATATTAATTAAACAATCCTAATTTGAAATACATAAATTTTTAACATTGAATAATTTCACTTTTGCAATCAACTTAATTAAAACTGGATGAAAACAAACCGCAGGGATTTTGTTAAAATTGGAACTGTTGCCGGAATGGGTATCGCAGGACTTGGAATAACTGACAATGCATTTGGTCAGAAAAAGGGTAAAACGAAGGATCCGATTCACGATCCAGCCATTGTAAGAGTTGGTTTTATTGGCATTGGAGGACGTGGAAGTGGTCATGTTCACGATTCTATCACTGTGGGAGGGATAGAGGTAGTTTCAATTTGTGATATCAGCCAGGAAGCTATTGATAATGTTCAAAGTATGATTTCCAAAAATGGAATGAAAGCGCCCAAGGCCTATACGGGAAGTGATCATGCTTTTGAAGAGATGCTTAAAAACGAAGTTCTTGATGCCGTAATAATCGCAACACCATGGGAATGGCACGTCCCAATGGCGATTGCTTCGATGAAAGCAGGCGTCCCTTACACCGGGGTTGAAGTCTCTGCAGCCAATACCATTGAAGAGTGCTGGGACCTGGTAAATGTTCACGAGCAGACTGGTAATCAGGTAATGATCATGGAAAATGTCTGCTACCGTCGTGATGTAATGGCTATTTTAAATATGGTCCGGACAAATCTGTTTGGAGAGTTGATCCATTGCCGCTGCGGCTATGAACACGATCTTCGCGGCGTAAAATTCGATGTGGAGACTCATGATCTGAAGATTGGAAAAGAGGCTCATTCGGAAGCCAAATGGCGCGGTCTGCATGCTGTCCGGCGCAATGGCGACCTCTACCCTACCCACGGGCTCGGTCCTATTGGCGTTTACCTGGATATCAACCGCGGAAACCGGTTCCTGACTCTTTCGGCAATGGCTACAAAAGCCAGGGGATTAAGCAAGTTTATTGACGAACATACTCCCAAGGATCACCCATACCACAATATTAATTTCAATTTAGGAGATATCGTTACATCGATGATTAAATGTGCCAATGGTGAAACGATCATTGTCACTCACGATACAAATCTTCCGCGCCCGTATTCATTGGGATTCAGAGTACAAGGAACCAATGGGATCTGGAAAGGTGAAGGCGGAGGTGATTGGAATGATGCCGGTGAGCAGATATATGTTGAAGGTAAAAGCAAACCTCATAATTGGGACAAGGCGGAAGAGTGGCTAACCAAATACGACCATAAATACTGGCGCGAAAAGGGTGAAAAGGCTACTGGCTCCGGTCATGGCGGGATGGATTTTATCATGCTTAATGACTTCTTTGATGCTGTTCGGAATAAAAAAGCAGTTCCCTTGGATGCTTATGATGCTGCTGCCTGGAGCGCTGTTTCTGCGTTGTCTGAAATGTCAGTCGCCAGAGGTGGCGCACTCGTCGATTTTCCTGATTTCACACGCGGACAATGGATTAAACGCCATCCTGGATTTGCCACCGATGATAAGTTTCCCATTGACCCTGAAAGAGATTTTATAAATAATACATTTTAAAATTAAGAGCCAGGGAAAATCCCTGGCTCTTAATTTTAAAAGTTAATCCCTCCTGACTCCCATATAAATCATTATGTAGTAGAGCAATGTTGCCAATGAACCTAATGCGGCTACAATGTAAGTATAACCAGCCCATTTTAAAGCATCTTCGGCTTTGAGTTGAGTTTGTGAATTCGTTACTCCGGAAGTCCTGATCCAGATTAATGCACGGTGGCTGGCATTAATCTCTACCGGTAATGTAATGAAACTGAATAAGGTGGTCATTGCAAACAGGACAATCCCTGCCAGTAAAATTGCAGGAAAGGTATTAATCATAAGAATTCCTGCCAATAATATCCATTGCATCCATTGGGAGGCAAAACTGACAACAGGTACAAGGCCCGAACGTAATCCCAGCCACTGATACGCAGCTGCGTGTTGCAATGCATGGCCGCATTCATGTGCTGCAACAGCTGCCGCAGCCACACTCCTGCCGTGATATACATCGTCGCTAAGATTAACCGTTTTGGTTGTTGGGTCATAGTGATCGGTAAGCTTCCCTTCAACCGATTCTATTGTAACCCCCATGATTCCATTGTCCCGCAACATCTTCTGCGCAACTTCCTTCCCTGACATTCCATTCGAAGTCGCAATCTCTGAGTATTCCTTAAAGCGCTTCTTTAACTGGTGGCTAATTAACCAACTTGCGAGCGCAAAAACGATAAATATTATCCAACTTCCCATCATAACATTAAAATTTTAGTTCATTCAATTAATAATTAATTATTATCAAATTTCTAGCCAAAAATCAATACCCTGCAATTTTGGCATAAAATATTACCAATTTTAAATACGTCGTATCACATTTTTTCGTATTTTCAAAGAAATATCTGGAGTTGAGTTGTTAATTCAAAACATAATAAAATGAAAAGAATTGCTATTTTTTGCCTGCTATTTGGATTCCTAATCTCTATTTTTCCGCTCAATTTAAGGGGCAATTTTCAAAATGCGAATAAGTCGGAATTCCCCCAGAGCCGAAAACTAAAACGACAACAGAAAAAAGAGGCAGCAAAACTTGAAGCTGCAGCTGCTGAGTTAAGGGTAAGGGAACAGAAAAAGAATGAGATTGAGGTCAGGGAGCATACTGTTGATAAGAACAAAAAGGTAAAAAAAATCTCAACAGATCAGAATCTGCCTGAAACGGTCAAAAAAAGGAACATTCCTTAGTCTTTAGTATTTTGATTAAAGTCAACCCCGGAAACGCCTCCTGAGACAATAAATTTCATAGCTTCAGTGGGTGGTATGGAAAGTGGTTTTATATTCGATATCGGGACAAAATAAATTTCTCCTGCGAAGCCGTATGAAAAGGGGCAATAAACCGTAATTAATTCATTGCCTTCTACCGAAATAGGTATATCCTGGGTAACAAACCCCATTTTCCACAAACTGTTCTCCCTGTTCAACAGAATCATCACGGGGCGGTGAAATTTTCGCTCTTTGCCAATAAATGCAGAAAAAAGATCATTAATTGAAGAGTAAATTAATTTAAGGAAGGGAGTCTTCTGGAGAATGCGGTTTATAAGTTTCTTAATTGGTCTTGCCACGATAGTTTCACCTACTATTCCGAGCAAAACCAGGAAAATAAAAATGATTAGAATGCCTAGTCCGGGCGTCTTAACCTGTAATTGTTCCTCCAGATAAGTGGACAGCAACCCATCCGTGAACATGAATATCCGGTAAACAATAAACACCGTCAATCCCAGCGGAGCCACCAATAAAAGGCCCTGAATAAAGTAGGTGAACAATTTTTTCATCCTTGCAACGATTATATGATCGGCGAAGATACGCAAAACATGGATTGGAACATTCGTCGCACATTTGATCAGTGAAGAGTTTTCAGGAAATTTTTATCATCGTTAATAACATCTTAAAGGGAGTTAAGGATTCTACCGAATGGACTATTCCTGCAGCTAAAATCATGCAATCGCCGGTAGTCATATTGCTTTTAGCCTCCCCAACAGTGAAAATACATTCGATTTGATGTTTCCATTTATTTAAAGTTATGAATTGAATATTGTGCGAAATCAAACAAGTTGCGTAAATCACTGATTTTTAAATTAATATAACGTAAAAATCTGCGAATTGACCTTGTTCGTGAATCAGATCCAATCTTCGCTAAGTATTTCGCCCCTGATGCTCACTGTGATGGCTTTGACAGGAACTTTTCTACCGGAACGTGCTATTGCCATTTCTACCAATTGAAGCAATCCACCACAACATGGCACCTCCATTATCAAAACCGTTATTGTATTTACCTTTGCGTTATCAATTAGTGCAATAAATTTCTGCAAATATACCTCTTTCCCCTGGTCGAGTTTGGGACATGCAATCACAAGTGTTTTGTTTTTTAACCAGTTTGAATGAAAATCCCCAATAGCAAATGCAGAGCAATCTGCTGCTACTAGCAGGTCTGACCCGCTGAAATAGGCGGCTCCGGGATTTATTAAATGTAATTGAACCGGCCATTGTCTCAACTGTGACTGTATAGCTCCTATTACCTGGGTATCCGCCATTTTAAATTGTAAAGGATCAAATACAACCGTTTTAGAACCGGGGCATCCACCGCCACACCCAACTTCAACCGGGTCAATTATTTGTTGATGAACCCCCTCTTTCACCTCCTTCACCAGAAAATTAAGTTTCGATTCGTTGGCAATCAGATAACCCATCCCTTGTTTCAAATAAACAATCTCCTGATGTTCCTTTAAATGGCGGAGGTGGGCAACAACAGTGTTAAATCCTTTGGATACCATAATTTCCATGACTTTAACTTCATCGTAGGGTTCAGCTTCGCGTCGTTCAATTGTAATCGCCCCTTCCGGACAATGGCCGATGCAGGCGCCGAGGCCATCACACATCAGTTCACTGACCAGTCGAACCTTGCCATCAATAATCTGAAGGGCCCCTTCGTGGCAATTGGGAACACAAAGCCCGCAACCATTACATAGTTCATCGTCAATCTTTATTATTTCACGTTCCATTTTATGGGATATTTAGTGATTATTCTTCAGAAAATCTTTTAACAGGAACTGCATAGTCGCAATTCTGATGACAAAAATAGGTGGAAGTGGCCATTCAGAATGTAACATTTGTTACACATCGATTATATTTGTAAAAAAAACAGTGTTCGAAATATTAAAATCATCCCCGTTATTTAAAGGGTTAGACAACCAGGAGATTAACTTGCTGATTAATAGGGTATTTTATCGGATCAGGCAATTCTCGGACAAGGAGGTACTTGCATTTTCCGGTGAAAGGGTTGAGCGGGCAATGCTTCTGCTTGAAGGAAAACTTCAGGGCGAAATGGTCGATTATGCAGGTGGTAGTCTTAAAATTGAAGAGATAGACCCCCCGCAGATGGTGGCCCCGGCATTTCTTTATGGCCCTCAGAGCTTTTTTCCTGTCAATTTATCGGCTCTTTGCGACGGTAAAATCTTAATTATCGCAAGGAATGATTTTACCCAACTATTGGCTAATGATCATAGGGTACTAAACAATTATCTTAATATTGTGTCAGGAAGGGCTCAGTTCTTGTCCCGAAAGATTACCTTTTTGAGTTTTAAGACAATCAGAGAGAAGCTAGCCTTTTATTTATTAAATCATCTAAAACAAGATACCATGTTAGTTATTTTAAATCAAAGTCAAAAAGGGATGGCTGATATCTTTGGAGTGGCACGCCCCTCCCTTGCAAGAACGATCGGAGAAATGGAGGAGGAACAGATCATTCGGTGGGAAAAAAATCAGGTGGTGATTTTAAACCTAAAGAATCTTAGGGCGATCTTAGGCAAATAAAAATGGAAAATCCTGATTACGAAGACTATCGATTAAAAATGAACAAGTTGGGAGCAGCTCGCGATCCCTTTATTTTTATTATAGATTTTGAAATGAAAATGCCTGTCGTCCTTCGGTTGGAAGAAGCGGCTGAAAAAGGGATCTATTTTACATTTGACAACCTAAATAATATTAATAATCATTCAGTTACAAAGAAAGAGTTCACATTTAACAAGTTTCCTGTCAGTTTTAAGGTATATAAAAAATCATTTTACAAGGTTTTAGAACAAATAAGAAAGGGGAACTCATTTCTGACAAACCTCACTTTTCCCACTTCTATAACAACCACCCTTTCCTTGAACGAGATTTTTATTCTAAGTAAAGCCCCTTATAAATTGTTGTTTAAGGATTTGTTTGTAGTATTTTCGCCTGAGCTTTTTGTCGAAATCAGGAATGGAAAAATATCTTCCTATCCCATGAAAGGGACGATAGATGCCTCTATTCCGGAAGCTGAAAGTAAAATATTAAATGATCTAAAGGAAACTGCTGAGCATCATACTATTGTAGATATGATAAGAAGTGATATTTCAAGCGTGTCAACAAATGTGAAGGTTGAAAAATTCAGATTTTTAAACAGCGTCAAAACACATTCAAAAACTTTACTTCAGGTAAGTTCTGAAATAACCGGTGAGTTACCTGAGAACTATCTGGATCATTTGGGTGACATTTTTTCAAAATTGCTTCCTGCCGGATCGATTTGTGGTGCCCCCAAGAAAAAAACGCTTGAGATAATACACGATTCCGAGACCTATGAAAGAGGCTATTATACAGGCGTATTCGGTTTTTTTGACGGTGAAGAGCTCCGTTCTGCTGTTATGATCCGGTTTATTGAAAAGATCGGATCGGAATTTCTGTTCAAAAGTGGCGGTGGGATCACTTCTTCCAGCGATCCCGAGAAAGAGTATCAGGAATTAATTGACAAAGTGTATGTTCCGATTCATTGAGACAATTTGTTACGAGCAACGCCGTTTTCATCGGATTGAATTGCATAATGAGCGCTTAAACCGAACCCGTACCCATTTTTTCGGAAAGTTACCCGAGATCCGGCTTGAGTTATTGCTTTCTGTTCCTGCTGTGTTAATCAATGAAACTGTAAAATGTACGGTTACCTATGGAATTGAAATTTCCGATATCGAATATACAGTGTATACCGTCAGGCAGATCAAATCGTTAAAACTGGTACCCGATAATGCAATCGATTATGCCTTTAAATATGCTGATCGGTCTATATTCAAAACCATGCTCCAAAATAATTTGCAATATGATGATATATTGATTGTTAAAAATGGATTATTGACAGACATTTCATATGCGAATACTATATATTTACGTGAAAACACATGGTATTCGCAACGGAATCCATTACTTTTTGGAACCAGACTTCATAGTTATGTAAGAGAAGGAAGGGTAACTCCGGCATTACTCACCCCCGCGGATCTCATCCGGTTTTCAGAGGTGCGGATTATTAACGCAATGATTTCAATTGAAAATTCACCGGTAATTCCAATTGAAGCAGTTTTTAATTAATTTAGATTGAATTAAAATTGAATCATAAACGTAATATTTAATATAACTTTGAAAACAATCATTAATTAGCACTGTTACATTGTCAGATTTTAAATAAATATTTTGGAATATTGCAACCTTTATAATGGGTATACCATCATTTAGGTTAAGTTTATGAATTATTATACTACAATAAAATTAATTTATGCAAGGGAGTAAAACGATTAGGATCTCTTTAAAATTGTCAATGGCACTCTTATTTCTGGGTTTAGTTTACATCCAATGCCGGCATGACGGACTGAATGTAACAACACTTAAACCCGTATGTTTTGATACAGAAATTTCCCCTATTTTTCTGAATAAATGTGCGACTTGTCATGGACAAAACAGAAGCAAGGGGGGAGTTGCTTTTTATGACTATAATTCAATTTTAGCTTCTGTCAAGCCTTATGATGCTCAAAACAGTAAAGCGTATAAAGCAATAACAGGGAAAGGATTTACACAGTTAATGCCTCCCAAGGGTGCATTATCGGAAAATGAACGGATATTAATCCGGGTATGGATTGATCAGGGGGCGAAGAATACCGTTTGTACAATTACTCCTACCCCTGTGGTTCCGGTTGATACCACGCGTACTGGTGGAAGCACCGCCGGAGCAGTCTGCTTTCAACGGGATATCCTGCCGATACTGACTTCATCATGTGGAACATCAGGATGTCACGACGCACAAACACACAGAGAAGGTTATACCATTATTGATTATGCTTCTGTAATGACGAATCTGGTTAAAGCAGGATCGCCAAATTCAAGCAGGTTATACACAGCCGTTGCTAATAATAATATGCCACCTAATTCTTATACAAAGTTAACACAGGCGAAGAAAGACAGTATTTATAACTGGATAAAAAACGGCGCTCTAAATGGTACCTGCACCTCCACGTGCGATACAACGGGCGTGATGACCTATCAAAATCAAATTTCCGCAATCTTATCCAATAATTGTGTTTCATGCCATAGCGGGGCGAACGCTCAGAAGGGGGTTCTGCTGGATAATTATGCATCCGTAAAGGCCAATATGGATAATGGATCTATACTATCGGCAGTTAAGGGGATAACCCTTCAAATGCCTCCAACTCCGGCAAGTAAAATCAGCAGTTGTCAGATCAGACAGCTTGAACTTTGGAAATCCAGTGGTGAATTACAGAATTAGCTTAAAACTATGAAAAAATTACAGTTACCTTTTATTTTCCTGATCCTTACTGCTCTGTTTGCAGGATGTTATTACGACAGCAATGAAGCGTTGTTTGGAAAACCAGACACTAACACAGTGGTATGTGATACAACCGTTACCAATTTTGTGGCTCAGGTTAAACCAATCCTGCAATCAAACTGTTATTCCTGTCATGCAAATGCCTATGCCGCAGGGAGCGGATCCGGAATAAAACTTGAGAACTATGCGGATGTTAAAACCTATGCAGACAACGGCAAACTTATGGGATCTATTCTGCATACTTCATCCTATCCGATGCCAAAGAATGGCGGATCCCTGAGCGCATGTGACATTAAAATCATTAAAAGCTGGATAACCAGAGGCACCTTAAATAATTAACACTATGAAAATTAAATCATTGGCCTACTCACTTGTTTTGATAGCGGCTTTAATGTTCTCAATCCGGGCGACGGCTCAGGATCTGGATTCATTAATGGAAAAGTCTGTCAAACCGCAGATTGTTTTTGCAACTGCAACTTTTAAGTCAACAAGGGTGGTTAATGGCCACTCGGTTGAAAGGATGAAAAAGAATCAGCTTGAATTCAGGGTGTCACACCGGTTTGGACAATTCAATACCGGTTCGTATGAATTTTACGGACTTGATCAGGGCACAATCCATTTGGCATTGGAATATGGCCTTACTGATTGGCTTGAAGTCGGAATTGGCCGCAGCACTTTTGAAAAAACGGTTGATGCCTTTGGAAAAGTTTCACTCCTTAGACAAAGCAACGGAGCAAGAAATATGCCTGTTGCCCTCTCCTATCTGGCAAGTACGGAGGCAATCTCCCTAAACGTTGACCCGGCAATGAAGCAGAATTTTTCGTCACGTTTAACTTATGTTCAGCAAATCATGATTGCCCGCAAGTTTAATGAAAGCTTTTCATTGCAATTGACTCCCACTTTTATTCATCGAAACATCGTACCCACTGAAATAGAACATAATGATCTTTTCTCCATGGGTGTTGGCGGACGCTATAAATTATCCAAGCGAATAGCCTTTAATGTTGAATATTTCTATGTCTATCGCGGAAATGAGACTGCTATGAATCAGCCAAATACAGGTGCCACAAAGTATTACAACCCCCTTTCGGTCGGTATTGATATCGAGACCGGGGGGCATGTTTTTCAGATTATGGTCACCAATTCACAAGCAATGCGTGAGGGTGGTTTTATCGGAAAAACTACAGGTGCCTGGGGTAACGGCGGTATTCGCCTCGGATTCAATATTTCAAGGGTATTTTCATTCAGTAAACAATAAAATTTCAAATTATGAATAAGTTAATTCTTCTGGTTGCATTATCAATAAGCTTTTTGACTGCTGGGGCACAATCTCTTTATTTAACGAAAGATGCTAAAATCAACTTTAACTCTTCAACCCCCCTTGAGGATATTGTTGCTGAATCGAATCAGGCGACAACGATACTTGATATAGAGAAAAATATAGTTAAATTCTCCGTGTTAACCACCTCATTTAAATTCCGCAGGGCATTGATGGAGGAGCACTTTAACGAAAATTATATGGAATCATCTAAATTTCCAAAGGCGAGTTTCAATGGTAAAATCATTTCCCCCATTGACTGGAAAAGCGAAAAAACTGTTAGTGTTGATGTTAAAGGGACTTTGACGATGCATGGTGCAAACAGCGAGGTTACTTTCAAAGCAACTATTACTCCCGGCAAGGAAAAAATTTCAGCCTCTGCAGAGCTTAAAGTTACTCCTGAAGCATTTAGCATTCCAATTCCATCGGCTGTAAGAGATAAAATCGCCAGGGAGGTTACCATTAAAATTGATGCGGTTTACGCGCCATATCACCAATAATACCGGTTATGACTAAGAAAAAAACGATTCGCATAGTTCTTTGGATTTTCCTGATCGGGTTAATTGCCGCATTTGGATCGATTTATTACGTTTTCAACATGCCACGCCGTAATGTGTCTGGTGAAAGTGCAGTATATTCATTGCAGGCAAAGCAGCTTATCTCCGATTTTCGGAATGATGAAACAATTGCGACCAAAAAATACCTTGATCAGGCAATTGCCGTATCAGGCGAGATTAAGAGTATCCGCACTTTGGACAACCACAGTATGGTATTTAGTCTCGAAGATGCGATGGAAGGGGTTAGCTGCACTGTTGACAGCGCTGATGTGGTAAAATTTAGCTCCAAACTTTCACCTGTAAAAATTGGTGCCAAGGCTACCTTCAAGGGGCGCTGCTCCGGAATGCTAATGGATATTCAGGTTATTAATTGTGTGCCCGAGTAGGTTTTAGAAATTAATGGAAACAAGTTGAAATAGCCCGGACAGCGAATGTTTGGGCTATTCTTGTTTTTAAAACCGGGGAATTCCACCCATTGAATTCTCTTCCCTTAGAAACTAAAAGGCAAATCCTAGGCTAATACCCCCTCTGATCCAGGGATATGGGGTACTGCTCAGGTTTACGATTACCTGAGAAGCCGTTTGTGTGGTTGAAAGTTTATTTCGGATCATAGCTGGAGCATCTGCAATATTTTGATCGATAACATTCTTTAAAACAGAAAGTATAATTGGATTATATTCACTATTGGTTGTAGGTGTTGTGACTATTTTTCCGCTCAGCAGTCCACCTTCCAATCCTAAAAAATAGAGGTCCAGGCTTACTCTTTTGGCAATTAGGAACTGGACTCCCATTTGGCATCCTAAGTTTACTGTATTCAGCTTTATTTCAGAATTTCCCGAATAGGGATCACCCTGGTCATCAACGCCCGCAATACTTGCATCTCCTTTAAAATGCTGATATTTGAGATATGGCTCAAGATAGAAGCCTTTGGGAAGCCTGCTTTTTCCCGTATAATGGCGATAACCACCCCTGATAATTGTCGATCCGAATGCTGCGGTTTTAAGGTCAGAATTTGGATTGATTCCGTATTTCCCCATTATTGACTGTTGGTTTGGGATTCCGACCTGGAGAACAACTGAGTTTTTGGGATTTATCAATCTCTCATACTCAAATGAAACAGAATTAAAAGGAAGGGTGAATGGTAAAAACTTTATCAAATTTTTGGATTGATAATCGGTTACGATTTGATCCTGGGCCTTGCCCGATAAAGCATATACAGCTAAGAAAACCAGCAGAGATAATATTTTCATAAAATGGGATTAAATTTTAAATTTATGGTAAGATTTCAAATTTTGGGTATACTCCGATAGGGAATTATTACCCATCTAAAGGTGAGTTTTCAGGTATGTTGGATTGCAGCTGGTATTGTAAATGAGAAACACGAACCATTAACGCGATTATCTGTAATCCATATTTTTCCTCCGTTCATTTCTACAAATTCCTTACAAAGCTTTAATCCAAAGCCTGAACCCTTTTCGTTCATTAAACCTAATGATGTGGTTTGGACATCAGAATTAAACATAGTTTGTTTTTGTTTCGCATCCATACCAAGCCCTGTGTCAATAACAGATATTACATAGTTTAGGTTTACCTGGAGGGCATTAATTTCGATAGTTCCACCTTCGGGAGTAAATTTAATTGCATTGGAGATTAAATTACGCATAACACACATAAATAAGTCCGCATCAGCTTTAATCAGTGCGTTTTCAGGAAGTTTGACGCCGAGTGGAATGTTTTTCTGATTAAGTATAGTTTCATACATGCGGGAAGATTCATTTATAAGATTTTCGAGTGAATGGTCTGTAATTACCGGGGTAATGCGGTTTAGACGGGATCGGGACCAGTGCAGTAAATTGTCCATCAAATGAAAAGCATTTTTTGCTGACTCGTCCAATGCTCCCAATGTTTTCCTGACCATCTCCGATGACATATTTGTATATTTCACGGACAACATTTCGGTCAGGTTCTGAAACCAATAGAGTGGGTTTCGTAATTCATGAGTGATTATTGAAAATACCTTATCTTTCTCTCTGTTAGCGTTTTCAAGCTCTTTATTTAATTTTTCAAGTTCAGCATTCTGTCGTAAGACCTTTTCATTAAGCTTTGCCAATTTGCGATGTGCTTTCTTTTTAGTTTCAAACAGCGTATAAAACAAGATTGCAAACAGTGCTGAAATTGAGAGTGCAATAACAACCATCAATATAAAAGCATCTTTTCTGAGGATCGTCTTTTTTTTAAATTCATTGTCATTACGGAGCAATTCGTTGTCTTTCTCTTTTATTTCCGACTCAAATGAGAGGCGTAATTCCGAAAGTTGCTGATTATTTTCAGACTTAGTCAGCTTTTTATCTGCCTCAGCAAAGAGCTTATAATAATCTAATGCGTTGCTATAATACCCTTTAGCAAGATAAAACCGGTATAAACCCAGATAGCAGTCATGGTAAAGTCCGGTAAGATTGGCCAATTTGGCATTATGGAGACACTGCTCAAATAATTGCCTCGCAGAGTCGGGTTGGTTTAGGGACATTAAGGTATTACCCATTTCAAGAGATGCTTCAGCCATACCCTCATCATACCCTGAATTACGCGAAATATCCAGTGATTTAAGCAAATATGGTTTTGCCTTCAGCGGCTCCAGCCGAAGATTGAAAACCTTCCCAAGATTAGTTAAGGCTTTTACTCTTCCCTTTGTATAGGAAATCTGTTCGCAATTACTGAGAGCCTTTAAGAAATAGATTTGGGCGCTGTCCGGATTGTTTTTTGCCAGGAAAACCTTTCCTATATTATTGTACGAATTGGCCAGACCTTCCGGCGTTTTGAGAGACAATCGGTAAAAGAGCGCTTTTCGATGGTACTCCATTGACTTAGCTGTCTTGTCGAGTGCAAGATAGATAGAACCTAAATGATTGCAGACGTCTGCCAAATTGATATAATCCTTTGTTTTATTGCATGTTTCATAAGCTTCAAGGTAACATCTCAGCGCCATAAATAAATTCCCATCATTTGAATAGGTCTTTCCAAGGCTCAATAGCACGGATGCCGACTGCATCAAATCACCCCTTCGTTTGAAAATTTCTATTGCCCGCTTATAAAATAACACTGATTCGTCGAAACGTCCTGTTGTATGCAGGTATTTACCCATAAAGTTAAGTGCTGCAGCCTCCAGATCGTCGAAATGGTTCAACTGGGACATAACCAATGCTTTGCTGAAAAGTTCTCCGGATTTTTCATAGGCACCCCTGATATAAAAAATACTTCCCGATTCAATAAGCGACTGACACGAACCATTCACATAATGGATTTGTGCAGAGAGTTGTGATGCATTTTGAAACAATTGGAATGCCTCATCGTTTTTTCCCTCCAGACGTAGAATTGATCCCAGGGCAAACCATGATTTTATGATCAGCGTATCGTTCCGGGCAATCCGGGAAAGTGTCAGCGCTTTATTGGCTTCAACGAAGGAAGAATCCATGGATACTGAACCCGGAAGATAAGTTCTATGAATCAAGCTGTCTATTTCCTGAGCTGTTTGGGTTATTTGTTGATAATTAGCCGGTTGCTGACAGGAATAAGCTATTGTCAGCAGGATTAAGCCTGATATTGAATGGCAAAGTCGAGGATATTTTCCCATTTACTTTATAATTCCATGCTGTATGGCGTATCTTGTCAATTCTGAATTTGTTGAAAAATTCATTTTATGCATGATGTTGGAACGGTGGTTACCGATGGTGTGTTTGCTTAAAGCGACTTTTTGTGCTATTTCCGATTTTTTCAACCCCGATGCCATCATAAAAAAAATCTGAAATTCGCGGTCAGAAAGGGTCTCGTGTAGTAAAATACCTGTTTTTTTTTCAGGCTCGATCACCAATTCAGCAAGCATGGCGCTCTGCGGTTGGGTGAAAAACTTTTTGCCGGAAAGGACCGTTCGCAAAATTTCGATAATAATTTGTGGATCAGTTTCTTTATTGATATAGGCTGAGGCTCCGTTTTTGATCATCCGCACTGCGTACACATCATCGGGATTCATCGAGAAAATTACAACCGGTAGCTGCGGCCAGTTAGACTGTATCTCCTTCAGAATATCGATGGCATCCTTACCGGGCATAAAAATATCGAGGATTACCAAATCGTAACTAATCACCCTGAGCTTTTCAAGCAATTCATTACCGTTTGCAGCCTCATCTGAGATCTTCATGTCAAATGTTTCATCGAGGATGAGCTGCATGCCGGTCCTGACAACTGCATGGTCGTCGGCTATAATAATGCGTTTTAGAGGCTTTCCCAAGAGTTAATATTTATCTGTTAAAAGTATTCTTATCCATTTAATTATCACGTTAATAAAATGTAAAGAAAGGATCAAGTCAATGTTAATCCAAATCCTCCAGTATTAAATTTCCATTACCTCTGTTTTATCTTTAAGTTGACTTATAACAGCCTGATAATACGTTACAAATACTTAACCTCCACTGGTGATAACAGCTATCCCTTTTCAACGAAAAGCGCCATTGACTGGTCTTGACAATCGCTATAATCTTGCATGAAATTAAATGGTTCTCTTATGTATAAAATTTTTAGTTTTTTGCTTTTAATGCTAACCGCTTTTTCCGGATTAAGGGGTGCTACGATCCGGGGAACTGCCAAAGATAGCGCCTCCGCAAAGGAGCTTCCCGGCTCGACAATATTCATTAAAGAGTTGAAGCGGGGTGTGGTTTCCATTACCAATGGTTCATACCTGATGAATCATATTCCCAAAGGAACCTATACAATATCCTGCAGTTTTGTTAGTTATAAGACCATTGAAAAAAAAATAGCTGTTCGGGGCGACGACAACTTGACAGTAAATTTCAGTCTTACTCCAAAGACCACCGAACTGGACGAGGTTATCGTTACTAAACACAACGACAGGAGTACGGATGTCAGCGCCCGTCTCTCCGAGAAGGAGGCCAGCCAGGTTATTAATGTGATCAGTGCAAAAACAATAGAATTACTCCCCGATTTGAATGTAGCCAACGTGATGCAGCGTGTTTCAGGTGTTTCAATGGTGAAAAATTATGCCGGAAACAATACGGAGGTGATTATCCGTGGAATGCCTCCAAGATACAACAATGTCCTTATTAACGGATCAGCTGCGCCAAGTACTAGCGGGTCAACCCGTTCGGTGCCGCTGGATATTATCCCCTCCAACCTGGTTGGGCGCGTTGAGGTGACAAAGGCATTGACCCCGGATCAGGAAGCCAACGGATTGGGGGGATCGGTTAATGTAGAAATGAAAGATGCCCCCGATTCAACCCTCTTCTCGATCGATTTAGGAGTTGGTTATAACCAGTTTTTCTTCAATAATAAACTCTCGACATTCAATCATGGTGCAGTCAATATGAGAGATCCGGCACAACGATTTGGAAATAATTACCTGGCTAACCTCTCCGATTTTTCGCGTGGAAATATGATAATCACCCAAAAGCATGCAAGCCCCGATCTGAACGGGAGTTTCTCGTATGGACACCGCTATTTTAAAAATAAGTTAGGGGTACTACTTTCGGGGACAGCCACGAATAATGAGCAGGGAATAAATGAAAATTATTACAGCTATCAGTACGGCACCGACAATAGCTATTTGCCGACATCGAAAAGCAATACCAAATACTTTACAGAGGCTTTACGATTGGGGTCGAATGTGAAAATCGATTACCAAATCAACGACAAAAACCGGATCAGCCTCCATAATTCTCTCTTTCGTTTAACTGAAGACCGCGCAAGACATCAGTCAGATACAACCGCTGAAATCAACTGGGGTCGCGTCGGCACCTCTGATGTTACAAACGTCGATATCTCTACCCTTACAAGTTTTAACCTGCTTGGCCATCATGAGGTACTTTACAACCTCGATATCGATTGGTCCTTGATCTATTCAGAAGCGACCTCGCAGTCCCCCGATCTGGTAACAGAGAATTTTGTTCAAATCATTCATCCCATATTACAACCTGTCTACCTGAATTACAATGGTTGTGTCACAAGGGTGTGGCAGCATAATACCGATGAAGATAAGACGGCTTATCTGAATATTAAATACAAACCATTAATATTCAATCACTTGTTTGAATTCAAAGTAGGTGGTATCGGGAGAAAAAAATTCAGAAATAATTATGCCAATGAATATACTTTTGATGCCCCGTTAGATAATCCCCCTAATCCGGATATGAGTACGGTAGCAGTAACTCAGAACCGCAATGCACAACAACGAAACGGAAACCCGGTTAATAACCCTGGAAACTACAAGGCCACAGAAGATATTCAGGCGGTTTATGGACAGGTAAAAACAAATTTTGGCAAACTTCAGGTTCTTACAGGCGCAAGGGTAGAATTTACCTACCAGACCAACTATCACAGTGAGACTCAAAACGTCCTGGTCCCATTTACAAAAAACAGGTTTTCATACTACGATATCCTTCCAAGCCTTCACCTGAACTATCAGTTTACGAGCAAGCAAAATATTCGAATGTCTGTTTATCAAGGAATTAGCCGACCAAATTACACTGAACTTGTTGATTATCATGCTCAGAGTGTTTATGGAGGTTCCAACGGCAATCCCAATTTAAATCACTCAACTGGTACCTGTTTTGATGCACGCTATGAACTTTATCCTGACAGAGAGGAGGTCTTCACCGCCGGTATTTTTTACAAGAAGATTGAAAAGCCAATTGTTGATTTGCTTGCAAGTAATAACGTAAGTACACCGATGAATTTAGCTGAACCAAGTATAAATTATGGCTTTGAATTGGTTGGCCTTAAATACTTTGGAAATTTTGGACTTAGCGGAAATTACACCTTTACAAATTCGGAAATGAAATATCCCGGAAAGATCTGGTACCCCAATCCGAATACAGTCACCAAACTTACAGAGACGATACCGCTCGCAGGACAGTCTCCTCACATTATTAATGCCGCATTGATCTTCCGTGATTTGAAAAAAGGTTTGAAATGTCAACTAATATATACGATGCAAGGGAAAAACCTGAAGCAAATCAGCTCTTATTATGGTCAGGATATCTATCAGTTGGCTTTCCATGATCTGGGCGCAACGATTGAGAAAAAGATTTACAACAGATTATTGATTTACGCAAAAATCAACAATCTGCTGAACTCAAAAGTGCAGTTTAAATCCAAGGGTGGATTTCAGGATCGGGACATATCGACGAGTATGAGTTTTTTAGCAGGAATAAAATTCAATTTATAATTAATGTATTAATCCTTTAATTTAAAAATCCGATGAAAAACAAGAAAATGTTATTCTTTGTTGCAGCGCTTCTGGTATTAGGTGTGTCTGCATGCAAAAAAAGTACAAGCGATTTAATTGATGCAACGGCGAATTATCCAAAACCTCCGGCAAACTATGTTAAAAGTCAGAATCTGACAGGAGTGTTAAAAGGGACATTGAAACAGGATTCGACCTATTACATGACAGGAGATATTGCCGTGAAACGTGGTGATACACTGGCTGTTCAGCAGGGCGCCACCATCATCGTAAAGGGAAATTATCAATTTCAGATTTCGGGAACCTTATTGTGTCTGGGAACGGAGGCAAAACAAATCACATTTACTTCAAACAGTACGACTAAATTATCAGATGTTGCCCTTAACAAGGGGCAGTGGGGCGGATTTATTTTCGATTCAACGGCTGTCTATGTTTATGTGAAGTATACACATGTAAATTTCACAGGCGGGCCTGATTCTGGTGGAAGTCCTCAGGCAACTTTTGATGTTGAAGGTAGTCAGACTTATAATGGCAATGCCCATATAGTCGTCGAGGATTCCTGGTTTTTTGGCGGCGTTGATGATGGTATCCATTTGGCCGGAAATATCACTGCAAGTATCAAAAGAAATGTATTGCAGCATCTGGGAGGCCCCGATGGTGAAACGATGAATATCAAGAAAGGGGTAAAGGGGGATATCGCTTATAACTATATCTGGAGCGCCGCCAATAACGGGATTAAACTGGAAACCGGTTCTATCCTTGTACCACAAACCAACATGAATATTTTCAACAACACGATTGTCGATGGCGGATGGCGTAAGGTTGGTGAAGCAACAAATTCGATTCTGATTGATAAATGGACCCGCGCCAATATCTTTAATAACTTAATGGTAGGTAACAATACGGGCATCAACATTACAAAGAAG
Organism: uncultured Bacteroidia bacterium; assembly: GCA_903918045.1. GTDB lineage: Bacteria > Bacteroidota > Bacteroidia > Bacteroidales > Prolixibacteraceae > JAAFHB01. The sequence continues at coordinate 29,424 of CAIXCY010000220.1, forward strand.
GCAGATACGTTGAATTGTACCTATGGATATAACCTTATTTTTGCAATTAACAGCGCTTCTGCTCCCTGGATCTATCCTGAAGGTGCTTTCAGTAAAAAACAATCTACAGATATTACCGGCGCCACGACCGATTTATGTAATTCAGTATTTACCTCCTGGGTTTCTCCAACCACAACGCTACCTGATATGACAATTACAGACGGAGATGTGCCAAGTCTAAAATCAGGTTCTCCTGCCATCGGAAAAGGGATCGTTTCTGCCGCATTTACCTATTATATTACCTCTCCTGATGGTAAACAAGGGAGCGCTGACATTGTAAATAAAGATATGGGCGCTTTTCCAACTGATGGTTCCGGAAATAAACATATGCCTACAAGTCAACCAGTTCAGTAATCTTATTTAAGCTATAAAATGAAAAAAATATCAATATTCGTTGCGGCTGTTTTAGTTGCTGGATCCGTATATTCAAAACCTGCCACAAAGGGAGGATTTAAGATTGTCAATAAAATTCAACTCGAAGGAGATGAGAAATGGGACTACCTCTTTTCCGACGATGCTGCCGGTTTATTGTATGTATCACATGGAAATATGGTACAGGTGGTTGACGAAGCAAAGGGTGAAGTTGTTGGTAAAATTACGGGCGTTAACGGTGTTCATGGAATTGCCATTGATAAAGCCCTTAACAAAGGTTTTATCACCTGTGGAAAGGATTCTTCCGTTACTATTTTTGATACCAAGTCGCTGAAGGTTATAACCAAAGTTACAGTAACTGGTAAAGGTCCGGACGCTATCCTGTTTGATCCGTTCAGTAAAAATGTATTTGTATTCAATGGCAAATCAAATAACGCAACTGTAATCAATGCCGGGACCAATGCAATAATTGCAACGATCCCGTTTGCCGGAAATCCTGAATTTCCGCAATCTGATGGTAAAGGGAAGGTCTTTGTCAACCTGGAAGATAACAGCAGCATTGCAGTTATTAACACAGTTACAAATAAGGTAGAAAAAGTTTGGCCTGTTGCTCCGGGTGAAGAGCCTACCGGTCTGGCATTGGATAACGAAACTCACCGGTTGTTCAGCGTGTGTAAAAACAAACTGATGATTATTGTTGATGCTGAAAACGGTAAAGTTGTCACTACTTTGCCTACGGGTGCAAAGACAGACGGTGCAGCATTCGACCCATTGTTAAAATTCGCCTATAGCTCAAATGGCGAGGGAACTGTAACGGTTGTGAAAGAGGTTAATAAGGATACCTTCTCGGTTTTGGAAAACATCGTAACACAAAAGGGCGCCAAAACGATCACAATCAACAAAAACACACATCATATTTACCTGCCCACGGCAGAGTTTGAAACCGTTTCCGGATCAGAAAAGCCAAAATTACTCCCCGGATCGTTCATCATTCTGGATATTGTGCCACAGCAATAACCAATTATCCGATACCTTCTTAAGTATCAAATAACAGGTTTTAAACACCCATGGTTTTGAAAATTAAAAGTCAGCCATGGGTGTTTTTTGTAAAATCCAATTTTAAAATAACTGCAAAATATGGAAAAAAATATCCTTGTCACTCTGTTGCTGGTATCCGCAATTTCCCTGATGTCGTTTGCGGAAACAAAAAATGAGGCAAATACAGCTGATTCAAAATCGGTTGTGACTTCCAAAACCTTCAAAAAGGGGTTTAACTTCATCATTGTTAGCGATTTCGGCTGGAATGGTCAGGGTCATCAACAGGAGGTTGCCGATCAGATGGGCAAAACAGCCGACAGCATCAGGGCTAAGTTCGTTGCCACGTGTGGCGATAATTTTCAGATAAGCGGGGTCGCTTCAACGCAGGATCCGTTATGGATGGCAAACTTCGAAAATGTTTACAAATCAAACTCACTTCAGGTCGAATGGTTCCCAGTCCTGGGCAATCACGATTACAAAGGGAACACGCAAGCTGAAATTGATTATTCAAAAATCAGTCGCCGGTGGAGGATGACTGATCACTATTACACCTTTGTAAGAAAAGTAAATGAATCAGTTTCTGCTCGTTTTATTTTTCTTGATACCCCTCCCCTTGTAGAAGAGTATCAAAATAAACCGGAGGGATATCCTGATGTGGCTAAACAGGATACTGCAAAGGAGATCAAATGGTTAAAAGAGATTTTGTCAAATTCCAAAGAGCAGTGGATCCTTGTTTTTGGTCATCATCCAATTTATTCAGCAAGTAAGACCCATGGAAATACAAAGGAGATGATCGGCCGTGTAAAACCACTTTTAGAACAATATAATGCCCAGTTTTACTTTTGCGGGCACGATCATGATCTTCAGCATTTGCACGAAAAAGGGGGTAAAGTCGATTATATCGTAACGGGTACGGGTGGTGAAACGCGTCCATGCAGTACAAACGAATTGTCTGTTTACAGCGAATCGGTACCTGCATTCTCGGTTGTTTCGTTGAAAGGAGACAGTATAAGCGTCAATTTTGTGGGTACAGAAGGTAATATTATTCACAGCTTCAGCAGAAGTTTTAAATAAAATAATAGAGATATGAACCATTTTCTGAGTGTTTTTTCGATCCTGTTTTTGATTGTTATTTCAGTAAAGGGGCAGGTTCTTGTCAATCCTGAAAAGCTTCCCTCGAATGCATTAAACTTTTTAGTTGCAAGCGATATGGGTAGAAAAGGGGTATCTGAGCAAAAAAATATCGCTGTCTTGATGGGAGAAGAGGCAAAATTTAATTTGATCGATTTCATTGCAATTGCAGGGGATCCAATTCACGATAACGGCGTTAAAAGCACGGATGACAGCGAATGGAAGGACAAATTTGAAAATATCTATACCGCATCCTCTTTAATGAATATCCCCTGGTATGTAGTTTCCGGTAATCACGAATATCATGGCAGTGTACAGGCAGTTTTAGATTATTCGAAGCTTTCAACCCGATGGAAAGCTCCGGCCAGGTATTTCTCTCTCGAGAGAAGCATTGGAAAAACCGGGGATAAATGTTTGTTTGTATTTATTGATACAGCCCCACTCATCGACAAATACCGGGCAGACAGCAGTTATTCTGATGCGGGAAAACAGGATTTCGGGAAACAACTTAAATGGATTGATTCAACGCTTGTTTCTTCAAACGACCGCTGGAAAATAGTTATTGGCCACCACCCAGTCTATGCCGATACTGATAAAGCGGTATCAGAACGCACCGATATGCAAAAAAGGCTGGGAACTCTGCTTGAAGATCGGAAAGCTGATCTGTATATTTGCGGACATATCCATAATTTTCAACATTTAAAACCGGAGGGCAAAACGGTGAATTATGTTGTCAATTCCTCCGCTTCTCAATCCAGAAAGGTAAATAAAACAGATGGCACCCTCTTTTGTAATCCAAACCCCGGTTTCACACTTTGTTCTGTAACAAATGTAAACCTGACGTTTTCCTTCATAGACCATACAGGACAAACAGTGTATCAGTATTCAATTAAAAAATAATTTTTTTAAACCACGATCAGCATAAGATACTGTTTGAAATTTACAATTCGATTTTAGATGGAAGTTTATGAAAGTGAAAAGAAGAAATAAAGAATTTTAACAATAATGATATATTTCTATCTTTACCCAATTATTACTAATTTCATTATCCGGGACAAATAAGCAATGATTAAAAACATTTTTTGCACCGTTTTTTTGGTTTTTCTGATTTTTGAAAAATCTCATGCTCAATCACTTGATAGTTTTATTAATTCAGGTCTTAAAAACAGTCCATTACTTTATGATTTCAATAATCAGCAACTTTCAGGTAAATTGGACAGCCTGTTGCTGCTTGCTTCATTTAAACCGCAAATCAATCAACTTACCCAGGCTGTCCACTACCCTACCGGTTCTGACTGGGGCTATGATGCCGCGATAACAAATGGCGGGAATTACGCTGCATTACTAAATATTACTCAAACGTTATTCTCGAAAAAGCGGATTAATGGTCAACTTCAAACCATTGATTTGCTGAATCAAACGTTAAAACTAAATGCCAAAATAACGGTCCTGGACCTGAAAAAAAGTATTTCGGCCCAATATCTCACTGCATATGCCGATTTCGTCCAATATAATTTTAATAAATCGATCCTTCAACAGCTCACAAATGAACAATCAACTATTAAAGCGTTAGTTGACAAAGGGGTGTACCTTGTGACTGATTTTATGAATCTGCAAATTATGATAAAGGCTCAGGGAATTACCTGCTCACAGTCATATAATCAGCTTAAAAATGATGTATCGCTGCTTAACTTCCTTTGCGGCATTACAGGTCAGGGGGAATTTAACCTGACAAAACCTGAGCTCACCCTCCAAAATAATATAAATCCCGAAAGTTCTCCGGTTTATGCCCAGTTCCGTATTGATAGTTTAAAAAACATTAACAGCCGACAGCTAATAGACCTGAATTACCGTCCAAAGATCAATGTTTTTGCCGATGGCGGATTTAATTCAATTGCTCCTTCAAATATTCCGCATAACCTTGGAGTAAGTGCGGGGATAAACTTCACAGTTCCGATTTACGATGGGAAACAACGCAAATTGCAATACAATAAGATAGATCTGGCTGAGAATACACGAATTTATTATCGTCGTTATTATTCTTCGCAATACAGGATGCAATATGATCAGTTAAATAATCAGTTAGTTATGACCGATCAGCTGTTAACGGAGATTAAAAATCAATTATCAGATCAGGAACGGCTTATTGAACTCTATCGTATTGAATTAGAGAAAGGGATAGTCCGGTTTCTTGATTTCATAACCGTTTTTAACAATTATACAGCTACCAAAATCACCTTTCTTGTTACGGAGATGAATCGGCTCCAAATTATCAACCAATTGAATTACCTCAAATGAGCAAAATCAGAGCCATTTTGGCGACACTATTATCCATTCAGTTAATTAGTTGTGGCGATGGCGCTGCGACAAAACAGGAAGAGGCTCCGGTAAAGGTTTCCACTCCGGTCACAATCACAACGATCCAAACTTCCCCTATTAGCGAAATGATAAGTTTCAATGCAGTGTCAGTTTATCAACGCAAAAATATTGTAAAATCAAATATTACCGGTTATATCGACAAATCATTTGTAAATCAGGGAGAAATCGTAAAAATCGGACAACCTTTGTATGCTGTTAAAACCAAGGAAGGGGATGCATTGAGTAAATTTTCAGCCAGGGATTCAACCCTGAATTTTAAGAGTAAACTTACGATTTTTTCTCCGGCTTCAGGGGTTATTATCGAGGCAACCAGGCAAACCAACGATTACATTGCCGATGGGGAACAGCTTTGTATTCTTGCCTCGCAAAGCAGCTTTGTATTTATTCTGAATGTACCATTTGAGCAAAATAAATTTGCTGCAGTGGGTAAAAAATGTACCATTCTCCTCCCCGATTCGACTCTTTTGTCCGGAACGATTTCGGGTAAACTGTCTACTGTGGACCCCGTCTCTCAAACTCAGAGTTTTATTGTAAAACCGGTCGTAAACACGATTCTGCCTGAAAATCTGTCGGTCTTGGTACAAATTATTAAAAGTTCCAAATCAAATGCCCCCGTTCTTGATAAGGCGTGCGTACTTTCGGATGAAACAATGGAGAATTTCTGGGTAATGAAACTTATCAACGATACAATTGCTTTGAAAACAGCCATTAAACCCGGAATTACTGCCGGTAATCAGGTAGAGATTCTCTCTCCTCTCTTTTCTCCAAACGACAGAATCATAAATAAAGGAAATTATGGTTTGTCGGATACTGCCTACGTGAAAATAATTCAACACTGACCCGATGAGAGATTTTTTCGTTTCCCATAAGAATCCGGTTATTGTCATCCTTGTGATCATTCTGGCGGCAGGGATTTTCTGTTATTCCAGGATGCAGTCTTCACTATTTCCCGAGGTTACTTTTCCAAAGATTAAGATAATCGCAGATAGTGGATTACAACCAATCGGAAAGATGATGGTTACTGTCACTAAACCGCTCGAAAACGCCATAAAGCGGGTTCCCAACCTGAAAATAGTCCGTAGTATAACCAGTCGCGGAAATTGCGAAATTTCAGCGTTTATGGAGTGGAGTGCTGATATTGACCTGAGTAAACAACAGATCGAATCATCCATCAATCAAATAAAGAATGATTTACCGCCAGGAACAAATTTGTCGGTTGAAAAAATGAACCCTTCGATCCTTCCGGTAATTGGCTATGTTATTGAAGGTAAGGGACGCAGCAATATCGAGTTGAATCAAATTGCCAACTATACCATTAAACCGTTTCTTTCACAGGCACAAGGGGTGGCTGAGGTTTGGGTTATTGGCGGAAAAACCAAGGAGTATCATATTGAGCTCCATGCCCAAAAAATGGCTGCATTGGGTATCACTCCTGCAAAAATCACTACTGCTTTAAGTCAGACCAATTTCATTAGCAGTAACGGTTATCTTACCGACTATAACAGACTCTATCTTACTGTTACAGACGCAAATGTTCAAAATCTCGAAGACCTTGAAAATCTGATTATCAGTAATGATGGGAAGCGCGTCTTGCAACTCAAAGATATTGGAACCATAAAGATTGCTGAACAGACTCAATACGTGAGGATCAACGCCAATGGAAAAAGTGCGATTCTGATGGCAGTGATAAAACAGCCAAATGCCAATCTCATTGAAGTTACCGATGGGGTATCAGAGAAAATAGCGGAGCTTAATAACCATATTTTGCCAAAGGATGTTAAGCTTAGCCCTTATTACGTTCAGGCTGATTTTGTTCACGATTCAATAAAAAGCGTAAGTGACAGCCTTTGGATTGGACTTCTGCTGGCTATTCTGGTCGCTTTTGTCTTTCTCCGGTCATTAAAATCAAGCGCTGTAATTCTGGTTACGATTCCCATCACCCTCTCCTTAACGATGGTCGTACTTTATGTCATTGGTTATAACTTTAATATCATGACATTAGGCGCAATAGCTGCGAGTATCGGTTTAATCATTGATGATGCAATAGTCGTTGTAGAGCAGATCCACCGGACGCATGAAGAGTTTCCTGAAAAACCGACCAAAGAGTTGATAAGCGGATCCATTGGCTTCCTTTTACCCGCTATGATTGGTTCATCCATAAGTACCATTGTGATCTTTCTTCCTTTTATAATATTGAGTGGTGTGGCAGGCGCCTATTTCAAGATCCTTACCAACACCATGATGATCACTCTGATATGCTCATTTTTAGTAACCTGGATTGGTTTGCCTGTCATCTATCTCTTCTTTTCCGGAAAAACAAATAGTGTGGTGCAACCTCATCCTGAAACACATAAAAGAACGAGTAAATGGATCTCCTATTTTATTTTTAAACCCTATTTAAGTTTTGCCTTTATTGCCTTTCTTCTTCTTTCCGTTTATTTTATCTCGGGGCGGCTTCAGACCGGGTTTCTTCCTGAGATGGACGAAGGGAGCATTGTACTCGATTACACTTCACCCCCTGGAACATCATTGCAGCAAACTGATCGGATGCTGCGAGAAGTAGAGAAGCTCTTCCCTTCGGTACCGGAGATTGAGACTTATTCGAGAAGGACAGGGACACAAATGGGATTTTTCATCACCGAACCGAATTATGGAGATTACCTGATTCAACTTAAAAAGGATAGAAACAGATCGACAGAAGATGTCATTGATGAGATACGCCGAAAGGTTGAATCGTCACAACCTGCCCTTAAGATAGATTTTGGACAGGTGATCGGTGACATGCTTGGCGATCTGATGAGTTCAACAAAACCGATAGAGATTAAGATATATGGAGACAATGTTAATATTCTCCAGGATCTTGCAAAAAAAGTGGCGAAAATAACCTCTGAAGTGGAAGGAACTGCAGATGTATTTAATGGTATTACAATTGCGGGCCCCTCTATAAATCTGGAGCCCGATCATAAGAAGCTTGCATTATTGGGGATAACACCGGCAGATTTTCAAAATCAACTTCAAACACAACTCGAAGGTGTAATTGTGGGTAATATTTATGAAAAAGAGCAGTTAACTGCAGTGCGAATGGTATATCCTGATGCGGTAAACACATCCCTCGAGAAATTAAAACAAGGGGCTATTTTCCTTCCGGAGGGGAAACTTCAGCCGCTTGCCCAACTTGCACATATCACCGTTGATGCCGGAAATGCAGAGATTGACCGCGAGAATCTGCAGAGTATGATTCCTGTTACTGCCAGATTAAACAACCGCGATCTTGGCAATGTAATGAAAGATTTACAACATGAAATACAATCCAAAATAAATTTGCCACAGGGATATCATATCACTTATGGCGGAGCTTTTGAAGAGCAACAGAAATCGTTCAGTGAATTACTGATTATTTTGATCACCTCTGTGCTGCTTGTCTTTGCCACGATGCTCTTCCTCTTTAAGGAATTTCATGTTGCCCTGCTGATTGTTTTACTGGCCGCATTAGGGATGTCCGGAAGTATGATCGCCCTTTACATCACAAATACAGCGCTAAATGTAGGTAGCTATACCGGTATTATAATGATTATCGGTATCATCGGTGAAAACGCAATCTTCACCTTCCTTCAGTTTGAACAAACACTGAAAACTTCCACTACCGATGGTGCAATAGTTTATGCAATCTCAACACGCCTTCGGCCAAAACTAATGACAGCATTGGGTGCAATAATCGCCCTCTCTCCCATTGCATTAGGGATAGGTACCGGCGCCCAGCTACATCAGCCGTTGGCAATTGCTGTTATTGGTGGTTTTATTGTTGCTCTGCCATTGTTGCTAATTGTTTACCCATCAATGCTGAGAATAATGTTTAAAAATCATCATATTCATACGATTCATTTTTAATCCGGATTTAAAAATCTTCCATAAGGTTGGTTTAGGATTATTCTAAGCCCCAAAACGTTTAGGTTGGTCATTTTCGGATTCATCGGGGAATGAAAAGGTTCAGGAAGGTTCGCTTAGGATTAATTCAGCCTCCAATATATTCAGGAAGAATGGATTTCGATTAATCCGGGCACCAAAACGTTTAGCGAGGATAGTTTAGGATTAATCCGGACACGAGAACGTTCAAAAAGCTTGGTTTTAGGATTATGACGAATATTTCTTTTTTAGAAAATCCCGTCAGGGATTTGATAGGGGTAGAAAGCGCCGTAGATATGAGAATCCTCGTCCCGGCGTGGACGAAATAGAAAATTTAGGAGAATTGATTAATAATCGAACTTCTCTTTCTGATCCCACCCCAGGATAATGCGTAAATCCAGATTATTCCATTTAATAATATTGTCGTAACAATCAGAAATACAATATATAATGAGCCTTTACCTCCGGAGGTACTGAAATTTGGAAGGACACTAACCGCAGCGGATAAAAATCCGATCAGAACACCCCAGATCAGTAAAACTGCGTATTCCCAAACCAACAGATTAACGATCCGGCGCTTTGTAAATCCCAAAGCCAAGAGCAGGGCAATCTCTTTGCTCCGTTCCAGAATTGTACGTGCAAGGACAACAGCAAGTCCAACGGTGCCCAGGATTAATCCAAGCGCACCAAGTGCCAGAAAGATCGAGAGATACGTATTCGCAACCGAATTAAACTCATTTAGGCGCTCACTGGCGGTGGTCATCTCCCAACCATAATCACGGAAAACGTTTTTCAGTTCATCACCTGCATCTATCTGAGACTCTTTTTTAACATCAATTAAAAACAGGCTTGAACCGCTGCTTGTCGGGAAATTCTTCAGGAAATTATTGGTGGAAATTAACACATACCCCTGAAATATTGAGGGCGATAATCCTGCAATAAGTTTCAATCGCAGCGTGTCGCCCAGCTCATTCCGGTAAGTTAAGGTATCCCCGACATTCTTGCCTAGTCCCCATTGGATAACTGTCTGATCTGCAATTGCCGGAATAACCCTGTTAAACGGTTCTTCCAGCGCTTCCCATACCTCTTTATTGCCGATTTCGGGGCATTTTGAATCGAAGCTGAAGCGATCACGGAACAGAGCCGGATCAGCGCTCAGGATTGCGGGATTGGAGGCGCGGTTCAGATTCAGGCAACTCGCATCATCCCCGTCAATCCGGCCAAACTGAGCAGCATTGAAAGGGGTGGTTATCCCCTCTTTTTTTAGATGTTCCTTGTCGTTCAAACTAAAAAGCACGGGTACTGAGGTCTCTGCGAAAAACTGAAATCCGCCGGTACCACTTCGCTGCTCATTTGCGTCGGACAATGCCCCTTCTGTGTTTGCCCCTGTTGAGATAACAAGAAAGGTTGAGAGGGCAAATAAAATAATTACGGTCAGGGAGCGCCTCAGGTTTTGAGACCTGTTCCTATTAATAAGTGTATCGAACGAAAACTCATTGACAACCTTCATGCGATTACGTAGAAGTACATAATCGGCAAGAAGCAGCAATCCAACCAACATTAAGGCCCCGGAAATAAAAAAGAGCGATGGACTTAAGTTACCTGAGCCCGCCAACTGAATACCGACCAAAGCCAGGGCCACACTTACCGAAAGAATCATTCCCCACTTCTTTGCACTTTTAATGATTGGCCTTATCTCAGATTCCTGTCCCCTTTGCAATTCCACTGCGTGACGTTTAAAACTGCGTGAGAGAACGAGCATAATGGTTAAAACAGACATTAAGACACTAATTGCCAAACCGGTTAGGAGGGTTGGCATTCTAATATCAATCACCAGAACCGAAGTTCGGACCGCACTCCACCAAAGTGTATTGAGGGCCACAAAGATTAGCTTGGTATAAATTACAGCCAAAATCAGACCCAAGAGGCCGCCTGTCAAAGAAATAAGAATTCCCTCGGACAGGAAAAACCTTCGGATTTGATTTCGCGTAAACCCAAGCATCATTAAGCTTCCTAATTCAGACTTGCGATTTTCAAGATTTAGCAGGAATAATAAAGTCGTAAGGATAAGGGCTGCAACTAACAGAAAGAAACTAAGACCTAAAAAAAGCTGGCTAAAATCGACTCCGTTATGTGCCGCAATAAGCCCATTTTCACGAACAGCGGTAACCAAGATACCAAGATTGGCCGGTTTAACTGAGTCAGAAAAGCGGGTTTTGTATTCGGAATCGGTAAATACATTCTCATTTATTCGAATAGCAGTATAATTTCCAAACCTGTTACCCCAGATCTGAAGTGCTTTTTTGAGTGAAATAAATGCCTTGGGAGTCCCTTTGTATTTATTCCAGTATGCCTCATCCTTCGGGCGAATTGAGCCAAGGCTAATTGGAACGCCGGCCTCCCAGTCGCGACAATGACCGGCATCCGACATTCCTGGAAGAGAAGGCATCAGGTCCCTGTCGCCATATTTTCCTTCGATGGGAACAATCTTTTGAACCACAAATTGAGTCCCCTTTTCAACCAGCTGACGCAATGGACCAATCTCATAATATTTCACCAGAAGGAGATCACCAACTTTTACGCCCAGATCAGACGCCACCCAATCATTAACTATTATACCGTTATTATCCAGTGAATTATCATCTATTGTTGAGATGAATGAATAAGGTGTTGACTTCCCTGCATATTCGAGACTATTTGTAAAATACGTCAGAACAGCATGAGATTGTCCGAATGATTCAAATGCTTTAATAATTTGATTATCAATAAAAATCCGCTCAGATGAAATCTCTGTTTCTTTCAACTTAGGCAATACTTTTACCTTTAATCCGGCATCTTCAGGTGTAAAACAACTATTCAGGAGGTCAGTAATTTGTTTATCGTTAACCGATGGCGCCAAAATTAGAAGTCTGTTCGCTTTGCTGTTAAACTTCATCAGCGAGTTCAGTCTTGAAAGCGACAGGAAGAGATTATAGGGTGCAGTTTGGGCATTTTTAAGATTGAACAAGCCCATATTCTGAGCATTCGCAATATCTTTGACTACAGCCCTAAATGAGACACTCGTTTCGGCATCGGATACAAATGGTGCATTCAGAGGTACCAGACTCCCCTTCCTGATTCGGACAATGAAATTATCCCCTTTCTTTAAATGAAGCCGTTCCGCAAGATTCAAACTAATCACAGCCTCATTATCACCTAAATCATAATATATTTTGGATTTGGAAATTTTATCAAACCGGGTGTCAACACCAGTTATCTGAACTTTATTGACGCGCTCAACTCCCCCCTCGGTAACAGCCATCCCATCCAGGATAAGTGCCGGTGCCACGTCAAATCCACCTTTTAGGGCAAGTTCTTTAGCGAGGTCAGCACGAAAATAGCGATCAACAGTTGTGACAACGTGGGTCATCATCCCTAACCGTAAAAAGGCGGACTGTTCAAGGCTGAAAGTAACCGAATCCCCGATTATAAGACCTCCTGTCAGAACCGCTGTACTTATTGCAACACCCAGCGCAATAAGTATATTCGCTTTGATGTAGTAAGTTATAGTCTTAAAAATCAGCTTTAATTGCGTCATTTTAGCATTCCGTTTTTTAAGTGATAAACCATGTCCATCTGTGAAGCAAGTTCTGACGAATGGGTAACAAGAATAAGAGAGACGCCCTCTTCGCCACTGATATGGTTTAATAATTCTGCAAGATGGGAGGCATTTTGCTCATCAAGTGCCCCGGTTGGCTCATCGGCAAGGATTAGATGTGGTTTGTTGATTAATGCCCTTACAACGGCCGTTCGCTGGCATTCGCCCCCTGAAAGTTCCGATGGTTTCTGATATCGCAGCTCCCAGATTCCAACTTTTCGGAGTAAATGTTCGGCCCAATCCCTTTCAGCCTTTCCAATGATCTTTTTTAGCGGTAAAACAGGTAACATGACATTCTCCCAAAGGGTACACTGAGGCAAAAGGTGGTGCTGCTGAAATACGAAACCAAGCTCCTGGTTACGGAAATGGGCCAATTGTGTCTGCGAATACCCCTTGATTTTACTCCCCTTAAAGATGATCTCACCCGAATCGGGCTGATCCAGTGTACCTATCAAATTTAGGAGGGTCGTTTTGCCTGATCCGCTCGGACCAGCAATGGCAATTTTCTGATTGATACTCACATCTAAATTAAGATCCTCAATAACCTTACGGAAATTGGGTTTAGCGGGATCACCATAACCTTTGAAAATATTTTTAAGCTGAAGAATCATTGTGCAATAAATCAGAGTTTTTGATAGACTTCAATCATCTCTTTGGCATGATCGTGGATATTAAAATGTACCTCTACCCCATTCCGTGCGGCCAGGCTCAGGTTATTCAGCGATTTGGAATCAGATAAACAAGCGGTTAAGGTGGCGCAAAGCGCCTCCGGTGTATTCGGCTCGTAGGTAACCCCTCCACCCGACAAACCTATTATTTCCGGAAAAGCACCCAGTGTGGGTTGAATTACAGGTGTACCAGAGGCCATTGACTCCAAAAGATACATGCCGAAGGCTTCACCATTTCGGACCGGGACAGAGACCACCGAAACACGTCTGAAAAACTCCATCCGGCCAGAATCCTCAAAATCATCCAAAAATTCAACTTCTCCCATTAGATTCTCCTTGGCAATTCGCTTAATTATTGCTGCGATATATTTGGTGTCTGCTCCGGTTGAGCCACCTGTAAGAAATAGCTTTACATCATTGAAGGCTGTATTACGTTTCAATTGAATGAATGCATCAACCAAAATATCCAAACCATTTTCAGGACACATTCGCGATATATAACCAATGTTTCGCTTCTTCTCTTTTGTGGGTATAAACTCGTAATCTTCAGGATCGACGCCGAGATACAAACTCCTGATTTTTTCTGACGGGATATTCATTCTTTCTTCCATTACTTTTGAGAAAAAATGACTCACTCCGATGAAAAGGTCGACATCTTTTGCTTTTTCGCTCATCAGTTTCCAGATCTGATTCTGAAAAGTGGGCTGCATGGCATCAACCCACACATCCTCATCCTGCAGCGAACAGACAATCTTAACATTTAGCCGCTCCTTGATCCGGTGGGCCAATCCAAGCAACAGTGCGTTCGAGATGTGAATGACATCCGGTTTACAATGTTCCTCCAACCAATCAACCAAACGTTCAAGCTCGTCATTCTGACTGCCATCCTCACCCAGTAGCATCGAAACAGTCATCTCCTCAAGTCCTCGGGCATTGGTCGAGCCGGCCTGCGATGCGGCCATTTTAAGGATCGGCTTTGAATTGAGAATCCGGTCAATCCATGCAGGTGCTTTTCGGAATATTGGATAAAGCTGTTTCAGATAGATACTTACAGCGCCATAAAATACCGGAATCTCCTCCAGGTCATGTTCATCTGAGAAAATTGGCAGATACATCGGAATCTTTATGACCTGATGACCCTGCTCCCGGAGAGCGACCACCAATTTACTGTCGCGCAGGCAGTTACCACAATAAAAACTTCCTCCTGAACCCGGAATAATCTGTACAATATTCATGGTATAGAAAAATTTAAATCAATATTACTTTCCAAAGCAATAGATCGTACCATTCAAGGCACAGACCACCATCAGATTTTCGATTACTGCAGGATTATGAAGAATTGAATTTCCGATCTCATATTTCCAGATCGGAGTACCGTCCGAAAGTCGGATTAATGCCAGATCACCTCGCATATTGGCGGTCAGTATTTTATCCCTGATTATTACAGGTGATGCTTCAACCCGATTGCCTGTATTAAAATTCCAAATAAGTTTACCTGTCTGATTATCGAAGCAATAAATAAATTTATCCCGGTTGCCTGTTACAACCCTATCATCTGAGAATGAGGCCGAAGCAATAAAAGGCTGCTTTGCTTCCTTATTATCCCAGCTCCAGACTACTTTACCTGCATGTGTATCAACCTTCGAAAACTTACCATCATAGTCGCCAATATAGGCCATTTGATTATTTACGGGGCATGATCCGGCAACATAGGTGGCGACATTAATTTTCGAATCCAATTTCCCACTGTTTATATCCACAATATGGAGAAACCCGTCACAACCCCCAAATATGGCTTTCCCATTAAAACAGGCAGCTTCACCATTAATGAAATTATCAGATTCGTATTTCCACTTCATTATACCGGTCTGGGCATCCACACAATACAGATTGTAATCATAACTACCTACAATTAAAAATGTTTTAGATTTTGATTTCCAATAATTTGCTGAACCCATAATTTGATTGTCAGTTTTGTATTTCCAAATCAGCGATCCATCGATAAGTTTAAGAGCATAAAGGTTGCCATCCAGGTTTCCAATAAAAATTTGATTATTCAGAATAAGGGCAGGCGCTTCGATTGAATTTTCAGTCTTATATTTCCAAAGTAATTTTCCCTTAAGGTCCAAACAATAAATAACACCATCCGTAGCCCCTACAACAATCTTTCCTTCTGATATTACAGGTGCAGATTTAATATTATCACCTGCCTGGAAGCTCCAAAGAAGTTTAGGCTTATCTGGAAAATTTACCTGAGTGGCGCCTAAAAGGTCCTGACTTCCTCGAAAGTTACTCCATGAAGTGCTACTTTGACCCTTTGCATAATAAATTGAAATAAAAATTGAAATAAATAGATATAATACTTTCATTTTTAGTTTTTTACAGATAAAGCACCCGTTGGGCATGCCTTTGCTACCAGCTCAGCAGTTTCGGCAAGTCCTGATTCGACAGATTCATTAAACGGAACACCAATCTGAACATCAAACCCGCGGCCAATATACGAAAATCCAAATTTTTCCTGATATTTTGAGGTCATACGAACACAGATACCACACTTGATGCACTTTAACGGTTCGAAAACTATTGAATTAGCAAAATGTTTGGTCATCACCTTGCGCACATTTCCCGCATACCTGCGTTGGTTCGCATCATATTTACCTGAAAGATCCCTTAATTTGCAGTTATCCATATCCCTGCAATCGCAATGAAGGCATCGGTTGGCCTCAAGAATGGCTTCTTCCCTTGTATAACCATTTGATATAATGTCAATTGAATTGTCCCTTAATGAATTTGCCGATTCTTTTAAATAGTCGGAAATCTCCTTCTGAAAAAGTCGTCCAAAACGCGAATTAAATAATTTTGGCTCGCCTGTTGGTTCTTCGCCGGCCAGATATTGTTGCACTGACCATGCCACCTCTTTCCCCTGGCCAACTGAACGAACTGCCATCCTTGAAAAACGCAGGGTATTTCCAATTGCAAAAACCCCCTTTAATGAAGTTTCATAGCTGTTGTGCTTCGCTTCAATACCCTTTGGATTTGTCTGAAATCCCCAACTTCTCAATTCATCAACTATCGCACCGGTTGCTATAACTACGGCATCATATTGGTTAACAATTTGTTGAAATAATGATTTATTAATTTCAGTTTCTCCTTTAAACAGAATACCGGTACTCAATATTGAATTGATCTCCCTGTCGAGAATTGATGCAGGCAACAATTCCGGATCGATATTGGTTCGAAGAAGTCCCCCGGGCTTATTTTCCCTGTCATATAATATAACCTGATAACCTTTTATCTGGAGATAATAGGCCGCAGATAAACCGGCTGGTCCGGCTCCGATTATGGCTACCCTTTTCCCGTTTAGAGGGTGTGGCTCAAATGGATGAATATCATTTTCATCGCCTACGAATCTTTTCAGCAGACAAATTGACACCGAAGAATCGACTGTTCTCCGATGACATGCCCCTTCGCAGGGAGCCGGACAAATACGACCTAGCACTGATGGCAATGCAATATCCTGTTTAACAAGCCTTAAGGCCTCTTCAAACTTACCTGATGCAATTAAACGATTCATCCCGGGAATATCCATATGGGCAGGACAAGCCACCTGGCATGGTCCCTGGCAATCACCTACGTGTTCGCTTAAAAGGAGTTCCAAACCGGTCTGCCGGGCTTCCCTGATCTCCTCGTCTTCAGTTGTAATGGACATACCTTCGGTCGCCTTCACGGAACAGGATGGAAATAAGCGGCCATTGGCATTATCTTTTACAAGACAGAGCATGCAGGAGGTAAAGTGTCCCAACTCCTCGTTGTAACACAATGAAGGGATTGTAAATCCTGCAATATTTGCAGCTTTTAACACAGATATGCCTTCTTCCGCAATTATTTCCTGACCATTAATTTTAATTTGGACCATTAATTAATTTTCTAATAAATGTTTAGGATTATTAATGATGTATTGTCTAATTCTATAATATTCAGCATTATCACGGATAATATGATCATGGAAACGAGGTTGCCAAATCGGTTTGCCCGGTGATTGTCGTAATTCATTAATTCGCCGGGCAGAAAAATTTTTTGAAGGCACGAACAAATTCGAATAATCCATAATCCCATGAACGTGATTTGGCATTACCACAAATGCATCCAACCTAATATTTTGATAATGATTCGGTAAATCGAACCAACAACGATTTACGATGGCCCCAAATTGATTTAAAACCATATTCCCATTTTTAACATATCCGAATAAATTATCACGATCTTGTGTACAAATTGCAATAAAATATGAACCTTCCAATTTGTAATCCCATCCTTTTAATCTGGCAGATTCAATACGATATTTATTGTTGTATAATGACATCCAAATAATTACCGATTTTTATAAATAAAAAATACAAAATATTTATTTCACCACCACAGCATCAACGGGACAAACCTGACGGCAGGCATCGCATTTGATGCACAAATCGGTGTTGATCACATGTTTTTCGTGGGGAAGAAAAGGAATTGCTGCTACAGGGCAACGCGTTACGCAAAGGGTGCACCCGATGCAATTATCTATAATTGAATAATTTACTAATTCTGTACATTTCCCTGTTGGACAAATGCCGTTTAAATGGGCTTCGTATTCATCCCTGAAATATTTTAAAGTACTCAGAATCGGATTTGGTGCAGTCCGTCCCAGGCCGCAAAGAGATCCTTTCTTCGTCCATTCGGCAAGCTTTTCAAGTTTCTCCAGGTCACCCTGCTGCCCTTTTCCTTTGACAAGGTTATCCATTATATCGAGCATCCGTTTCGTGCCCACCCGGCAAAAGGTACATTTACCACATGACTCCTCCTGGGTAAAAGAGAGGAAGAACCTTGCAATATCGACCATGCAGTCAGTGTCGTCAAGGACGATCAGACCACCTGAACCCATCATTGCACCAAGGCTTGTAAGAGATTCATAATCAATGGGTGTATCCTCAAGGTTTGCAGGAATACAACCGCCTGAAGGACCACCGATCTGTACGGCTTTAAATTTACGTCCATTTGCAATTCCACCCCCAATTTCGTCAACGATTTGCCGGATCGTCATCCCCATCGGGACTTCGATTAATCCTCCGCGGGCAACTTTTCCGGCAAGTGCAAACACCTTCGTACCTTTACTTTTCTCCGTACCAATACGGGTAAAACGGTCAACGGTATCCCGCATTATAAAGGATATCTGGGCAAAGGTCTCTGTATTATTTACGAGGGTGGGCAATCCGAATAACCCTTTTACTGCAGGGAAAGGTGGTCTTAAGTGTGGAAATCCACGATTCCCCTCAATGGATTGGATCAATGCAGTCTCCTCCCCGCAAACAAAAGCCCCTGCACCTTCATAAACTTTCACATCGAAATTAAAGCCGGAACCAAGAATATTATTGCCAATCAAATTATTATTCCTACAAATCTGCAGGGCTGCCCGGATTCTTGACACAGCGAGTGGGTATTCTGCGCGGATATAGAAATATCCTTCGGGACTATTCACGGCATAAGCTCCGATAATCATCCCTTCAATCACCCGGTATGGATATGATTCGAGAAGCATACGATCCATAAAGGCTCCCGGATCACCCTCGTCACCATTGCAAATCAGATATTTAACTTCGCCTGCCTGTTTGGCTACGAGTTCCCATTTAATCCCGGTAGGAAAACCTGCCCCTCCACGACCCCTGATACCACTTGTTTTAATTTTGTCAATAACCTGATCCGGTGTAAACTCACTGAAGACTTTTTTAAGGGCAAGAAAACCTCCGTGCTGCTGGTATTCTTCCAGATCAAGAGGATTGATTTGACCGCGGTGCTCAGTTGCTATCGGGAATTGTTTTCCAAGGAAGGAAGAAACATGCTTTTCCCTGACATTGAGTTCATACCGTTCGATTCCTTTCCATTGCTGATCGGTTTGAATATTCTCCATTGCATTCAGAAACTTATTTTTCAACCGTGAAAAACGACCTGCCGGCTGGAAATGGGAGGCTACAATTTGTTTAATGTCCTCAGGTTTTACTTTGGAATAGAGGGTGGGTTCACCCTTTGCCGGAACGATTTCGACAAGCGGTACCTGGTGGCACATGCCCACACAGCCAACACTTTTAAGGTTCACATGTAATCCCGTTTGATTAATCGTCTGTTCGACAGCATCTTTGATATCACTGCTCCCACTCGCAACACAACAGGATCCCAAACCAATTCTAATTTCACCCTGTATTTCAGATCCATCTGCCTTTCGAAACCGTTTTTTCCCTTTCGAATCTTTTATGCTTTCGAAGTCTTTAATAATTTCAGCTGCCTTATCGGAGGTCACATGTCCATAAGTAACGTTATCTATCTGAACAACAGGAGCTAGCGTACAGCATCCAAGACAACTGACTTTTTCGATGGTATATTTCCGGGCAAGATCTGTATTTTGCCCCTCTTTAAGATTAAAAGCCCTTCTCAATGAATCATAAACCAGTCCTGCCCCTTTTACATGGCAGGCAGTCCCAACACAAACTCGTACTATATGTTCACCAACCGCAGCCAGCCTGAATTGAGAATAAAAACTTGCCACACCGATTATTTCAGCAGGTTTGATAGCAGTGGTTTCGCTAACCCTTCGTAAAGCCTCTTCCGGCAAATAGTTATATTCACGCTGAATTGCCTGGAGAATAGGAATTAAAGCTGTTTTAGAGCTTCCCTTCTCACTGATCAAAAGATCTATTTTATTCAGGTCAATCATTATGCGGTTTTTGAACCATTTTAAAATCCATGAATCTTATTTTTTGCCGATGCAATAAATGTATTTTGGCGTTCTGAGATACATCCGGCCATCTTTAAATGCAGGGGTTGTAGTGATTTTTTCAGTAGCATCACCCTCGCCAAGAATTTTTTCGGTTTTACCTACCTCGAAAACCTTCATTTTTCCTGCCGTATTAAACGTATATAACTTATTATCTGCGATTACCGGGGAGGAATAGAATCCGGTTCCATCTTCTTTTACCCAGTATTTTTCGCCTGTCTTAGCATCGTAACAGGCCAGCACTCCATAGCTTGTGGCGATAAAAAGGAGCCCATTCGCACACACAGGGCTTGCAACTTCAGGCATGTATTCATCACTTTCCCAGACCTTTGCATTTTTAATCGGATCTATAGCGACTAAACGGGCATATTCATTTGCCGCAAAGATAAGGCCACTCCCAAAACCCGGAGATGGTCCCACCTCTCCCATCATACAATTAACTGACCACAGTTCTTTTCCGGATTCGGAGTCATACCCGGCAACCATTGGATCTGTCGAGAGGACAACCTGGTATTTACCACTAATTTCCGCCAATATTGGACTTGCCCATGAAATTTTTCCTTTCCGCAGGGTTTCCCAGGTGGTTTCGCCTGAGGAGGCTTTTAATGCGATTAATTTCCGGCTTTTGTTTGTATCATACTGCACAAAGATTTTATCTTTCCACATAATCAGTGACGAAGCATGGCCATAATGGTTATCGGGTACTCCAAGATTACGTGCCCAAACCCTTTTACCATCCATATCGAAACAAATAATATCACCTGTTGCAAAAAGAGCGAACACATGATTACCGTCTGTTGTCAGCGAAGAGGCTGCAAATCCGGTATCCTCTGTTACCTTCGGAGCAGCAGCCGGACTTCCCTGAATCTTGTCAACCTGCTGTTTCCAAAGCAGTTTACCTGAACTGCGATCAAAACAGTACACCTCGCGAATCGTATTATCAGCTCCTGATAGAAACAGTTTGTTTTCCCAGATTACCGGTGAGTTATACCCTTTTTTCGGTACCGGAGTCTTCCAGATTACGTTTTTTCCTGAAGTTGCATCCCATTCAACCGGAGTTCCTTTGGTATAAAAGACCCCATTTCCGAATGGTCCGCGAAAAGAGGGAACATTTGCCCTTATCTCTTTCGAACCTGGGAAAGCTGTTTTACCTATGACGGGGACTATCTTTTCGGAACTTAATACAGTGACTACTTTTTCGGGATTTATCGTCTTATTAGGTTTAACATTCGATGTTGCCTCAACTTTGACCGATGAATCGGCTTTTATAACGGGCTGACCAACCTGAATAACCTCAATCTTATCCTGATCATCTGAAGGTTTAGCATTGACGACCGATTCATCCACTGAGTATTTCTTAAGGTGATCAACTGAAGCATAGGATGCCACCAACCCAAGGAAAATAAGCAAAGTGCCAGTAATTATCACCCATTTTTGCGTCATCATTCGACTGATCAGTTCATTATCATTTTTAAGCAGTGGTTCGTCAATTTTTGATCTTAATCCAATAAGTGTTCGTAAGGCGAAAGCCATTACAACAGCGCCGAAAAGCAAAAGATAACCTCCGGTTTTAACCTGCCATTGGCTGTTAAAATAAGCTTTACGGGCAAGCAGGTCAAAATTGCGAATCTCCTGTTTTAGTTCATCACTGTTCGGCTCCTGGCTTAGTCGCTTCACCAACGAAGTAAGTGCCTTACTTTCAAGAGGTTTATTCTTTGACATTTGCATAAAATTCAGCAATAGCAGCAACGCCACTGTAATGCAGAATATCCCGGAAACAAGGGCAATGTTGAATGATAATTTTAGTTTAATATCGTGTTCCATTCGCATGAGATAATTAAAAACATCAATTCTTAACAGGACAATAGGTTACGCATCTTACGCAACTGTAGCAGTTTCCTTTATTGGGTTGATAGTCCTTTTTTGTACGGAAGATGATCTGGTTTAGTAATGTCATCCCGATTACAAGTCCCATAAATCCACCGGCAATCCAACCTCCGAAATAAAATTTCCGGCGAATTACGGATGCCTCATCAACAAGCATTTCCATTGATTTACCTGAACTAAGAAATGCCTGAACATCAAGGTTCTTCTCGTCGAGGCGTACTTCGGGTTTTGAGATTAAAAGTTCAGCGAGGTACACTTTGGGATTTGCTTTTGAAATCCAGACATGGGCTTTTGAACCGGCATATCCCCCAATGATAATCCAAAGCGGAATTAATACAGCATAAACAAGGAAACGGTTAACTCCCCATATCCTTTGTTTTACCTGTTTTTCATCCGTTGGGTAATCAATCGCATCAAACGGACAGGAATCACTGCATAATTTACATTGAATGCATGCTGCTGGTGTGATTGCGAGATGCCATTTCGAGAACTTTGACATCCAGTTTAATAATACGCCGTAAGGACACAAAAACCGGCAGTACGGACGGGCGACGAACATTCCCATCAATAGAAATGCGATCCCAATGATAACCATGTGAAATGCTGCATCCATTCTGAAAATTCCCACAAACGGATCGTACCGGCAGATAATAAAATCGGTCCCCGTTGCAGCAAATAGAACAGCGAGTGCAAGATACAGGTATGGAAGAATGCCCAATGTTTTACGAAGCCATTCAGGTAATGATAATGGCTTAACAATCAGCAAGTCCTGAATTGCCCCAAGGGGACAGGCGCCGGCACAAAAGGTTCTGCCGAAGTAAAGGGTAAAAATGAGCGGCAAGAGAAAAAAGAGTAATGTTGTTATTGAAATTGCATATCCCGGATCAAAAATTGTCAGTGCCACGTTCTGAACTGAGCCAATGGCACAAATGCATCCGTCCCGGTAAAAACCGAAGTAGAGCAATGTGAAAACCGATAACCAGAGCATTTTTTTGCGTGAACGATCCTTAATGGCAATCCAGCTGGAAAGTGACAGAACAATCAGTAATACAATAACATCGGTATATTCAAGTGCGAGTGCACGTGGTTCCGGTGTAACGGGGGTTGGCTGACTGTATCCGGTTCCAAATTCAGGCTTTGGAAACCGCTGTTTTTGAGCAAATCCCTCCAGACTGAAAATCAGCAAGGTAAAAATCAGCGCTATTTTAATCCATTTATCCATCTGGTTCTCAATTTATTTTCAGGATTTCCCCTCTTTTGTGAAACTCCCTTTTACTTTGTACGGATTGCTCGCTTTAACCCGTGATATGGCTTCTGAAGGACATAGCCGTGCAATCGAACATTCATTGCAGTTCAGGCAACGATTCTGGATAATCTGCAAATGGAGGGAGCCGTTCCCGAACGAGGTACAACCCTTTACACATTTAGCACAGCCAATACATAGTGATTCATCGATAACATATTCAAAATAAGGCTCTTCAATATATTTTCGTTGAATTGCCGCAGTGGGACAAAGCTGGTTTTCAGCGGCTGTTGAACGCTGGTTGGCATCCGGTTTCAGATAACCACCACAGAGATCGCAATAGCCGCAAAGATCATAGGCGTGAATGCATTTTACGGCCGAAGGACTCATCACACATGAGGTCGCACATCTGCCACACTGGGTACATTTAAACGGATCGATCTGCCAGACATACTTCTCACCGGTCAAATGTTTAGCCGCAATTCCCCCAACAGCTCCCAACGTCAGAAGCAGTGAAAGTCGTGTCCCTTTTTTGATAAAGTCACGACGGCTATTTTTCGGACTATTTTCCATTTCGATTCCCCTTATTTGCTTGTGGGAGTTCACATTTAGCATATTTACCGCAATTTTTACATAAGGGTCCTGCAGTACAATTATCCGGCGTAACGACCTTCTGCTCTGTGATGAGAAAAGCACTTAGAAGGCCAATCCCGGATAAAATAATCCAGCGTCCTCCCTGCCTGAAAAAATCTTTTCTGTTCATCATTTCTCTTTTTTAACAAATTGCCTGATCATCTTTTTATCCATATCCAGGGCATAAATATTCCCTTCATTATCGGTGGCCAGATCAGGTGCTGCGCTATTCTCCTTAAACCTCGATGGTGCAGCGACGACACCTAAAAACTCACCTGAAGGCTTATACACCTTAATCCGGACTGTCCCCTTTTCACTTGTAACAAAACTTCCGTCGGGCAGAAACGCAAAATGTGCAGGGTTACAGCAGCCGCTAAATCCTTCGATCCGTACAGAGGTTGCCTTCCACCATGTTCGAAGATCACCACTGACAGTATAGTTTTCAAGCGCATGCTTTCCCGGATTGACAACCCATAATTCGCCATCTTCATTAAATGCGATATCAAAATAGGGACTTGGAATAATAAATCCATGAATCTGATCATTTCCGGTTTTACCTTCAATTACACCAAGGGGGTTTCCTGCCAGGCTGAATTTTCTTATAATTCGTTTTCCTGCATCAGCAACAAATAGAATACCCGATTTTTCAGCCAGCGATGTGATTACCGAACTATCAGAAAAAGAGTTCCATTCATTCATTTTGAGCCCCTCACGATTAAGAACAGAAACCGATTTTCGAAAACCAACAAA
Organism: uncultured Bacteroidia bacterium; assembly: GCA_903918045.1. Lineage (GTDB taxonomy): Bacteria > Bacteroidota > Bacteroidia > Bacteroidales > Prolixibacteraceae > JAAFHB01. Next base: position 53,909 of record CAIXCY010000220.1, read on the forward strand.
TATATTTTGAGTTGAAACGTAAACACAGGTTGGTTTTTGATCAAACTTAAATTCACCTTTTAATTTACCAAAAGTGTCAATAATTTGCATTTTCTGATCACCGACAATAAAAAATTGCCCTTCACTAAAGCAGATACCTGAAGGTTCGGTGAAGTTGAGTCCGAAATTGCGACTTTCGGTGTATAAAATTTTTGAGTTGTCAATCTTTTCTAATAAATTAATATTCAATGCATAAGGGTTTTCAGGAAGTTCATCAGGTTTCGAAAAGTAGTAGTCAAATGTAACACTTGTTACAATTATGACAGCCAGAATGATCAGAAACAGTGTAATCCCCTTGTTTTTCATACGCTGATTTTAAAGGTTCATATTTATGCAAACCATTGTTTTTGAATCTCTTAATACCAGGTACCCATTTGCAATTGCCATGGGCGCCCATGCATCAGCACCATCCTTAATCACTTTAATCTGATCAAGTTGGATATACTTTGAAGTACTTGGTTTTAAAATTGTTAATGTTCCTTCATCGTCGAGGATAAAAAATTTATTGTCGGCGATAAAGTACGGGCCTAAACCGAAACGTGCAGTCTGACCGCTGGTCCAGATCATTTTCTTACAATCAGCAGGATCGACACATACAAACTGATTTCTCAGAGTACCTGCATCTTTGGGCAATATTCCAAAAAGATGACCCTGCCAGAAAACCGGCGTTTGCTGTTCGCTTGCAAGCCCAAAACGGGGAAGATATTGCTGCACTACTTCAATTGTAAAATTAACTCCATTTCCCTTAAGTTGTAATAACATCGCACCGGCACCGTAACCTGCTGTAATAAAGATTTTTCCGTCAGGCATACAAACCGGGGAGGGGGCAACGACCGAATGATTCCATGCCGGAGTCTTCCAAAGAACTTTACCGGCATCAGGTCCATCGGCAGCAATTCCAACCATTCCCCCGATAGCGCTGTAGACAAACATTTTACGTCCTTCAAAGGTGAACGGGATGATGGATGAATGGGACATTTTCCAGCCATCAGGATTGGGCGTCTCCCAAAGTTTCTTGCCAGTTTCGCAACTCACACCGATCATAAGTGCCTTCCCACCGGTAGCAATGACGGCTATATCGTTATCAATCAATGGGCATTGCCCCGTATACCAAAAGGGGATCTCAACCGAGTACTCTTTCGCCACATCAATTCCCCAACGAAAATTTCCTGATGCACGATCGAGGCACATCACATGGCAACGCGGGCCCATCGTGAGGATATATTTTTCAGTGATCGATGGAATTGTCCTCGACATCCCATGGTTCCTCTTGATCGTAACATGATAACCTCTTTTCCACAACTCTTTCCCTTCAGTTAATGAAAAGCAGCGCAATAAATCGGCTTTTTCCTTCTCGTTATAATCCAGGACGTAAACCAATCCTTTATAAATTGCAGCGCCTGAATGTCCTTCGCCAAGTGGAATAGTCCACCGGATATCAGCACCCTTAGGACCAAATTTTTCCTTTAACCTGATCGGTGAGACCGAAATATTATCCAGGCGCTCTCCCCTGAAACGAGGCCACGACTCAGACATCTCCTTATATTGCAACGCATTGGTTTCAAATATTTTACCTATCTCAATATTTTCGGATACCGTATCCGATACTCCACGTTTATCGAGCCCCGGAAGGCTTTCGGTAAATCTCGAAGTAGGATCTTTCATCAGCCACCAAATTATTGCTAAAATGGAAACCGCTAAACACAGGTAAACCGAATATTTTAAGATCTTGTTAATAATCATTGCCAAATAAAATTACTGCTGATTTCGTCAAATGCAATAACAGTTGTTTCGTCTGCGTCTGTCGTATAAAGTGTCGTCTGATTCCGAAACAATTTCCTGACCTTCATTAGGATTTAAGTTTTACGACTTTTCAGCTATCGGGGTGCACGATCAGTGCATAAAAACCCTAAAACCCTAAAACCCTACAGCCTAATAGCCTATTCACCTAATTCTTACTAATATTATAGACCATCAAAACATCGCCGTGTCTTAAGCAGAGCTTTCCTTCACTGATAAACGGGTGTGCCCAATGTGGCCCGGTTCCGTCAGATACCTTAAATGAACTGATCACATCCCATTTTTCGGAATTAGGTTTTATCAGGCCGACAGTACCTGTTTTCTCTTCGTAGGCGTAAAAAAGGCCATCCGCGCCTACAAGTGATCCCTTATTAATCCAGTCGGTTACATATTTAACTTCACCGGTATCCCATTTGAGGCAAACCCATTTCCCTTTTCCGTTGCTGATCCAGTTTGATCCATAAATGTAACCATCGGCTACCAGAACTCCATGATGATGATTATCAAGCGTATGATCAATCCATTTCTCCTTCACTGAGGTTCCTGTTGAATCCATTTTCAACATTACTGCAGGGTAGTCATATCCCATGGTGAGGAAAATCTCATCCTTATTACAAACCGGAGTATTCGTTAGGATCAGATCTTTATCCTCATCCTCGACAAGTTCTTTTTTAAAATAGCTGTAACTCCATGCTTTCTTTCCATTTTCGGGATTCAAGGCTACCAGATGTGTGGATGTTAGGGCGAGTATGAATCTGAAGTTTTTGTATTCGTAAATCGTGGGTGAAGCATACGCCCGGCACCCTCCGACTGTCTCACTTTTCCAAATGAATTTTCCTGTCATTTTGTCAAATGCAACTACACAGGTCTCCTTTCCTGAAGGGGTGCAAATTACCTTATTATCAACAATTAATGGAGATTCGGAAACGCCCCAGTTATGCCATTCTGACTTAAAATCTTTATCAACATCAACAGCCCAGTTCTCCTTTCCGGTTTTGACATCCAGGCAAACCAATCTTCCCTGTCCTCCAATGACGTAGATCCGATCACCTTCCACCGTAGGCGTCGAGCGGGTATCGGGGAATGATTTCGACCAGGAACGTCCATATGGTACCTGCCATTTTATTTTTCCTTGAAAATCAACGGCAGAAAGGTAATCCAGCGTATCGATCATTCCGGTAATATAGATTGTTTGATTGGCAACCACTGGCGAAGAATATCCTTTTCCAAGTTTTCCAACCTTTAAAATCAATTGAGGACCCTCTGCCGGCCACGATTTCAATAATCCGGCCTCCTTAAAATATCCATCCCGGTTAGGCCCTCTCCACTGAATGACCTGATTAAATGCTGAATAAGTAAAAAATAGGGGTAAAACAATTAGAAAAATCTTCTTCATAATTAAAGCTTTCTTGAAAATTTAAAACGGGAGAATTGGCATTGTGACCCTTTCTCCCGCTCCTAAATATTTTTTAAACGACATACCTGCAACAAATTACTTGATCTTGTAGGCAATGATTGATTTACCGTGCCGAACAAATAGTCGACTATTATTAATCGCTAAATGGGCCCAATGCTGGCCACTTCCCAGTTCAACCTTAGCCTTGCCAGTGATATTAAATCCCAGGGGAGATGCGGGGACCAAAGCCAATTCGCCCTTTTCACTGTAGCAATATAACATACCATCGGCAGAAATAATATTTCCCTTGCCAATTGCCTGTGAGGCATACTTCTGCTCTCCACTCTTCCAGTCAATGCACTGCCAGTCTCTGGTATTATCACCTGATCCGTAAATATATCCGTCCAAAACAACCGCTCCGCCCATCCTGCTGTCCATTTTTTTACTGGACCATGCTATAGTGACCTGGCTGCCATCACCATTTAAATCGAGTTTTTCACCACCTTGTCCATATCCACTGAAACAAAAGAGGCTATTTTGATAAAATAGCGGGGTATTCGCCTGAACATCCCATTGATTAACATGGTCATAAGACCACAACATCACACCAGTTTCAGCATCTAATCCGATAATATGCTTTGCTGTCATGGTAACCAATAACTTACGTGTTGGAAGTTTCACAATTAATGGAGTGCAATAGGCCGGTTTTTCACCCAATCCCTTACTGCTCCAAATCAGTTCGCCGTTTAACCGGTTTAAGGCTACAATATTATTGGTCTTCCCTCCGACCGTAACATAAACTTTATTTCCATCAAGAACTAAAGTTTCGGTTACACCCCAGGTAATATTCTCACCATTAAGTTCCTTCATAACATCCTTTTTCCAGCTAATCGCTCCGCTTGATGCATTCATGCAGGTCACCACGCCAATTCCGGAATAGATGTAGAGCAGATCTCCGGCCACTGAAGGTGTTGCCCTCGAACCCGGGAAATTTTCAACCCACTCTTCACCATAGGATTCTTTCCAATCGAGTTTTCCATCCGGATTTATGGCATAGATATAACCTTTATTATCTACTGCACCTGAGACATAAATTTTCCCGTTGGCAAAAACAGGAGAGGAGAATCCGTCACCAAGTTCATCAAAATGCCAAACCATTTCGGGGCCGTTTGCAGGCCAGGACTTTAATAATCCGGTTTCAGAATAATTGCCTGTTGAACCGGGCCCACGCCAGGTTGTAGGTTCTTGAGCTTTGGCCGTGACAAAGATTGCAAGTCCGGCAAATAAGAGGGAAATAACGCGTTTGTTCATATCGGAAAGAGAATAAACTAAGGCATAAAATTAGAACCATTCCGTCTGATGTGCAAGGGCACAACGGAATTTAGGTTTGGTCTAAATAACCTTTAATGTTAAAATAAAAAATTGAGAATGTAACCAACAATCATAATTCCTGTTGCAATTATTGCGATGAATGTAAGGATAAAAGGAAGTTTTAAAACTTTTTTCAATATGATAAGCTCGGGAAGTGAAATTCCGATTACGGCCATCATAAATGCGAGGGCAGTTCCCAGTGGAACCCCTTTTTCGATCAGGGCAAAGACAATCGGCACAGCCCCCGGTGAACAGGTATAAAGTGGAATGCCGGCAAGAACGGCTAAAGGGACCGAATACCAGGTTGATTTATTGAGAAATGACGCCATATAATCAGAAGAAACAAAGCCATGGACAAATGCTCCAATTGCAATCCCTCCGATCATATACGGCCAGATCTTCACAATGATTTCTTTAACAGCAACATGACCTGACCTAAGCCGATCCTTAAAAGTGAATTTTTCACCATCAATGATACTTTCACCTGTTTTTAGATTCAATACCCAATCCTGAAGCCATTTTTCAAGTTTAAGCCTGCCAATGATCCAACCCGATGAAATAGCAATGAGTAAACCCATTAGAATGTAAACTGTACCAACCTTCCATCCAAACAGACTAAATAACATGATAACAGCCACTTCGTTAATCATTGGAGCTGCAATTAAAAACGAAAATGTAACCCCGAGAGGAATGCCGGTCTCAACAAACCCAAGAAATAATGGGATAGCCGAACAGGAGCAAAACGGAGTCAGAACTCCCAGCAATGACGCCAGTACATTGCCCAGGAAAAGCGATTTTCCTTCAAGTAGAATCCTTGTTTTTTCAGGTGAAAAATAGGAACGGACCACTCCGGCAAGAAATATTATTAGGACAAGAAGCAGGAAGATTTTTTGTAGTGTGCTGATAAAAAACCAAATGGCCGAGGAGAGATTCGATTCGTAGGGAAGTTTTAACCAGTTATATATCAAAAAATTAGTGGATGCCTCCTTAAATACGTAAAGGAATATCCATAAAATAAGAATTGGAATATATCGAATTGAATTATTGCGCATACAGGTTATCTAAAATGAACAGCAGCAGCCATCATCCAAATTGCACTCGCACAAGCAGGCCTCTATCTGACTATTAATCATGTTTTTAATGCACCTGCATTCCTCGCAGCAAGGCATTTTTTGGGTTATCCGATGGGTAGGATTTGGAAACCCGGGTTGAAATGCCTGTTTATGATTTTCGCTTACGAACACTCCCGCACCAGAAATGGCAACTACTCCTTTTTTCACAATTTCCTTCGCAACATCGGGCGTTGTCTCAATTCTGGAGTTAACCATCAATTGTACGGAGTTAATTTCAAAGTCCGGCACCCATTTTTTCCAATCTTCATCAAAAATCGTTGTAAAACTGATTTTATGACTGACCCCCTCCCCTTGCAATAGAAATTTCAAATGACCGATTGGAATCTCATAGCTATTAATTTGGCTGATTAGAGAATCAATAAATTCGATTGCATGTTTCCATGCAGACAAATCATCAGTCTGAATGTCAATTTCTTCGTCCAGCCAGGCCAAATCAGCCTCACCTTTGCCATAAACCTGGTAATCAATATCAAGCACATCTTTGCGTCGGAAAGCTGGTTTTTCAAGGCTTACGAGCCACTGTTGGATATTTTCCGGATTAAGGGAGTTCTGGAAAATTAATACTTTATTCCCAAACAACGTATTTGTCAATTTCCGAAGTATTATATTATCTTCAACAGAAAGTAAGTCGACCTTATTAACAATCAGAAATTCGGCTTCTTCAAGTTGTTTCTCAAAAATGTAGGCTATTGCATCAGAGAACGGAAGTTTTTTATCCAGAAGGTATTCAAGCAATAACCGACTATCGACAAATACTGAAAATGTTAATTCGTCAAAAAGCTCTTTTTTAAGCAATTGCAAAGGTTTTAGAACAGTTGCAACTAAATCGGTGCACGATCCTACACTTTCTGCAAAAATGATATCCGGGTTAAATTTCTGCTCAAGGTATTCAATCTGATCAGTCAGACTGTTGAAATTACAACAAAAACAACCATTGGTGACTTCGGCCGTTGGGATCTCATTTGAATCGACAAAACGCGTATCGACCAGGTATTTACCCTGGTCATTGGTAACAACAGCGACCTGTTGGCCAAGCTGCATAAGTACTTTCGAACCATTTGTAATTGCGGTGGTCTTGCCACTGCCCAGGAAACCTCCTACGATATTCAATTTCATCCTAATATAATTTGTTTTTTAATTGATGGATAGAACTCGCATGTAATATATTCATTCGTTTTTGTGGTTATCAAACATGCTCGCTCCATAATCTGCCAATTTTCATTAAAAATAGAGCACCATGTGCAAATATAAATATTCTTATTTCAGAAATCTCCCCAACGCCTCGATGTAGTAGATTAGGGGAAATAATTTCTCGTCATACCATAACATGGCAAAATAGAGCCCAATTGGATTGGAGCGTAATCCATTTTCAATATACTCATTACCAAGCCATTCAAATCCTTTCAGACATGCTTCCCGGTGCGTTTCTGAAAGCGCAGCAATTGCAAGAGCGCTCTCCTCGATCGTTCCCCGGATCCCTTTTTCACCTCCCCAACTGCCATCCTCATTTTGTTGGTTCAATAAATAATCCTTAGCTTTTGATACCATACTGTCAATATTTCTTTTCATATTGTCATTTAATATATTACATAATATAGTATCCTGCAAATAGATCGAGACTTTGGCGGTTCCGTAAACCGGATTTTGCTGATTTTTTGTAAACTGGTTACCAAACCATAATGGAACCCAATGACCATCATCCTGTTGTACCTTCCAGAGATATCCAAAAGCGCGTGAAATACAATTATTCATCAGTTTTATAAATTCAGATGACATCTTGTTTCCCAGCATGTTAAGTGATTTGGTTAAAGCAAACATTGCATGTCCTGTAAGATCAGCACAACTGCAGTCAAATGGGAGTTTACCCCATCCTTTACAAAAAGTGGGGAATCCTCCGTCTTTGTTTTGCAGCGTTGTAAGCCACTTACTACCATTAATAATTGCACCTGCTACATCTTCATCGGACTTGTACAACACTAGTAAAGCAAGGATTGCACCCGCAGTATCGTCAACGTCGGGGACAGAACCGGAGAAATTAGTCCACCCCCATCCTCCTGGTTGTGCCAGGTTAAAAGGATGCACATCCCTATACTGTATTGATTTTAAATGCGTTGTAAGCCGATTGATTTCACCTTCAGAAAATTCAGTTGTCATTTTGGGACCCAGCGCCTTAATGCTTAAAGTTGTAACCCAGGTTGACAAGTCTGTATCTATCGGCCAGCTGCTGTCGGGACGCTGCTGATTACGCAAAAAAGTGAGACCCTTATTAACCACCTGGCAATCCCCATATCCTGAGGAGATCAAACACATTCCTACAAAGGCCGTCAGTGGAATTGCCTCAAGAAAACCTCCACTCTGAGGGACAATTTGTTCAAGTTTAGTTAATGTCGGCTTTATTGATCTGTTTCTGATCCATTTCATTAACGGATTATGACGTTTCCTGGTTTTAAACGTGAAAATTCCAACGGCAATTAACGCCGGAATCGCATAACTTACGACACGTAAATTAAAAGCGCTATACCAGGATGCCGGAAACAACGTGAATTCAAAAGGTAACTGGGGAATTTTTTTTATAGCATTATCCTTCAGTACACCACAAATCACGAGCATTGAAAGTATTGGGACTGAGAAGGTAAAATCCATCCCGTAATAAGATAAAACTGAAGTTGTTATATCAGAGCCCTTAAGATCAATATTTTGGTGCGAAAGATAGGTTTCCAAACCCGAAAGAACACTGTTCGCATCTTTATGCTGGTTTCCACAATAACTAATTGCAGCATAGCACAATAATGAAGTACTGACGTTACTGAGGCTCGTTGAAGTATCGCCAAACCCTCCATCACTATTTTTATGATTTAAAAGCCAACCGAGTCCACGATTAACAGATAGTTGATCCGCACAATCACCATTAATCTTCAAGGCTACAATGGAAACGGCAGTTGCCAAAGCGCTCGATGAGAGTCGACCGCTCCAGAATCCATCCTCATTTCGCTCGGTTTTGAGTAAATGTATTAGTTCAGTATGTTGATTATCAAGATTATTATGCACCATTTCCGAAATTTGTATTCAATTATTTTTTTTCAACTCATCGAGCCAAGTGCCAGTAACCCGTAAAAAGTATATTCCACATCGGTCATCGAATCAGCCTGCGTTGAACGAAACCCACCGCAGTCATATAATTCGTCCACGAAATTAAGGCAATCAGGTTTAATCAACCTAAAATCGGAACTGAGAAAATTTAGTGCAAAAAGTGCCACACCTGTCGATAGTAAATCTTCTGCAGGCGCATGGTGTAAAGCCGCAAATCCACTATCGGTGCGGTGAAATGACTTCAACTTATCGGCAGATTCTTGCGACTGGCCTCCTGAAAATCCCTGAATTACTGCATTCGCGGCAACCACGGGACAAGGATGGTTACCTTTCATCAGAAAAATTCTTTTATACTGATTAACGATTCGTTTGATGGATACAAAATCTTCAAGGTAATAGAGTGCTAGTATTCCCAGAAAACCTGAATATTCTGGTTGTTTTAACGTTGTTTCAGTCAGTTCTGCTACAATTTCTTTTCTTAATTTTTCAGTTGTATCGTTTAATCCGATCATTTTGGCATACAAAATTGCACCACAATATCTGAATACGCCCGAAAGGTTGTTTTTTTCAACCACCTCCTTCACATAAAGTTTCAGCTGTTCCATGACTTCGTTGACAGAAAATGCTTCTGCAATATATAAGCCAAAGAGTGTGTAATACAGGTCCGTTTTACCACCTCTGTCAGAGAATCCTCCTTTGTCCGTCTGCTGGCTTACAATAAATGTGCGGATTTCAGATATCATCTCATCGTTCAGCATCAGAACAGATTTCCTTAATACCGGCTCCAGAAGTTTTGGACGAATTTTATTTAACTGATGCTGAGCCCCAAGCTTATAAATACTCCTTGAAAATTTTTCCCAAAATTTCATATAATGCCAGTTTAAGCCCTAAATTTGAGATTCTGTCTAGACAAGCTTTTGATTCATTAATGGTACCGACCAATAAATCCCGTGTCAAATCAGGAATATTATACTGATCAATCAAATCATATAAAATAGTAAAATCATCAGATCTATAAGCATTTATCAATATTTGCTCTTGGTCTTTGGTCATGTTTTCCCTGAGCATGGATAATAAAATGGAAAATTTCCGGATGGCAATATCGCCCTTTTTGCCCTGATAATCAGATAAATCATCTTTGATCTGATATCCGATTCCTACTAATTTGCTGAAACGGCTCAAGACTTCGAGGATTTCGTTTGAAGCTCCTCCAATCGTTGCACCAAGTAAAAGGGAGACCTTAAAAGCAGCAGAGGTCTTGTTCTCAAATAGTTCCAGCATCTCTTGAAGCGAGAGAATCTCATTCGAAGAGATTGATATTAATTCAGCTCCTTGTCCGATTGTAAGGCTGCGATGACCGCGGGCTACAATTTTAATCCCTTCGCGGATAAGATCGGCCGGGAGCGAACTCTCAGAAATTATACGATAACCTTCGCCTATCAGGTAATCACCTACATTAATTGCCACCGGAACTCCATACTGGGTGTGCAGTGTCTCCACACCATACCGCATATCATCATTATCCTCAATATCATCGTGAATCAGGGAGGCTTTATGAAAACATTCAACTGACAGGGCCAGGATATTCAAAATAGCAGGATCCGGCTCACTTACAAATGCTTCATAAGCCAGAGCTGTAAGAAACGGTCGTAAACGTTGTCCTCCGGAGAGCAATGATTTCAAAGCAATCTGCTCAGTCTTGCTCTTTGGAACACCAAGAATACGGATCAACTGCTCCTCTCCAAAAATGGATGAAGATTTGTTTTTCAGATAGTTGAGATTTAGAAGTCTTATTGAGTGGTCTTCACGGAAATTGTAGATCTCCTGTTTTATCCATTCAGAGTCGGCTGTGGTATCAACACATCCACATGAAGTCAATGGAATTCCGATACCAGGAATCGAATATTTGCTAACCGAAGCAAACATTTTTTGCAAAACCTCCATACACCCCACTCCAATTACTGCATCTACTTTCCCACTTTCAATCAGCCGGGTGGTTATTGTTGTCCCTTCAGTCACCAATGCCACATATCCCAGGTTTTCAGCTTCGCGTAAAAGTCCCGAAATACTGCAGTTTCCGCATTCACCACACAGCAATCCCAGTTCATCCTTTTGTGCCTTGCAATAGGCCGTATTTCGCAAACATTGAGGTAGTAGAAAAATGCGTCGGTTAAATGGTATCGCCCCTACTACCGGCCGCCAGATTGCATTTCCGCAACAGACCATAACGAATGCACGATATCGCTCTTCCCACTTTTCATTTTCGATCAGATAACTGGCGTATTCAAACAAACCTTCATGGCTAACAGGTGGTATTACCTGAATTTTAGTAAAGTAGGTTTCTACTGTAGCTCTGATATGCGCCCGTTTTGCTTTCTCTGCAGGAACATCGAGCGAAAATATAGATTGAAATATTTTTGGATCCATGGTTTAAATTTTATCCGTAAGCACCTAAACCAAAGAAAGCTCGTTTCTTAGCCATTCTGTAGATCCAGTTTTTTTCCGGAATTTTATCACAACTTCCATGACTGCAGACTACGCAACCATTCTTTAGTTGTTCTGATAGGTCAGATCGGTTTGAAGTATTTACGGCCTGATGATCTGCCGCAAATTTTGCCAGCCATTGAGGATTCTCCATCAGGATGCACCCTCTTGTTCGATGGTTAACCTCCGTTTTAAAATCCCTGATAAACATAGAACCTTCATATATACCCTTGAGATCGCCACTTGCGATATTATCACAGGAGTATTGTATTACTGGACAAGGTTCAATATATCCCTGAGGATTAATATGATGACTTAGCCCTTCGGCAGCAGGACAAAATGGTTCACCATCTGCACCCCAGTAAGAATCGATCAGTACAAGAGGATATTTTGTCCGGCCATCAACTAAAAATTGCCGTAATCTCAAAATATCTTCAGGTGCGAGGGCCAGTTCATAATGGGGATTCTCCCCGGTCGGCCGGTAGATATAATACCAAAGGTAAAGCACCCCACGAGAATGTAATATTTCGATAAATTCATCCGATAGAGCCATTTTAATATTTGATTTACAAACACTTATGGCGACGCCGGTAATTAATCCATTTGAAGTTGAAGTTTCAATAGCCTTTATCGTTCGTTCAAATACACGACTACTTCCCCGCCGGATATCCGCAACGATTTCGTTCCCCTCAAGGCTGATAAGGGGCGTAACGTTGGCAAGTTGTCTTAGTTCGGCTGCCACCTTGTCATTCAGTAAAGTTCCGTTTGTAAATAGCTGGAAGTAACAATCAGGATTCATCCTGAAAATATCCATTAATCCACTATACATCAGTGGCTCACCACCCAAAATACCGAAAAAATAGCTGCCGTATTTTTTGCTGTCATCAATAATTTTATTTATCGCTGCAAGATCCAGGCAGGCGCTCTTCTCCCCCTTAGTTACCCAGCAACCCTGACATGCCAGATTACAATCATCAGTCACAGAAATAAACTGAAAGGCGGGGAAATTTTCACCACGTTGCTTCCTTTTCTGAAATTTATTGAATCCTGAAATCCCTTTACAACCCATATTCCAGACAAACTTACGGATGCATCTCCGATCTGCCTTTAAAAAATTCCGAAGTATTGACATTCTATGCTTATTAAAGATTTTTTCCCTTTTCCAAAAGGGCTTTCTCCCGCTCAACGATCGCCTGCTCCATCGCAGTAGCCCGGATGATTGACTGACGTTTTGCTTTTCGCATTTCGAGCGCTTTATAAATATTACTTCCAAGAATTGTATCGATATCCTGATATTGACGCTGCTGTTCCGCTATTTCATCTATTTTATCCGATCCCGCTATAGCTCCGTGATGCTCATATTTGGGAAAAACTATGGCAATTTGGGGACAAATCCGGGCACATGCGGGACAATTGTATTTGCAACCTCGCGGATTTGTAACAACTACCTTATTATCAGATTTATCATACACACCAAATAGGCAAAAATCGGCACATTGGCCACATCCATTACAGCGCGAATAGTCAATTATAGGATACCATGATGGCCATTCGCAGTTATTTTTAAGTTCGGAAGAACCTATTGAGGAAATCTCATCTTCAAAAAATAGTGCAATTTCCTGGAAAATCTGAGGATTGGAAAATTCTCTGAAATTAAGGTAACTAATGCTCAGAGCTTCAAGGTTTAAACCGCAATTCTCAAGAAGAAGTTTAATACCACGAGGGTAACATGCGATAACAAGATACTTCTCATCTACAGCAAAAAGATTGGCTATTTCGTCTTTGCGGTCAACAGCGCAACCACATAAGTCAGAGATCTTAACAAGAGAATGGTCTAGTCGATCCAATTGTTCATAAATATCTTCCAACCGATCTATTCCGATCAAGTTGGCACCACAATTGCAAAAAACTATCTTTTTTATCATATCGAAGCAAAAACAATGGAGCGTAGTTAATCGAAAAACTCAAGCAAAGATATGTTTTCAGGAGTGATAAGCAAGAGTTTCGGAATATGCCAGTTCAAAATAGAATGTTTATAGATCTGTATATCAATCTGATTATGCATATTTGGTGGTTGTATTTAGATAAAGACTAAATATGAATGTTTGTTTGAACTGGAACTGTTTGTCGATTGATATACAATGAGATGACTTTAATTGTCGGTTCGTTTGAAATAGAATTTATTTTTTCGTATTTGCAATGATTTTAAAAAAAAATACCTCTGCAATTTTAAATTACAGAGGTATAAATGATTACCGCAGGCATAATTGGAATTAGATCAACAATTAATACGCCTAATTTTTTGAATCCTTTTTTGCATCTTCAGTCATTTTTTGATTTGCTGTAATTGCAAATTCAACCCTTCGGTTTTGGCTTTTACCCTCTTCTGTATCATTTGTTGCTATTGGGTCAGCGATTCCGAGGCCGGTAGTCTTAAGTCTCCCTGCAATTAATCCTTTTGAAATTAAATAGGTTTTCACCGATTCGGCCCTGTCTTTAGACAATTTCAGGTTATAATCAGCTTTTCCTGAACTATCTGTGTATCCAAAAATATCAATATTTGTCTCAGAATATTCAATAAAAACAGAAATTAATTTATTCAAATTTGTTTTTGCCTGAGCCGTCAATGTAGACTTATTCACGTCGAAACGTACTGCATCCTCTTTCAAAACCAACCTAATTCCTTCACCGACTCTTTCAACATCAGCCCCTGGCAAGGCTTCAGAAATTTTCCGTGCCTGTTTATCCATTTTGTTACCAATTATTGCGCCTGTTCCTCCTCCAACGGCAGCACCAATAACTGCTCCCCATACTGCATTTCCACCCTTGCCAGCATAATTGCCAATAAGACCTCCAATAAGGGCACCTGCAGCTACACCAATCCCGGCACCTTTTTGTGAATTATTCGCATTTTTAACTGATTTACAACCCAAAATTGATGGAATCACAAATAAAATAGTTAAACAATAAATGGCTATCTTTCTCATATTTAATAATTTAGAATTAATTAATTTTTTCAAACTGGTAAACAATATCTTTCTTTTGACCGGCCACGTCAATTACGTCAATCAATTGAAAGGAAATAGAGGTCTGATTCGAAACCTTTAAATAGTAGCCTTGAGTAACCGCTTTTGCCTTTATCCCCGGTTCGACAATCTTTAATCCGAAAATACCTTGTTTATCAATACTCCAGACAATGGGAGAACTAAATGGAGGACAATTGGATTGATTAAGGGTTATGCTTCCCTTATTGTTATTGGGGATAAAATTCCATGTACTCCCAATAAAACATTTGGAATCGGCTATTTGAAATGAATTAACTTTAAAATAATCAGATCCGGGATATGAAATATTAGTAATCTGCCAATTACCTTTTATTCCCAACTGAGAGGATTTGTCCAATTTTGGGGAGGTCCCTGCAGAAGGGGCAGTTGATTTACATGCTAGAAACAGAAATGGGAAAACGATTATTAACAAAATTTTATTCATGATTTCAAAATTTTAAATATTTGCAAATGTAAAATTTTTATACGAGATCACCAATCTTTCTACAATATCCACTAATTTTGAGATCCATAAATTACAATTGGCATTATCTATCTACTATACCTCTTAGTTTATTTGTAATATACTATATTTTAATATTATATGCAATATTTGACCAAGATTAGAATTTCGGACTTCATTTTAAGTCACAATGATTTTTTATTCCCATTGTGGTTGTTCTGGCTTCACAATAATCAGAGTCAACCTAAGATCCTAATTATAAAATACCTAAAATATTGATTTTTTATCTTTCGTGTACGAGCACGGAAGATAAATTGCGTTGTATTTATAATATTGTATATTAATTATATATATCTGTATTTAGTCTCCGTATACGTACACGATATTAGTACTTAAACTCGAAATAATCCCGTCTTATGAGGTATATCAGCAGTTCGGATCCGCATAATTGAAGTATAGTAGCTGTATCTCTTGGGGCCGCCCTATTCCCTTTGGGAAGGGTACAGGGGTTAATCGCCTCCTTTCCGGAGCTTAATGCCCGCTGGTTTTTAACCGGTGAGGGGAACATGATCGAAGAATCGGCCCCGGGACAGAATCAGATCACCGTTGACAGTGCCAAATGGAAGGAGTTGCAAACAATTCAGAAATATTCAGATCAGCTTCAGGAACATATCACTACGCTTAAGGAGCGAATTGCCGATCAGCAATTAATTATTGGGATGCTTAAAAAGAAGTAACAGTTTTTTTCTGTTACTCCTTTTCAGAAAACTTTGAAACTTTTAATAGTTGAAGATCCCCTAATTCACAACACAACACTTTATTAGTACTATATTATATTAATCAGGATTTATTGTTATTGATAAATAACAATAAAATCACTTTTGAAATTCACTATTAAAATTCAAAAGCGGGGTCACTAAGCCAAAGCCAAACCGGACGTAAATTTGGACGTAAAAAATAAAAAAAGCCTGTTAATCAACTGATTAACAGGCTAAAAAGTGACCCCACCGCGAACCGTTTTTTTACAATTTCTAATTAGACTAAATAAATTTAATAATCATATTTAATTGATATACAATTAAATATGACCACTAATGTTAATCCATTTATTATTGATACAATTTGGATTAACCCACTTTTGAGTGTAAATTTGAATTTTTACACTCATCGTGAGTGTAAAAATAATATCAAACAAAATATCAGATAATTACACGTCAAAATAGTGACCCATCACAAGGATCCGAATCTAAAGTCACTTTTCCAATTTATTTTATTATAATGAACTATACAACAAGATTTCAGCCAGAAAAAAGAAGCACAATTATCAAAGGAATTTCCACCATAATTGATAAAAATGTGCCTCTAAGATTATCTATTGTCTTCAATAACCAGCGAATTTATTGCTACTCTGGCAAAAGGTGCGATATTGCTCAATGGGATAACAAGAAGCAAGGACTTAAAAAAGGATATCTAGCACCAAATGGTCAAACTCACGTCGATTTTAATGATGATCTGTTACATTTAAAATGGGTAGTTAAGGAACTTTTTAAGACATACGAAGTAAACAAAACCATTCCCACACCTACTCAAGTGCGCGAAGATCTAAAACAGAATATTAATAAAGAAGAAATTGAAATCATCCCACCAAAAGAAGTCAGCTTTTTTCAATACTTCAAAAAATACATTGATGAAGCTCCTGTAAGTCCTGGTCGGAAAAAGCATCTGACCACTACCTACAATAAAGTATTCAAATATAGGGCTGATACAACATTTGAAAATATTGATGCACAATATCTTACAGATTTTCGAAAAGATTTAATGAAAGTGATAGGACGAAATACACTTAGTTCCGAATTAAAACGGCTTAGGGCCTTTTATAGCTATGCCTATAGAATGGAATGGACGACAAAAGATCCGTTTAAAACGTTTAAAATTGATTCTGAAAGTTATGGAGATCCTATATTCATTACATTAGAGGAAAGGGACCAACTTTTCGAAGCTCAAATAGAAGATCCGGAATTGTCACATGTTCGTGACATCTTCATTTTACAATGTTTTATTGGATGTAGGGTTGGAGACCTGACAACCTTAAAACACTCAAACATTATTGACGGATGCATCGAATATATCGCCGGAAAAACCAAAGAAAATAAACCGCGTGTTGCCAGGGTACCCTTGACTAAAAAAGCCTTGGCAATTATTGCAAAATACAATCTACCAAATGGAGACTTAGTTTCCTATATAACCGATCAAAAGTATAATGCATCTTTAAAACTGCTTTTTAAAGATCAAAAGATAGAAAGGATGGTTACAATAATTGATCCTAAAACTCGAAAAAGCATCCAGAAATCAATTGCCGATATAGCCTCCACTCACATGGCCAGAAGGGTCTTTATTGGTGGGCTACACCACAAAGGGGCCAAGAATGAAATTATAGCTTCTATGTCAGGACATTCCGAAAATTCAAAAGCATTCGCCCGCTATTACAATATTGGAAAAGAAGACCAACAATCAGCTATCACATTAATCGAATAAAAAACTCGGAGTTCCACCGGATTCATTCCCTTATGACTAATTTATAAACTTCATCCTCAGAATCTTTATCGCTCCAAAAATTAACAGCGCCGCCCACTCAATGATTGCGAACCAGAATGTGAACCGGTAAAATCCAGGTATGTATTTTTCCCGAATAGTCACGGTCGTTTTAGAGCTGCTTTGCCTGATGGCATTCTTAATCAAAATAGAATCCTTGATGTTTGCCACCAGGCTATCTCGGTTTATGTAACCACTGGCAGTGAGTTTCGAATCTTTTACCCTGGCGGTTATTGTCACCGTTCCATCATTAATGATTGCCTGCTGCATTTGCGCCCCCAGGGTGTCAATGGTTACCTGTCCCTGTAAGTAAGCTGTGTCTTTGGGAAGATAAACCGGAACATCCCGGTTGATAAAGATCGTTGTGTCTTTATACTGAATTTCGGTAGTTGTTCCAGTTCCGCATATTTTGGCAAATAAATCACAGTTCCGCTCGACCCGCCTTATAGTTAAGCAGGAATCCAACAAAATCCCAATTAACAAAATCCCAATTAGTTTTTTCATTCGTTTATGTATCTGGTAATTGCATGAATTTTTATTGGGTTTATCTTCTTACGTCCTACCCTATCCCCATTACGCGATCCATTGCCCGAAGTATTTCCGGCCTGGATAATAAAAAACCCTTCTTGGTCTGGGAATAAATAAAAACCAACATGCCCTACCCTTCCCAGTGAAGCATAATACTCGATAAAAACATCACCCAGAAGTAATTTTTTACCCGGTTTCTTTGGTGTCCAAATCACATCCTTCGGATTATCGTAATTTGGCGACCAGGCACTGTTGGGGTTTCTCACATGGAAATAACTCAGATCATAACCAACGTAAGCGCCACACCAGGAGGCCGGAGGCTTAACCCCAACGGATTGCAGAAATAGATCCACCTCTGGACCTCGGTTTTCGGTAGTTTCCCTGATATTCAGTTGCGAATCAAGCAATTTCTTGAGCTGACTTCTGACTCCCGGATTCTCATTCACCTCTCCTTTAGCAACTAAAGCTGCAGCAATAAGAAAGACAAGAAAGAAAGCTGTTGCATAAACATTTTTCCAGAACAGATCCAGGTTCTCGAATCCGTGATAAAATCGATTCAATTGTCGGTGCAAGGGTGGAAAGGCAACCCATAGTCCAAACCAGGCAATGGCAACAATGGAACTAAACTTCAAACTAAAATAGAAAAGCGTTTCCATCTGCGATGGCACATCAAATAACGCCGATTGAGGGAATACAAAACTGAATAGCAGGTTAATCAAAAAGAACGCAACCAGTAGTATTGGTATAATTACCAACTCCTCTTTATGCGTTCTGTAAAATTCCGTTTCCTTGAAACTGATCCATAATTTTTTCATCGCGTTTCTTTACTTATGTGGTCTATTAAACTGTTTTTTATATCCCGGATATCTGACCTAAGGGCATTCAGATTTTCGTTGATCAGTAAGAAGGTTTCTTTATCAACCTTCTTTTCTCTAAGGTCACCAATCTGAATTTCAATCAGATTCAATCTTTTCTCATGCGTTTCAACACTATTTTTCAAATCATTTTCTCGTATAATAGCCAGGTAAACAACAAAGACAATATTTCCAATAATGGCAACCAGACTTAGCCGATTGTCAGAAAACCATCTTCCTTTAATTCGTGTAATTTCATTCATTTTTGGAAGTATAACTTGATCACTATGCATAACAGTTTACTCAAAACTATACCGGCGTACTATGAAATGAAAGGACAAAATCCCAAATGGAAAATCTCCACGTATTTACCTTGATTGTGTTTTTAAGAATAAGAATTGTCAAGTTTATTGCGCAATAAACTTGACAATTCAAACAAATCAAATATCTCCACGCATGTTCCCTGATTGAGTTTTTAAGGATAAGGTAAGATCTGGTTCAACTATTTACCTTTTAATGGTGATTTTTGCACCGGTTGTTTTTCAGAGTATCGGCACCTTCTTTTCTGTATATACTGGCAATTCACCAATGGTTCTGCTTTTTTGCAATTAGTGGCTTCTCTCTCTCTGATGTTCCACTGAAATACGATCATCCATCTGGTAACCTTTGAGGATCCTTTTACCAAACCTTTTCCAATTAAAGATTCAAAGTGTTTGATGATATTTTAAGAAAATTACACACTAAGGAAGGGTATCCCTTTAGGTACCGGTTCCCTCAGTAAAGAACTTTCGCGGCATATCCTCA
>CAIXCY010000221.1 GCA_903918045.1 uncultured Bacteroidia bacterium
CCTTTGGCAAAACCTTTAGCTACCTGTTCGGGGAGGTATTGGATGTTTAAATTGTTTGTCTGATAGGGAATTAAGTGGTTAAGCGACTTATACCAGAGCTCAGCTGTGAAACGGATCGGACGTTCATAAGCATTTATTATTTTATCGTATGAAATAAGGTAATGAACAGCTTTCTGGGCTTTAACACCCTGGATCATATGGGCTTCCTGATTTATCAGCTCCTTGAAAAATGGCATTTGATCATAAACCCCCCATGCAGCCCTAAAAGTCTGGCTCCTGTCGTTTCCTGTTTTCCAGCTTGCTGAAATTCTTGGGCTGAAAATAGTTTGATGGTTGTAGTCCCAGTTTTGAAATCTCACACCGGCGGTAATTCCAATTGTCCCGTTTCCAAGCTCCTCTGACCAACTCTGCTTGAAAAAACCTGAAAAACGGCTTGAGGTAATTTGGCTATCCCCCGCCCTCGAACGATAGAGCGATATACCATTGTTGTTATATGGAATTGAATAACCGGCGGAATCCCGCATTTGCCATTCATTGATATGATCAGCGACCCGCTCATACTGATATTTTACCCCCCATTGAAATTGATAATGCCCTGTCGTGTAGGTAGCGCGATGCTCAAACGCATTCACAGTTGCTATTAGTCGGTTTCGGGTGTGAACAAGGTCTGATCCGGTTCCACTTATGGTGGTGCTGTCAGAACTGGATCCAGATCCGGTTTGCTGGGAGACATCACTTAAATAGTATTCTCCCAGTATGTCATTTGAGACATTTTCATAGGCGTGAAAAGAACTGGCCTGAAGCCGGAGCATTAATTTATCGTTTGGTGCAAAGTCGGCAGCCAATGCCCCCATATAATTTTCAAACAAATCCTTCTCCCTGCCATCAAAATAAACCATGAATTGGTAGGGATTGGTTACAGTTCCAAATCTGGTTAACTGTGTTTTGGGGATAAACTGAAATGTATTTTTGGCATAATTCCCAATAAATCCAAGTTTAAAACGGGAGCTGAACCTATAATTGAGGGAAGTTTGGAAGTCGGTAAAGGAGGGGTTATACTCCCCTTTTTTATCGAGTGTGCCCAATAAATAGGAGGTGTTTTTATATCGGATACCTGTCATGTGGGAGAATTTCTCCCCGGCTCCGGTCCCTTCAACCAAAACAGAACCACCCAGGGCGCCAACTTCGGCAAAAGCACTGTTTCGTAAAGGTTTACGGTAAGTAATATCCAGTACAGAAGACATTTTATCACCATACGAGGCATCAAATCCCCCTGCCGAGAATCCAATTGTCGAAACCATCTCACTGTTAATGAAACTTAACCCCTCCTGTTCTCCCGATTTTATGAGAAATGGACGTATTATTTCAATTCCGTTTACATAGACAAGGTTTTCGTCAAAATTGCCCCCTCTGACCGAATACTGGGAACTCAGTTCGTTGTTACTGCTTACCCCTGGCAGGGTCTTTATGATCGTTTCAACACTTCCACCTATAGATGGCAATCGTTCCGTAAGCTTTGGCTCAATAGTCTGTAGGTTATTATTCTCCCGCTTCTTCTCTACAACGATCTCTCCGATGCGGTTCACATTGGTTTTTAAAACCTGAAATAGAGGTTGACTGCCGGGAAGTTCAACTGTGCGCTCCGTTTTTTCAAATCCTACCGCTGAAAAGATAACGACGATCAGCTTTTTCGGAATCAAGGGAAGGGTGAATTCTCCCTTACTGTTTGTAACTGTGCCAATCGTGGTTCCTTTTATCAATATATTGACCATTTCAACAGGATGGTTCTGCTCGTCAACAACATGCCCCTTAATGCCGGTATCTGGATTTTGCGCCATAGCAACAAGCAGTGAATACCAGACCAGGCAAATGTATGAAACGATAAATTTTGACATGGATGCTCGGCTATCTGATTCAATTTACAGGAAGTAAAAGTACCTATTTTTATTATTGTCGCCGATCCTTCCTGTCAGATATAATTTATAGAATAACAAATATTAGCAGATTGCCATTTGTCCTCTTCTTATAAGTTATTATAGGAGTATTTTCTTAGCTAAGATTCTAATAGACCCTTGTTTTTATCATTTCTTCTTATCGTTTTTGTTTCGATTTCTCACCCGGCTTGCAAACTGATCATCCGAATAGTAAAAAAAATATACATTGATCTTTGGAATATAAATGAAAGTTAAATATAAAATCACTAAAATTTAAAAAAGTAAAAATAATATACTATACATAGATAATGCATAAACACTATAAAACACAACATATCAAATATATATAAAATATTTATCTATTAAATATTTAGATAAGTAAAATAAATAAACAAAGTAAAATAAAAAGATACACTTTTGTTGTTTCTGTAAAAAAATTGTATTATTTTTGAATCACTCAAAGATTATTCATAGGGCAATTTTTTTAATTAGTAACAGATTGTATGAAAGCAATTTTTTCAGTGATTCTATTGATGCTGCTTATGTCATTAATTGGCTGCAAACCAAGTTTAGATAAAGAAAGTGATGTTGATATTCTACAGGTTATCACACCCTTTCAACAAAGCATGCTAGTTGAGATTAATTTTGCAAGGACTAATCCAGTTGGTTATGCGGAGTTAAGATTAAAAGCGGCCAGTGGTGATTCTGCAGACAATGGAAGTTATTTGTATATGAAAAATCTGGCTCCCCTTGCTCCAATCAGTTTTAATAATTCGCTGAATATATCCGCCTCCAATTATGCCCTCTTTTTAGCTGATAAGAATCTTATGGGGCATGATCTTAACGGAACCCCTTTAAAGCGGGCAATTACAGTCGGGTTTGAGGGATCCTCCATTGGCGAAAACATTGCTGCTTCATCAGGTGATAGTTTTAATACTTTAGTTGATTCGGAGATAGCCTCGATTAATTTTGTGCGCATTATGATTATCGACACGGGAGTGGCTGATCTTGGCCATCGTCGAACGATTTTAAACCCCGCCTATAGAACTGTAGGAATCGGTTATAGCCGAAATCCGTCCAGCACTTTTATTAATTATAATGTTCAGGATTTTGGTAATTTATAGGTTGTGAACCTATTTCTTAAACCTTATTTTTCCTCCTTTTTCCCATTCTTGAATATCCGGTTAGGCGCAATTTTCGAATCTCTACGGGATAACTATAAATTCATTATCCCGTAGATTATATTATTTATAAATTGCCAGGAGTGATATTTTCCCATATTTGATCTGATAAAAATCTACTATTTTCACCAATTATTTATCATATCGAAAACAGCGTATTTCTCCTATGACTAAAAAACTTTTGCTTGGTGTTGAGGCGATCGGACAAGGTGCTATTGATGGCGGAATATCGGGTGTTTATGCCTACCCAGGGACTCCTTCAACAGAAATTACCGAATATATTCAGGGAAATGAGGTGGCTATTGAACGTAATATCCACAAGGAATGGTCTGCCAATGAGAAGACTGCCTATGAATCGGCGCTAGGGATGTCTTATGCAGGAAAACGGGCCCTTGTATGTATGAAGCATGTGGGATTAAATGTGGCTGCCGATCCATTTATGAATTCTGCAATGACCGGTATAAACGGAGGGCTGATCATTGCTGTTGCAGATGATCCTTCGATGCACTCCTCTCAAAATGAGCAGGATTCGCGATTTTATGGGAAATTTGCAATGATCCCAATTCTTGAACCTTCAAATCAGCAGGAGGCCTATGAGATGACCCGGAATGGTTTTGAGCTTTCCGAGCAGCTGGGTACACCCGTTTTGTTGCGGATTACGACGCGACTTGCACATTCGCGCGCCGGTGTTATCCCTGCGGAAAACGCATCACCTGAAAATAAACTAAAACTTCCTGCAGATCCTTTACAGTTTATTCTTCTGCCGGCTTTCGCACGAAAAAGATATCAGACGCTGCTTGATAAACAGGTGAAGTTTGAATATGCATCCGAGATTTCTCCCTTCAATTCTTATATTCCAGGGAATGATCATTCACTGGGGATTATTTGTTGCGGGATCGCCCTGAATTACCTTCAGGAAAATTTTCCCGAAGGGTGCCCTTATCCCATCCTTAAAATTGTCCAATATCCGCTATCTTCAAAGATGGTTCGGATGATTGAGCAGCAGACAGATAAATTACTTGTTATCGAGGAGGGCTATCCAATAGTAGAAGAGCAACTTAAAGGATTTTTTAATTACGGAAAACCTGTTTCAGGAAAGTTGGACGGGACGCTTCCGCGCACAGGTGAACTTAATCCCGATATTGTTGCCAATGCGTTGCAGCTTCATTTTCAACCGGGCGAAGCGATTCCAGAATTGGTTGCAAACCGCCCGCCGGCACTTTGCAAAGGATGCGGGCATCATGATATGTTCAGGGCCCTTGATGAGGTCACCGCTGACTATGGTGATGGCCATGTTTTCTCAGATATCGGATGTTATACACTGGGCGTTCTGCCTCCTTACCATTCAGGTAATACCTGTGTGGATATGGGATCTTCAGTAACGATGGCAAAAGGTGCAGCGGATGCTGGTCTTTTTCCTGCTGTAGCGGTTATTGGTGACTCGACGTTTACACACTCCGGAATAACAGGTCTCCTGGATGCGGTTTATGAAAAATCAAATATTGTGATTATGATCGGGGATAACGAATCGACCTCCATGACAGGGGGGCAGAATTCCTCCGCACTGGGTCGGATTGAATCAATTTGTATCGGGGCAGGGGTAAGCCCGCAACATATCCATGTCATTGAAGCGTTGCCGAAAAACCATGGTGATTTAGTGGATTTGATCAGGCAGGAAATTCAATATAAGGGTGTATCGGTCATTATCCCCCGCAGGGAGTGTATCCAGAAAAGTGCACGAAGAGTGAGTGAAAGCAAAAGGCAAAAGGGGGGTGAGTGCTCCCTCTTAAAACTTTAGCAGGAAATTTCAGTTTCAATAAAAGCCTTACAGATGAAGTGTGACATCGTTTTAGCAGGAGTGGGGGGGCAGGGAATTTTGTCCATTGCCACTGTTTTGGGTTTTGCAGCCCTTGAAAATAATCTTTACCTGAAACAGGCTGAAACCCACGGAATGTCTCAGAGGGGTGGCGCTGTTCAGTCTTACCTCCGATTGTCGGATCGCCCTATCCATTCAGACCTGATTCCCTATGGAAAAGCCGATCTGATACTTTCTGTCGAACCAATGGAATCGTTGAGATATCTTCCCTTTCTGGCACCACACGGATACGTTGTGACGAATCTGACGCCTTTTCGGAATATTGTAAATTATCCTGAATTTGAGTTGATCACAGAACAGATCAGGTCACTCAGTCATGCGGTAGCCATTGATGCAGATGCGATTGCAAAGGAGATTGGAAGCTTAAAGGTGTCAAACATGGTTATGCTCGGTGCTGCAACTCCGTTTATAGACCTTGCATTTGGAAGTATAGAACAGGGTATTCGCGAAATTTTTGGTCGAAAAGGAGATGATATGGTTATTCTGAATCTTAGGGCCCTGCACGCCGGCAGAGAATTTTCAATGGCAAATAAATAACCCGTTTGGCGACATTACATTATTGACGTATTATTGCATTGTTGTTAGTTTCGTTCAGCATTGGAACACAGTGCGATAGGAAGTATAAAATGTCAATGTTTAAAATACATTAAGTTGATGATAATTAAATATATAACTTGTTTTGTTTCGTTTTTCCTCTTGTCCGTTTATGTGGGAAAGGGCATCGAGCGAACAGCTTCATGCAATATTTCTCTTCGAACAGGCGACCTGTTGTTCTTGGGCACTACTTCTGGTGAACTTTCAAAAGCCATTGACAAAGCGACACAAACGGCAAACAAGACCCATTTTGATCATGTTGGATTGGTTGAGCTATCCAATGATACAATTTGGGTACTTCATGCGGCCCCTAAAAAAGGGATTCGCCGCGAACCGATTAGTATTTTTCTGTCACCAGGGAAAGAACCGGTTTCCACAACTGTTTACCGGTTAAAAGACAACCTTCTCAATGCAATTCCGGAGGCGATTCAGAAAGCCCGTTCTTTAATAGGATCGAACTATAATTATACTTACAGGATCAAAGATCCAGGTTACTATTGTTCAGAATATATTTATGATATTTTTGCGGCTGATTCTATATTCACACTCAATCCGATGACCTTTAAAGATCCCGGAACCGGAGTGTTCTTGCCGGGTTGGGTAGAATACTACCAAAAACTTGGAATAAGTGTACCGGAAGGTGAGCCGGGTTGCAATCCAAATGGTCTTGCAGCGTCGCCAAAATTGCAGTTGATCGGAGAATTGAAATTTAAAAGTGATCACTAAGGAATTGTAAAGCGGCGAGGTCCGTTTTGCAGGTGTTTTTTTTACTTCAGCAACCTTTTGACACCTTTCTGAATCAAACCAATAACTAAGGGAAAATCAATAAGCTGAAAGGGGTGTTACCAGCTTGTTTTTTCCATTAAAAAATGATGTTCCTATTTGTTGAAAAAATGTATCTTTGCAAAATGATTCGAAAAGTGAAAAATATTCTTTGGGTAGCCGTTTTTTTTATGATCCTCTCTTGTGGCGATTATCAGAAAATAGTCAAAAGTACTGACTATGAGTTTAAACTGAAGAAAGCTAAGGAGTATTATGAACATAAGGAATACGCTCGTTCCTCACAGCTTTACCAGGAACTCGTCAATATTTATCGTGGCACAAGTCGCGCTGATCAGATTTATTATTACCTTGCAAAGAGCTTTTACGGGCAGAAGGATTACGTACTGTCGAGTCATTATTTCAGGCAGATGTTAAAGGAATTTCCGCGTAGTCCCTTTAATGAAGAGGCACAATTCCTTATTGGATATTGCTATTTTCTGGATTCGCCAACTGCAAGACTAGATCAGAAAACAACTCAGGACGCTATTGATGCCCTTCAATTATTCATAAATATTTTTCCGGGAAGTACACGAGTTGCAGAAGCGAATAAGCTAATTGATGAATTGAGGGAGAAATTGGTATATAAGTCTTATTTGTCCGGAAGATTGTATTACGACCTGATGGATTACCGTGCTGCAGTAATTTCGCTCAATAATTGTATAAAAGAATTTCCCGACTCAAAATACCGCGAAGAGTTAATGTATTACCTGCTTAAGGCAAAATATCTTTTAGGTGAAAACAGTATCGATGAGAAGAAACGGGAACGACTGAATAATGCATTGGATGAGTATTTTACATTTACGGACGAGTTTCCTGAGAGTAAATATCGTAAAGAGGCTGATCGGTTTTTTGCAAATACAAAGAAGTTGATGAACCTGAGTGATGAAGAGATAAATAAAATACAAAAATAAAAATGGATTATAAAAAAACAAAAGCACCGGTAAGCACAGTGCCAAGAGATTTAAATGAATTGGAAGCATTTACTGGCAATATCTATGAATCATTAATGGTAATTGCAAAACGTGCAAATCAGATTAATGCCGAATTAAAAGAGGAGTTAAACACTAAACTTCAGGAGTTTGCCTCTTTTACCGATAATCTTGAAGAGGTTTTTGAAAATCGTGAACAGATTGAGATTTCACGGTACTATGAAAAACTGCCAAAGCCAACGCTTATTGCTTACGAAGAATTCAAGGAGGGACAGATCTACTACCGCAACCCTACTAAGGATAAAAAATAGCAGGTCACGTGTCATTCTTGGATATTATTGAAATGATCATCCGGAATATTGTCATTAAAAATTCTTAGAACGGATGGAATTCCAGGGGAAGAAAATAATTCTGTGTGTTTGCGGATCTATTGCGGCCTATAAGGCTGCATATTTATTAAGGGGATTAGTTAAGCTGGGCGCAGAAGTTCAGGTTATTATGACCCCTTATGCCAAAGAATTCATAACTCCTTTAACCCTTTCAACCCTCTCGGGGCGCCCCGTTTTGAGCGAATTTTTCACCCGGGATAATGGTCAGTGGAATAGTCATGTCGATTTAGGTCTTTGGGCAGATCTGATTCTGGTTGCCCCTGCAACAGCATCAACGTTAGGAAAAATGGCAAATGGCATTGCTGATAATCTATTAATAACTACTTATTTATCAGCAAAATGCCCGGTTATTATTGCCCCTGCGATGGATCTGGATATGTTTCAACACCCATCAACACAACGCAATATCGAATTATTAAGGTCGTACGGAAATTTGATTATAGATCCTGCCTCTGGAGAACTTGCCAGCGGCCTTGTTGGAAAGGGTCGAATGGAGGAGCCTGAACTAATTCTTGAAAAGATAAAAACTATCTTTTCTGAAAAAAAAAACTGCTGAATAAAACCTATCTCGTCACAGCTGGTCCGACTCATGAAAAAATAGATCCTGTACGCTATATCGGGAATTATTCTTCGGGCAAAATGGGATTTGCAATTGCCGAAAGATTGGCAAACCTGGGAGCAAAGGTTATTTTAATCACCGGGCCCGTATCTCTTCATTGTGATAATCCAGCTATTTTAAGGATCGACATAACTTCAGCCCTTGAGATGTATTCCCAATGTCATCACTATTTTTCACAATGCAACGGAGCTATCATGGTGGCCGCAGTCGCTGATTTTGCTCCTGTTATCATTGACAATCAGAAAATTAAAAGAACTTCTGAGAATCTTATTCTGGAGCTTCATCCTAATCCGGATATCGCTGCTTCCCTTGGACAGATAAAAAGAAAAGATCAGATTCTTGTAGGTTTTGCGCTTGAAACCAGCAATGATGAGTTAAAGGCAATGGGAAAACTTCATAGCAAAAATCTCGATCTTATTGTTCTTAATTCATTGAATGATAAAGGTTCAGGATTCCAGCACGATACTAACCAGATCCGAATACTGAATAAATCGGGGGTGATTTTCACTTCTGGTTTGAAACAAAAAATGGCAATTGCTGTTGATATTGTAGATAAAATGATCGAAACCGAAGATTTCATCTCGGGATTGTCCTGATTTTTGTATTTTTATAGGAATTATAACCCATTTTATGACAAGAATCTTCCTCCTTTTCGCATTGATCTTTTCTGCCGGAATACTGAACGGGCAAGAATTCAGGTGCAATGTCAGTGTTTCGAGTTCGAGGGTCGAAGGGACAAATAAACAGGTCTTTGAATCAATGCGTACTGATATTTACGAGTTTATGAATAACCGTAAATGGTCTGATAATGTGTTTAATACGGACGAACGAATTGAATGTACAATATTTATCCAGATAAACCAGCAGATTTCCTCTGATGAATTTAGTGGAACTTTACAGGTACAGTTAAATCGCCCGGTCTTTAATTCTTCTTATAACTCACCATTGTTAAATCTGAAGGATAATGATCTGCAGTTTAAATATGTTGAATTTCAGCCAATGGAATTTGATGAGAATTCCAATTCGAATCCGTTGACAAATATTTTGGCATTTTACGCCTATACAATTCTTGGCTTTGACTATGACACTTTTTCACCCCTTGGTGGAAGCGCGTATTTTCAAAAGGCACGGGCAATCGTAAACCGGTCGCAGAACGCACGCGAAAAAGGGTGGCGTGCCTTTGAAGGAAATTTCAACCGGTTTTGGCTGATTGAAAATGTAACCAATCAATCTTATGGACCTTTCCGTGAATTACTATACCGGTATCATCGCCTTGGTTTGGACCTGCTGGCTGAGAAGCCTGATCTTGGCCGTTCAGAAATTGCTGATGCGCTAAAAAATATGCAGCGGGTTTATCGGTCCAAACCCGATACTTACATCAATCGTATCTTTTTTGATGCCAAATCCGAAGAGCTTGTCAATATCTTTTCTAAGGGAAGCATGGACGAAAAGGGTAGGGTAATGTCAATTCTTACCGAATGTGATCCATCCAATTCGGGTAAGTATGAGAAGATATTGGATCAAAAGATATTTTAATCTTTATATTTACTGAATGCTGACACGTTTAAGAATTCAGAATTATGCTTTAATCCGGGAGCTTGATGTTGATCTTAATCCCGGATTCTCAATTATAACGGGTGAAACCGGAGCCGGGAAATCGATTCTGCTCGGAGCGCTCTCTTTGATATTGGGTCAAAGGGCCGATTCTGCTGTGCTTAATGACAAATCGGTCAAGTGCGTTGTAGAGGCTAGTTTTCGTGTCGATGGTTTGGGTCTTGAGGAACTGTTTGCAGTGAATGACCTTGACTTTGACGATTTTGCGATCTTCAGACGTGAGATCAACCCTGCTGGTAAGTCGCGGGCTTTTATTAATGATTCTCCTGTGATGCTTAAAGTAATGCAGGATATCGGATTTAGGCTTATTGACATCCATTCTCAAAACCAGAATCTGGAGATTAATGATCAGACCTTTCAGATGATGGTGGTGGATATTTGTGCCGGAAACCAGACAGATCTCCTCTCTTATAAAAGTCGGTTCAATGAATACCGGCTTCTTTCATCCCAGCTTAGAGAAGCTGAACTGGAGATTGAAAAATCGAAGGCAGATCTTGATTATTTTCAGTTTCAATTCGATCAGCTGCATAAAGCGTTGTTAGTTGAAAATGAACAGGAAGAACTGGAAAAGGAACTGGAGTTGCTTACGCATGCGGAGGAGATTAAATCCGGCCTTTCGAATGTTACCGAATTACTTAACGGAGAGGAGGCCTCAGCGCTTAACCAGACCAAAACAGCTATTGGATTGGTTACAAAAATGGTCAATTTTCTTCCGGATGCCAAAGGTTTTGCTCACCGTCTTGAGAGTTTATACGTTGATCTCAAAGACATTGCTCAGGAAGTTGCCTGGATCGGAGAAAAAGTAGAGTTTGACCCTGATCGGATCAGAGGGATCAACGATCGTCTTGATTTGATTTATTCACTACAGCAAAAGCACCACGTTCAATCTGTAAAAGAACTTATTGAATTGCGTGATGCCTTCGAACAAAAAATTGTTGCAGTTACTTCCGGAGAAGAAGAATTATTTCGGCTCAGCAAGTTGAAGGGAGAAAAATATGGGGAGGTAGAACTACTGGCACAGGCATTATCTGCAAGGCGGAATCTGATTTCTGCAGAGATTGAAACCAGGGTAATCAGCCAGCTTTATTTGTTAGGAATGCCAAATTCCAGATTTAAAGTTGAAATATCACCAGTTCCAACGCCGGGAAATAACGGGATGGATTTGGTAAACTTTCTTTTTACCGCAAATAAGAATGGAGTGCTTTGTGAAATCTCAAGGGTAGCTTCGGGCGGCGAAATGTCTCGTTTAATGCTGGCTATTAAGGCATTGATATCCAGGTCGAAAGCATTGCCTACGATTATCTTTGACGAGATCGATTCGGGCGTATCTGGGGATATTGCCGAACGGATGGGAATTATTCTGAAAGAGATTTCATCCGATATGCAGGTTATTAATATTACGCATCTTCCCCAGATTGCAGCCAAGGGTGATCACCATTTTCTGGTGTATAAGCAGGATTCAGCAAATGATACAACCACACGATTAAAGCGTTTAACGAAAGCTGAAAGGATTGAAGAGCTTGCCAAAATGCTCAGTGGTGAAAATATTACTGCCGCGGCAATTCTTAATGCTGAAGAACTATTAAAGTAGATTTAACGATAATTCTGAACATTTTTACTAGTTAATGGTTATTAGTATGAGATGTTTTGCATAAATATTCATTTTGTTTTTTGAAGGTTATATTTATGCATTAATTTATTAATTGAGAACCTTATGGTTTTCAGAAATTATTATTAGATGGCTTATAATTTATTGAAGGGGAAAAGGGGTATTATATTCGGGGCGTTGAATGAAAGTTCGATTGCCTGGAAAGTTGCAGAACGGGCGCATGAAGAAGGGGCTATTTTTACCCTGTCAAATGCACCTATTGCACTTCGAATGGGTGAGATACAGGTTTTGGCTGACAAATGCAATTCGATTGTTATTCCGGCTGATGCTGCAAATGTTGAGGATCTTGAGGCATTGATTATTAAATCAGTGGAAGTGCTTGGGGGGAAATTGGATTTCATCTTGCATTCAATCGGGATGTCTCCTAACGTAAGAAAAGGAAGACATTATAGCGACCTGGATTATGATCTGCTTAACAGAACACTTGATGTATCTGCGGTATCCTTCCATAAAGTATTGCAAACATGCAGAAAACTCGATGCAATCAATGAATGGGGTTCTGTCCTGGCATTATCCTATGTTGCGGCTCAGCGGACCTTTTACGGCTATAACGATATGGCCGATGCTAAATCATTGCTCGAATCAATTGCCAGAAGTTTTGGCTATATCTACGGAAATGAACGTAAAGTACGTATCAATACGGTCTCACAATCACCAACACCTACCACTGCCGGAAATGGTCTTAAGATGTTTGGTAATTTGCTTGATTTTTCTGAACGGATGTCACCACTTGGAAATGCAACGGCAGATGAATGTGCCGATTATTGCGTCGTCATGTTTTCTGATCTGACCAAGAAGGTGACGATGCAAAACCTTTTCCACGACGGAGGATTCTCTTCGATGGGGATGAGCGTTAGTGCAATGGAACAATACAATAAAGGCTTTGAGGAGCCAGGACATAAATTCGACTAATAATTCTCTTAACGATAATAAAAAAAGCGCTTTTGAGGCGCTTTTTTTATTATCGTTTGTGCAGACCACACTCTTTTGTGTCGGGATTTTCCCAGTACCATCTCCCTGCCCGGATATCTTCACCCGGGAAAATGGCACGCGTACACGGCTGACACCCAATACTTGGAAAGCCTTTATCGTGCAGTGGGTTATACGGTATCCCGTTAGATTTAATAAATTCTGTTACTTCCGCTTCACTCCAGTCAATCAGCGGATTCAATTTAATCAATCCGTTATTTTCATCCCATTCGATCCGTTGCATATCATGACGTGTTACCGATTGCTCGCGACGCAGGCCGCATATCCACACCTCCAAACCTGAAAATGCGCGCTTTAAAGGTTCTATTTTACGGATATTACAACACAGCTTTCGGTTTTCGATACTTTCAAAGAAGAGATTAATTCCTTTTGTATTTACCATGTTTTCGACATGAGCGGCTTCGGGAAAATAAACCTGCATACGAATCCCGTATTTGTGGTTTGTCCTGTGAATCAGATCATAAGTCTCAGGGAATAGCCTTCCGGTATCAAGTGTAAATATTTTGACACTTTTGTCGAGCTTACATACAATTTGGGTGAGCACCTGATCCTCCAGGCCTAAACTACTCGACAGCGCTATCTTGCCTTTATAATCGGTCAGGAAACCTTCTAAAAGTTCCTCTGCAGTAGCCTTGCCATATTTTAGATTTAACGCTTCAATTTGTTCTTTCATTATCATTCAATTTTATCACTCTGACAAAAATAGTTTAAATAGTAATCATTGTCGAATTGTCATATTGTAAAATTAACAAATTACCGAACCTCTCATCTTTAAGTTTCTCCTTCATTACCTCGGCAGCGAAAACAAGAACTCCAGTCCTCCATCTTTCCGTTTCCGTGCTGAAATCTCCCCTTTAAAGCTTATAATCGCGTTCTTTACAATAGCCAGCCCTAAACCGGTCCCTCCCTGTTTCCGGGAGCGTCCGGAATCAACTCTGTAAAATCGTTCAAAGAGTCTTGAGAGGTGCTCCTCCTTCACTCCGGGACCATTATCAGAAAATGAAAAATAGTGAAACGAATTGTCTTCGTGATATTTGGTGATTGAAATGGTGATGTTGTCTCCTGCATAATTGACCGAGTTCTCCATGAGATTGCGGAAGACCGAAAAAATCAGCGAGTAGTTTGCGTTGATGATAAGATCATCCTGAATCGTGCATTCAACCTGGATGCTCTTTTGCCTGATTTGGTCACTAAAACTCTCAATGACTTCAGTAATCGCCTTTTTTACCTGGACTTTTTCCCGGACATAAAGTTCTGAATACTCCTCGATCTTATTTAAAAGTGAGATGTCATTGACCAACTGAGTAAGCCGTTCCGATTGATTGTAAGCCTTTTCAATAAAATAGTGCTGTTTACTAAGGGCAAGGTCCGGATTGTTTAATACGGTTTCAAGGTATCCTTTAACAGAAGAAATAGGAGTCTTAAGTTCATGTGAGATATTCGAGGTAATTTGTTGCTTCATTATGCTTCTGCGCATCAATTGCGTCTGGTCAGCAATTAAAATTTCGAAACTTTTATCCGGGAATATAATACACTGGATATGGAAATGAAACTTATCTTTTTGTATCGAATATTCAATACGTGGCAATTCATTCAACTGATAGGTCGTGTTTTCTGCAATTGTCTGGTCGATAAAGCGGTTCATCTCGCCTAACTCATCGGCAAGGAAAAGATTCTCAATTGCAGTGGTGGTCTCTTCTGAAATGATATTTATGTAAAAGATAAAATGACTATTATTCAGTATTGCCTTTTTGTCGGCAGAAAAGAAACCCACTCCTTCGTTCAGTACGAACAGGTGGCTGATTAACTTCTCTTTTTCGAGCATCAGCTCTGTTTTCGTTTTGCGTAGTTGCTTGTATAACAGAATGATTTCACGACTTATTAATCCCAGTTCATCATTTGGGAACTGGGTGTCCTCGTTTATATTAATATCCCCCTTACGTCTGACCTGCACTGCAAAATCCTTTAGTTTTGTGATCGAATCAGCGATATGGTTTGCGATATATCGAAGGAGGAATCCAAAGGCAATAAAGAGAAATATTAAAAACAGGATAAAAGCGGTATCAACTTTTAAAAAGGCCTTGATCTGGGTATTGTAAATGAATGCAGCCCTGATGATATAATTAGGATACGATTTGGCAAAATAGATATATTTTTCGTTTGTAGTTGCGGATAGACGGATATTCTCACCAGACCCCTCCTTAAGCGCCTGTACGATTTCTGGTCGCTGTTTATGATTTTCCATGTGCCTGTAATCGGTCATTGTATTATCATACAGCACAATGCCCTCCGGGCTAATTACACTTATCCTAACTTTGGAGGCAGGAACCAGAACTTTGAGGCTGTCAAGTCTAGAAAATGCGTTATCCCTTAAGATGGAGTGGTGTTCAATATAGCGATTGGTCAGGTCGGTATATTCGTTTAAATTGGTTTCAATTTCGCCTATTCGGTAGTGGTGCTCCCGCTGATTCTGATAAAGGATAATTGAGAAAGTAAAAATGCCAAAAAGAAGTAAATAGTAGAAAAATAATTTCCACTTAATCGTTTTTTTATCGAAAAACATAATTACACATTAATCTCACATTTCAAAATAATAGCCGAACCCCGGTTTATTGCGGATGTAACTGCCGTATTCTTCCATTTTGCGTCTCAGCCTCGTCATATTTACATCGACGGTACGATCTGTGACGATAACATCACTTTCCCAGATTCGGCGCAGGATCTCTTCTCTGGAAAAAATCCGTCCCGGTGTCTTGGCTAAAAGGGAAATAATCTCGTACTCCTTTCGGGTAAGTTCAATCTTTTTATCGCCCAGAATAAGCCGTTTTGTTTCCAGGTCAATCGCTAATTTCCCCATACTCAGTAAAGTGGAGGCCACTTCGGCAGGCGAGACTTTGGCTCTTTTTAAAACTGCCTTTACACGAGCCTGTAACTCCTTGATTGAGAATGGCTTTATGATATAGTCGTCGGCACCCAGGTTGAATCCGGTGAGCATATCATTTTCAGCATCCCTAGCAGTCAGAAAAATGATAGGAACATCAAGATTGAGCTCTTTTCTGATCCTTTGAGCGAGGCTGAACCCGGATATTTTTCCCATCATCACATCCAATATCATCAGGTGAAATCCGGTAAGATCCCTCTTTAATGCCTCCTCAGCCGAAAATGAGGTTTCTACCAGATAACCTTCACTTTCGAGATTAAATTGTAAAATTTCATTGAGATCCTCTTCATCTTCAACGACGAGGATCCGAAATTTTTCATTCATAACTATTTATCTTTGTTCTACTTCTTATGTTTTACAATTTCACCATTTACAACAAATGATATTGATTCAGCGATATTAGTCGAGTATCCTGAAATTCTTTCAAATAGATTGATAATGATTAGGATATTTGCTGCAACAACTACGATTTCAGACTGATGCATCATCTCTGTTAGCATTTTTGAGGCTATTTCCCTGCACTCTTCCTTTATCTCTTCTGCTTTAGTTGTAACCCGTTCAGCAAATTCCAGGTTGTGTTCTTTTACCAATTCCAAAACGTCTGAAAACAAAGCCTTAGTTTTTTCTCCAATCATTTCAAGTTTAAGTTCCTGAACAAGCTTTTGGTAATCCTGAAGCGGTTCGATCCGTTTGGCAATGCTGACCGCATGATCGCCAATTCGTTCAAGATCGTTGTTTATCTTTAATGCTGAGATAATGTATCTTAGATCTGAAGCAACTGGCTGCTGGAGGGCAAAGATTTTCTGACACAACTTATCAATCTTTACATCAAGATTGTTTATGTATTCATCGTTCGCAATCACCTTCTTTGCCAATGCCAAGTCTGACGTATTCAATGCCTGGATGACATCAATAACCTGATGATTTACCTGTGAACACATTAGCTTTACTTTGTGAGCAAGTTTATCGAGTTCTGAGTCGAATATTCTGTAATTTTCCATTTTATAAATGTATTAAATTAATAATTATCAACCAAAACGGCCAGTAATATAATCTTCAGTTTGTTTTTTGCTAGGGTTTGTAAAAATAGTTTTGGTTTTATCATACTCAATAAGTTCGCCTAAGTAGAAGAATGCGGTGTTATCACTGATACGGGCTGCTTGTTGCATGTTATGAGTAACAATTACAATCGTGTAATGTTCTTTAAGTTGAACGATGAGTTCTTCAATTTTTGAGGTTGATAATGGATCAAGAGCGCTGGCCGGCTCGTCCATTAATACAATTTCGGGATTGACTGCCAGCGTCCGTGCTATACAAAGTCGTTGTTGCTGTCCCCCTGAGAGTCCCAAGGCTGAATCTCCGAGCCTGTCTTTTACCTCATCCCATATTGCTGCATTCTTAAGGGCGGTTTCAACGATTTCTTCGAGCTGTTTTTTATCATTTATCCCGTTTATTTTCGGCCCGTAAGCAATATTTTCGTAGATCGATTTTGCAAAAGGGTTGGATTTCTGGAATACCATCCCCACTTTTTTCCTCAAATTAACGACATCAATATTTTTATCATAAATGTTGATGTTGTCAATCATAACTTTCCCTTCGATTTTTACTCCGTCGATCAGATCGTTCATCCTGTTCAGACTCCGAAGAAAGGTCGATTTTCCACAACCGGAGGGCCCAATAAAGGCTGTTACCCTTTTTTCTGGTATTTTTATGGATATATCTTTCAGCGCAACTTTCTCGCTGTAATAAAGGAACATTTTCTCAGTATGGATTTTATCAAGTATCATAATCAACGATTTTTCTTTTTTCTGATTCTATATCTTAAAATGACTGCCGACATATTTAGCGTAAATGTAAGCAGAAGGAGGACACATGTTGTACCGAACTGGATGGGTAAAGTCTGATCAACATTAGCCGATTGTGTTGTTAATACATAAATATGATAACCTAAAACCATAAACTGATCGCTAAGTCCTGGCAAGGTAGCCAGATAATATGCTGCCCCAGTAAATAATATAGGTGCCACCTCGCCGGCTCCGCGACTTACAGCAAGAATGGTTCCTGTCATGATTCCGGAAATCGAACCTGGGAGGACGACCTTACGTATTGTCTGCCATTTGGTTGCTCCCAGTGCAAGACTTGCTGCACGCAGATCCTGTGGTACTGTTTTCAGAGCCTCTTCAACAGACACAATAACAACCGGAAGTGTCAGAAGTGACATTGTAAGGCTAGCCCAAAGCAGGTTTGGCTGCCCCCATCTCAATTCACCACCAAAAAATGCACCGTCGATATGGGCGCCAACAAATTTTATAAAAAATCCTAAACCAAAGAGTCCATAGATAATGGAAGGAATTACAGCAAGTGTTCTTACTGCAAATCGGATAGTTTTTGCTATAATCGAATTTTCTTTGGCATATTCGGTGAGATATATAGCTGTGATCGTGCCGAATGGCACTGCGGCTATTGACATGATAATTACCAATAGTGCTGTTCCATATAATGCCGGAAAGATTCCACCCTTTGTCATCCCTTCGGTCGGGAAACTTGTCAAAAACTCCCAGGTAAGATGATCCTTACCACCGATAAAAATTACCAGTAACATCACAATTACAATAACAATGATGATTATGGCTGAGATTAACGTAATTCCTTCAATGGCAATGCCTTTTATATTTTTTCTGATGCTGTTTATCATTTTCCCTGTATTCTTTTCATGAGTTTTCCTTTGACATAAAATTCAGCTATCGCATTGAGGATGAATGTAAAAACAAACAGCAACGATCCGATAAGAAAGAG
This sequence comes from uncultured Bacteroidia bacterium, assembly GCA_903918045.1. Lineage (GTDB taxonomy): Bacteria > Bacteroidota > Bacteroidia > Bacteroidales > Prolixibacteraceae > JAAFHB01. Next base: position 18,355 of record CAIXCY010000221.1, read on the forward strand.
TACGTTATAATGGGTATCCCCAAAGACAACCTCTGCCATCTCAGCTCCAATTGTGGCTGCAAGCGTTCTCACAGATTCGAACGGATTAAGGTCCATTAAAGCGGCATTTCCAGTCGCCATCAGTGCAATCATAGTTTCGCCAAATACTCTTCCAATACCTAAAAGTATGGCAGCGAAAATTCCAGGTGTTGCAGCTGGTAGGATGACAAAAAAAGCTGTCTGCCATTTGGAAGCTCCCAGAGCCAGACTTGCCTCATTAAATGATCTGGGAACTGCTGTCAGTGCATCTTCGGTTATTGTGAAAATTATCGGGATGGCGGCAATTCCCATTGCGATTCCTCCAACAAACGAATTTAACCTGGTGCTGTAATGAAAAATATTTTGTAGAAAGGTAGCTAATACCATAAGGGCAAAAAATCCGATCACAACAGATGGAAAACCAGCCAATAACTCGATGGTTGGCTTAATTATCTCCTTCATTTTTTTATTGGCAAATTCAGCTGTATACAATGCTGCCAATATTGCGAGTGGGGCAGCAAAAAGCATTGAAATTAAGGTTATTTTAAACGTTCCAATTATTAAAGAGAGGATGCCGTATCGAGGCTTATCTGAAACGGGCACCCAATCTTTTGTAAGCATTGTATTTAAAGCACTTTTATTGTCATCTGTTCCGCTGCCGGCGTTTACTGTATAGGTGCCTTTTGCCGGTGTTTTGTCCTTTTTCACCAATGTATCTGCAACAGCTCCATAGGTTTCCTGGCCGGTACCTTTGGAATCAACATCTGTAACAGCGCCATACGTTTCCTGTGTATCTTGCTTTGCCAATTCAGTGGGTGACTTTTTAACTTCTTTTGAAGTATTAAAAATTGGGAAAGCTTCGCGGAAAACAAAAAAGAAAATTAGCACAATAATTGTGATAGAGAGTAAAGCGACACCTTTGATTATTTTTTCCGCCAGAAAATCCCCTACTCTGAACCGTTTCCGGGTAATGTCAATCAAGTCGGAAGGCTGACTGTCTGAACCTTGCGCTTTTGAACTCTTTACTTTATTTTTTTTTGTCATAAAGATTGGATCTTTGGGCAGATTGAATCAATTGTAAAACGAAGGAAGCGAATAACTTCTGTGAGAAAGTTATTCGCTTTTGAATCGTTTCTAATGTGTTAAATTTCAAGTCATAGATTTATTACTTGACAGGGAAGTAGCCCATATCAACAACCAGTTTTTGTCCTTCCGGACTTAGAATCCAGTCAATGTATTTTTTCATCTCTCCTGTTGGCCTGTTACGCAGGTACATGTAAAGATAGCGGGTAATAGGATATTCGCCAGTTTTGATAGTTTCTGCAGTTGCTGCGAAGGCAGGGCTGTTATCATCTTTCTTTACTTTACAGATTGAAATACCTTCAGCATAGGCTGCACCACCATATCCAATTCCGTAGGTGTCTTTTTTAACAGCATTTACAACTGCAGCTGTTCCTGGAAGGGTCTGACAGCTAGAAGCATAGTCCCCCATTACAACATTCTCCTGGAAGAATACATATGTTCCTGAACTGTTCTCTCTTCCGTAAAGTTTAATAGATTGATCATCACCACCTACTTCTTTCCAGTTAGTGATTTCACCCCTGAATATTTTGCCTAGCTGAGCGACAGATAATTCTTTAACTTTACTCGCAGCATTGAGGTAAATTGTAATACCGTCTTTAGCACAGGCAACTTCAACACCCAGGGTATTGTACCTGGCCTTGAGTTTTTCCTTTTCGGTATTTTTCATTTTGCGGCTTGCATTAGCGATGTCGGTTGCGCCATTGATCAATGCAGAAATACCAACACCTGAACCACCACCGGTAACCTGAATAGATACACCGCTATTGGTTTTCATATATACCTCAGCCCATTTCTGTGCCAAAATAACCAGGGTGTCCGAACCTTTTACAGTAATCCGCTCAGGAGCTGCGGTGAAGGCAAAGCAAACAACACCTAGCAAAACCGCTATGATTGCTGTCCTTAATACGTTTAATTTTTTCATTTTTTTGTTTTTGAATATTTTATAATATAAGCTTTCATTTTTGGCTTCAAATATACTTTTAACAGAAGGTAATAAAACTGTTTTTATCACCTTCTGTTAGTCAGTTTACTAGAACTTAGCCTGAATTCTTAATGTGAATACATTCTGAGGAACAACTTTGCTGTAATCCAATCCTTTTAACACAACCTGTCCGTCATTCTGAGTGTAATTTTCAGTATAATTGCTAACTCCTGCAGTAGTTCCAACTTTTTCATTCTGAACTATTTCGTAACAAGCTGTAATTCTGATGTTGTCATCAAAATAGTGGTGAAAGGCAAAACCAAAAGTTGATGTTGCAAGATCACTCTTGGAACTCATTTTCTTTGCAAGATTTGCAGTCGCAGCATATCCTTTAATGGTAACGTCTTTTCCGTTGATGTCAGTATTTGGATCGTAGTAATCGTAACGGAATGCAAACTGATTCTTTTTACCAAGGTTCTTGATCAAATAGAGGTAGTAACCTGCAAAATTATTCTGAAAGTTTGCTACTCCAAGTGGTATTGCTGTAGTCGAAGCATAACCAATTGATGCATTCTTACCTGCAATATACTCACCTTTTACCGATAGGCCACCTAATACGTCAGCAAACAATTGAAATTCTCCACCGATCCAGTTTTTCCCGATTTTATCTCCGATTTTTGCAGTTGTAACTGTGGAGTAGTCACTTGAATAGGTTGTCGTAGCCATTGATTTCAAAGAACCAAAATAACCATGGGCTCCAAAATCAAGACCGCCAAAGCTGCCAAGTGGGAGGTTATAGGTTACGCGAGCCATAATATCTTTTGAATTGTCGTAGTCGATATTATCTGCGGCATTAAGGTTTGTACCTGCATTGTTGTTAATTGTAATCCCATCAGCTCCATTCAAAACGGCTAACTGGAAGTGAATAGGGACAGAAAGAGGATTATATTCCAGTTTTGCGCCAATTGCACGTTCGCCAGGATATAATGTTCTGATAACTAATGATCTTTCTGTTAGTTCGCGCTGGCTTGATGAATACTCAACTTCATAGTTAGGACGGTTGAATTTACCTGCCCATAAACTGAAAGTCTTTTTCCAATGTTCGTTTACAACAACATAGGCATCTTTTAAGGAAAGGTTTCCCGGTGCGAAGTCAGGTTGTAATACGAATTTTACGCCATCTGTTGCTTCATAGGTGAATTTAACCCTTACTCTGCGTAATGAAAAATAGTTTTGCGATTTAGATAACAACGAAGGTGTTTCAAAATTCTGATACTGGGACTGAATATAACCAGATACTTTGATTTTTGTCAGTTTTGCGAGATCTGACTCACTTGTGGCAGCCCTTTCGAGTAAACCGTTAACTTTTTCATTCAGTTCCGATATTTTTTCGGCTTGACTTTGTTCCTGAGCACTAAGGTTAAGTGCAATAATGGATACCAGTAAGAATAAAAATACTTTTAGCTTTTTCATATTATAAATTAATTGATTTCCAATGGTACAAAATTTCCACTATCGTGTTACAGTTCTGTTACAGCGCTGTTAAAAATTGTTACATTTTCGTAAAGTATCTTTTTTACGTTTAAGGTTTAATATCTTTATCCTAACCTTTAGAACAGAGTTAAGTTAGAACCATGCTCAATTGAAAGTGTCAACTGAACTTAAAAATTATACTTTTGGAGTCTAAAATATAGAAAGAATTTATCAAATGATCTCACTAAGATTCTTCAAATTTATAGCATCCTCTGCATCTTCAATTGGTGCGGGTCGTACGAATACGAATTTTAAGTCTGAAATAAAGCAATTTAATATTGAGAAGAGGGACTTTGGTCCAGACTTTCATTGGGGTGTTGCCACTGCTTCCTATCAGATTGAAGGAGCCTGGGATAAGGATGGAAAAGGTGAATCGATATGGGACAGGTTTACCGCGAATCCTAAAAATGTAAAGGATCGAACAAATGGCCGGGATGCCACAGACTTTTATAATCGTTACGAAAGCGATTTGTTGTTGTTAAAAGAACTTAATTTCGAAAATTTCAGATTTTCATTTTCTTGGCCCAGGATCCTTCCTGAAGGGAAAGGTCAGGTAAATGAAAAGGGTATTGATTTTTATAACCGGATGATCGATAAATGTCTTGAGCTTGGAATTGAGCCCTGGGCGATGCTTTATCATTGGGATTTGCCTCAAAAACTTGAGGATTTGGGTGGCTGGACCAACAGGGATATCGTTGGCTGGTTTTCGGAATATGCTGATTTGTGCACACGCAGGTTTGGAGACAGAATTCATCATTGGATGGTGCTCAATGAACCTGCAAGTTTTACAACACTGGGCTATCTCTCAGGTATGCATGCACCTCAGAAGAGCGGTATTGCAAAATTTCTGGCTGCTGTTCATCATGCTTCCCTATGCCAGGCGGCAGGTGGTAGGATTATCAGGGAAAATGTTAAGGATAGTCATATCGGGACTACTTTTTCGTGTGCTTATACTGAGCCTCAAAGACGATCTGGCAGACATCTGCGCGCTTCAGACCGGCTTGATGTAATGCTAAACCGATTATTTATAGAACCGGCGCTGGGAATGGGTTATCCTTACAAGGAACTTCCGTTTCTGCGCAAGATTGATCAGTTTATTCTGCCGGAAGACCATGAAAATTTAAAGTTCGACTTTGATTTTATAGGTATTCAGAACTATTTTAGGGTAACATCAAAGCCTTCCTGGATTCCACTTATCTGGGCAAACCGTGTTAAACCTTCGCCAAAAGCAGAGGTCACTGCCATGGGATGGGAAGTGTCACCAGAAGGGATCTACGATATCATTATGCAATTCGCCAAATATGGGATAAAGGAACTTATTGTCACCGAGAATGGAGCAGCTTTCCACGACCATCTAAAGAAAAGCGGTAAAATCAAGGATCGCCAAAGAATCCACTTTTATCAGCGATACCTTCAGAATGTACTCCGGGCTAAAAATGATGGTGCCCCGGTCACTGGTTATTTTGCCTGGACTTTTATAGACAATTTTGAATGGGACGAGGGGAATCGTCCGCGTTTTGGCATCGTGTATAATGACTTTCAAACCCAGAAACGGACTGTAAAAGACTCTGGTTTTTGGTTTCGCGATTTGCTTAAGTAAGTTGGTTTTCATTCCTTCATTTCTTCATTAATGTAATCGCTTATTAACCTGTTTGTAACCGTTTCGTAATCATTTATATGTTTTTTCGTGGTGTTAAAATGTATATGAATGGATAACAAGCGGGTAGTAGAATTGGTGGTGATTTCTGATGTTCATCTTGGAACCTCAGGTTGCCAGGCTGGAGAGTTGTTGAAGTATTTGAAGAGCATAAGACCAAAAACCTTGATTTTAAACGGTGATATTATTGACATCTGGCAATTTAAAAAACGATATTTCCCTAAATCACATCTAAAGGTCATCAAACATCTTATTGGACTTGCTTCTGATCGGTGCCCGGTCTATTACATTACCGGTAATCACGATGAGATGTTCCGCCGGTTCAGCGGGATGAAAATCGGTAAACTTCGCATCCTGAATGACCTTAAACTAGAACTTGGGGGTAAAACAGTGTGGTTTTTTCACGGCGATGTTTTCGATGTAGTGATGCAGTATTCAAAATGGTTATCTAAATTGGGTGCCATTGGTTACGATACACTGATTTGGCTTAATACGCAGGTAAATTCGTTGCGTCGGTTTTTCGATCTTGAACCCGTATCATTCTCTAAAAAAGTTAAAGAATCGGTCAAAGGGGCTGTGAAATTTATCAATGCCTTTGAAGATACAGTCGCTACTGTGGCAGCACATAAAGAGATCGAAACAGTTGTTTGCGGACATATTCATAAACCGGAAATAAGAGCAATAAGTATTGGAAATCAGAATGTAACATATCTTAATTCGGGAGACTGGATCGAGAATCTTACCTCACTGGAGTACAACGAGGGGCAATGGAGGATTTTCAATTTCCGCAAAGATTTTGTTGATCTTTCCGATGATACAGAATCAGAACACGAAAATATGGTAGATGTTAAAGTGAAAGATTTATTTAACAACATGCTGGTTGACTTCCGGAATTAAGTAATTTTAATACGCACAAAGCCTAAAAGCTTTATTTTTTTGTTATCATCTGAAAAATAAAGTGTTAACTTAAATATTTAAAACTACCTATGAAGATCTTATACGCGATACAAGGAACCGGAAACGGGCATATTAGTCGTGCACGTGAAATAATTCCATACCTTCAGGAGTATTGTCAGTGTGATATTCTTGTTAGTGGTACCCAATGTGATGTTGAACTCGGAGTACCGGTAAAATACCGTTTCAAAGGGTTAAGTTTTTGGTTTGGCAAGAATGGCGGAATTGATATGTGGAACACCTCAGTCAATGCAAATCTTCCTAATTTGAGAAAGGAGATTGCTCAGCTTCCCGTTGAGGAATACGACTTTGTGATCAATGATTTTGAACCGGTTTCGGCATGGGCATGCTACAAGAAAAAAATCCCTTGCATTGGGTTAAGCCATCAGGGATCACTTTTAAGTAAAAAAGTTCCGTTCCCGGTTAAATTGGATTATTTTGGACAATTTATTCTTCGGAATTATGCCCCGGCAATGATGCATTTTGGGTTTCATTTTGAGTCATACGACAAGAATATTTTTACACCGGTAATAAGAAGTCAGGTCCGAGAAAGTTTGATTGAAGAGCTCGATTATTATACCGTTTATTTGCCCGCGTTTGATGATAAGCGGTTAATTAAAAAACTTTCCCATTTCGAAAATGCGAACTGGCATGTATTTTCGAAACGGGCAAAGGAGCAGTATCAGGTTGGGAATGTAATGATTAAGCCCATAACAAACGATGAATTTGTTACTGATATGGCGCAATCAAAGGGAGTTTTCTGCGGAGCAGGATTCGAAACTCCTGCAGAGGCACTCTTTTTGGGAAAAAAGGTTATGGTTATTCCTATGAAAGGACAATACGAACAGCAGTGCAATGCCGCTTCGCTTGCCCAAATGGGGGTTCCGGTGATTAAAAGCCTTAAAAAAAGGCATTTCGAAAAGATTGAAAAATGGATTAATTCGGATGAGAAGATCGCTGTTTTTTATCCCGATATTACAAGGATAGTAATCCGCAAGATTTTTGAAGTGAATGTTCAACGGGTTTTGCAAAATAATAACTGGGATCAGGGTTATCAGCTAACGCTGAAATCACCCGATTATCCGCAGGTAAGCGTGTAAATTTCGGTTCAGAAACCAATTGAGACAATCAGCCAGAAATATAAGGTGATCGCCTATATTGGTTTACGAACCTGACCAGAAGTGCTTTTAAAATAATCTTTGAATCTGAGTTTTAGTAGCCTTAATTTTCAAAAAATATTCTACTTTTGCGTCACCAATAAAAAATGCGGAAGTAGCTCAGTTGGTAGAGCATCAGCTTCCCAAGCTGAGGGTCGCGAGTTCGAGTCTCGTTTTCCGCTCCACATAATCAGCCACTTACAGAGATTAGCTCTGTAGGTGGTTTTTTATTTGCACCGAAATGTACACACAATAACCGCGATAGCTTAATAACTGCGATTTAAATAACGCTATCATGCAACAATCACCCATTATTTTATTCGCATGGTTTTAACGTATCGTAAAGGATTACTATTCGGATGAGGGAGCATCGTAAAATCTTGATAATAAAATATCAACGAGAATTCTATGCCGATTAAACATCTGTAGGGTAATCAGACATTCTTATTTTATGCAGGAAAGTTTAACGGAATCGTATTGGAAATGTAACAGCTCACGGTTCGGAATGCTATATTTTTGTCCGTTGTTAAAAATTGTTAAAACTATTTTTTTTATTGAAACGTTTCATTAAAAAACAAAAAGTATGAAAAAATTAAAAAGAATGATGTTGCTGATAATGTTAGTCCTATTATCAGTTGTCGCTAAATCACAGGAAACCACCGCTGAAATTTCAGGGTCAATTTCGGATGTAACGGGTACTTTACCAAATGTAAATGTAACCGCAGTTCACATCCCAACAGGTACTCAGTATACGACCACAACTCGTAATGATGGCCGATATAACTTACCTAACTTGAAAATTGGTGGTCCTTATACTATAACCACCTCATTTGTTGGATTCAAGTCTGAGACAGCCACTGAGGTTTATTTAAATTTAGGTCAAACGTTTAAACAAAACTTTAAATTAGTTGATCAGGCAACACAATTAGGTGAAATTGTTGTTAAGTATTCGAATGATAAGACTTTCAGTAGTTCAAGAACGGGTTCTCAGGAGTTAATTACAAGAACTCAAATAGATCGTTTACCAACAATTAACCGTTCAATTCAGGATTTTGTCAGGTTAGAACCTACTGCCAATGGATTGAATATTGGTGGCAGAAGTAATCAATACAATAATATGACAGTTGATGGTGCCAATTTTAACAATTCATTTGGGCTATCATCAATTTTGGGAGGACAAACAGCCGCACAACCCATTTCATTGGAAGCGATTGAGCAAATTCAGGTTAATGTCTCGCCATATGATGTTAAACAGGGTGGTTTTGCAGGAACGGGCATAAACACTGTAACTAAAAGTGGTACTAATACTTTTAAGGGAAGTATTTATCAATATTCCAGAAATGAAAATTATTTAGGTTATAATGCCGGGCCAACTACTGTCCCCAAAACACCTTTTACCTATTCGATTAAAGGATTTAGCTTAGGTGGGGCAATTATTAAGGATAAATTGTTTTTCTATGTCAGTGGTGAACAGGTAAGACAAGATGCTCCTGCAACTTCAATGTTGCCTTCGGACGCTTCTCACGCTGCAGGTGGAAATTATTCTCAGGCAAATGCTGATACTTTAACTGCTTTGTCTGGGTTTTTAAAAACCAAATATGGATATGACCCTGGTTCTTTCCAGAGTTACACCTTCAAAACCTATTCAGATAAGATTACAGCAAAATTAGATTGGAACATTAATCTTAAGAATACTTTCACGTTAAAGTATAACTATTTAAAATCCTCGGCTGATCAATTTGCATCTACCTCAAGGCCTGGGAGTGGTCAGGTAACCGGCGGACAACCAGGGACCTACTCAATGCCGTTTTTTGGCAGTGGTTATGTGATTAATAACAACTTTAATATCTTAATTGCCGAATTGAATACCCATTTCAATAATAAGTTGTCAAATAAATTACAGATTGGGTATACCGCATTAAGAGATTTTCGTTCTCCTCACTCCAATAGTTCAACAATGCCATTGGTTGATATTTTAAACAATGGTAATATTTATACAACTTTTGGATATGAAATGTATACTTACAACAATAAATTGTCTACTGATGTTTACCAATTGAATGACATTTTAACTTATTATAAAGGTGCCCATGAATTTACTATTGGCACTCAAAATTCATTCAAAAAATATCAAAACGCATTTGCTCCTGGATATCAGGGTGTTTATCAATTCAATAGTTTGACAGACTTCTATAATTCAGCAAAAAACGGACTTGCAAATGCTAAATCATACTATCTGCAATATTCAGCGCTACCTGGAGGGGCTTTCCCCTGGGCTTACGCAGGATCAACTGAATTATCTCAGTTTGTACAGGATAAATGGAAAATATCAAATGATTTTACATTAACTTATGGTTTGCGGATTGATGAAACAATATACAAACAATCAATGACAGATAACCCTAGTTTTGATGCCTTAACGTTTAAAGATGGATTATCGTATAACATTGGTAAGGCACCAATGAATAATGTTATTATTTCACCAAGATTAGGTTTCAACTGGAATCCTAATGGTGATAAGACATTACAAGTAAGAGGTGGGACTGGTATTTTTGCAGGGCCTCCACCGTTCGTTTGGATTTCAAATCAGGCTTCGAACAATGGTATCCAATTTGGTTCATTCACAAATAATACTCCACCCAAATCACCAAATCCTGGCAATTTGGTAGCATTTAATCCGGATCCTAACGCTTACAGGCCAACTGCAGGAGCTGCCAATACTTCTTATAGTACTGCCTTGGTTGCCAACAACTTTAAATATCCTACAGCCTGGAAGTCAACTTTGGCTGTTGACAAGAAGTTAGATGGTGGTTGGTTAGTAGGTGCTGAGTACAACTATACAAAAGACATCAATGCCGTTTATTACTCCAACATAAATTTAAATGAATCCAATTGGTTTGCCTTGGGTGGTGTTGATAACAGGCACCGTTATTTAACTTCCGTTTCAAATACCAACAAATATTATGCTGGAACTACACTTGCAAATCCGAATATTGGTAACGCGATTTTAATGAGTAATACCAGTCAGGGATATGTGTACACGTTAACTGCAAAAATTCAAAGAACTCTTGAGAATTTATCCTATGGTGTAGCTTACACACATTCTGTTGCCAGGAACACTGCCGAGGGAGGATCGACTGCTTCTTCATTGTGGAGTGCAGCGCCTGTTGCCAATCAGGATCCTAACGCCGCGAATATGGGATATGCATCCTATTACCAACCAAACAGGGTTATTGCCAATTTTACCTACAGACTAAATGAAGGCCAATATCTTTCTACAACCTTTGGAGCAATTTATGAGTTGACAAACAACGGAGTAACATCCTATGTTTATAATGGTGATTTAAATGGTGACGGTAATGCGGGTAATGACCTGATGTATATTCCAAAAACAGCTGCTGATATTAATTTGGTCAAAGTTGGCTCAGGTGGTTCAGGTACCGGTACTACAGGTGTTACTGATTCAAGAACATCAAAACAAATATGGGATCAGTTAGATGCTTTTATTTCCAATTCAACCTACCTGAATACTCATAGAGGTGAATACGCTAAAAGAAACGCTGTTGTAATGCCTTATTTTAGTAAATTGGATTTGAACATAACACAAGATTTAAAACTCAAATCTCATACGATCAGGTTTTCATTGGATATGATTAATGCCGGAAATTTTATCAACAGAGACTGGGGTATGGTTAAAATTCCTACCGCTACAAACATCTTAAAGTATGAAGGTATTTCTGCTGACGGAAAAACTCCTTCATTCTCGCTTCCATTCCAAACCGGAACCACTCCTTTTACTCAGCCGTTCCAAAACTCAACAGCTATAGGTTCAAGATGGCAATTGATGTTTGGTATAAAATACCTGTTTAATTGATGGCTTGAAATATTAAATTTAAAGCAGTAAAATACAGGTTAAAACCTTGTACTTTACTGCTTTTTTTGTACGCTAAAACCAGTAATTGAACAAATAATCCGCCGCATGCACTTCTTAAATACTTTTAATGAAAATCTGTTCCGTTCAAGGTTTGCAGTGATAATTGCAGTCGTGATTATCTTAAACACTGCATGCCATTCATTAACGGTTATAAAGGTGGAATCGCGTAATATCCGACTCGATTCTACATTGACGATAGCTCCTGATGCAAAGATAGAATCTGTTATCGTTCCCTACAGAAACATTATAATGCATGAAATAAATGAGGTCCTTTGTTACGCTAAGGTTCCACTTTATGGAGGGCATCCTGAGAGTCCACTGACCAATTTTTGTGCTGACCTTCTCCGAATCGAATCTGATTCGGTCTGTTTAAAGCAATTTCCGTCGATTCATATAGATGTTTCCATGGTCAATCGGGGCGGTTTACGTGTCCCTATTCCCAAAGGGGAAGTCAAAGTTAAGGATATGTTTGAATTGATGCCTTTTGAAAATAAAGTGGTATTCCTGAAGATGTCAGGCACCGATCTACGCAGTTTTATAGACCACATGGCCGCCCGTGGCGGGGAAGGAGTATCAGGGATGAATTTTGGAATAAAGGAAAATAGAGGGATTAACATGCTGATTGAGGGAAAACCTCTCGATGATTCAAAAATTTACTGGCTCGCAACCAGCGATTATCTTGCCAATGGTGGTGACGGTAATGATGTCTTAAAAGGAATCAATGAAAGAGTCTCCTCAGGGGTAAAATTAAGAGATATGTTTATTGACCATTTACGCAAATTAGGAAATCAGGGAATTGTTATTGAAGCTAATACAGATGGGAGGATTTACGATGCAAAATAGGAGAGAATTTTTGCGCTTACTTGGTGCCGGAACCCTTGGTACGGCTGCACTTGGTACTCCGATTTCTTTACTGGCCGGACAAAAACCTGTTCATATTACCATTCTTCATACGAACGATTTTCATTCACATATTGACTCGTTTTCCAAAGATGCGCCACTTAATCCGGGGGAAGGTGGAATGGCAAGACGGGCAGCACTTATTTCCAAAATAAGGTCTGAAACTGAACATGTGCTTCTCTTTGACGCAGGAGACATCTTCCAGGGTACACCCTACTTTAACTACTTTAAGGCTAAACTCGATTTTGAGCTGATGACCCTGATGGGTTATGATGCTGCTACACTTGGCAATCATGAATTCGATAATGGACTCGAAGGTTTGGAAAGTCAGCTGAAGTTTGCCGGGTTTCCCATTATCAACTCAAACTACGATTTTTCAGATACTATTCTGGCTGGAAAGACAATGCCCTATAAAATTTTCAGGCGTGGTGGTGCAAAAATTGGTGTTTATGGTCTTGGAATAGAGCTACACGGTCTTGTGGATTCAAAAAATTACGGCAATACGCGCTATAACGATCCGCTCGAGACAGCTCTTAAAATGGAAAAACAACTCAAAGAAGAACATCATACCGATCTCATTATATGCTTGTCGCACCTGGGATATGATTACAAAGAGAATAAAATCAGCGATAAGGTAATCGCATCACAAACCCATCATACCGATCTGATCATCGGTGGACATACCCATACCTTTCTGAAAAAACCGGATTTAATCAGGAATAAATCTGGCAAAGAGGTTGTGGTTAATCAGGTAGGATTCGGTGGACTCCTCGTTGGAAAGGTCGACTTTTATTTGTCAAAACAATGAAAAATAAATTCTGAAGCATGAAGGTCGTGCCGCTGGAAGAATGAAAAGATCAGCGGGCGACGGCCATTTCATGTCTAAGATACAGAATAATATATCCACTAATTAAATAGAATAATGTTAAAAGAGATTTTGCTTAATTCAACAGGGAATAATCAAATTGATCATCTTCTGATGGAGGAATTAAAAGGGTTCATTTTTAATTCGATGGATAGGAGGGATGAAAGGACAGAAATGGAAGATGATGATGAAGTTGACCCTGGTGATCAAAGAAAGGAACTCGCAGATGAGGAGGATTTGGACGATGATGAATTAGCAGATTATTGACATAAATTAGAATGTGAAAAGTAATTCTCTTATGCCCGTTATTTTTCATTCCCTGGAGGTTCTGTCAGATTAATATCTTCAAATTCTTTATCTTTTTTAAATTTCAGCTTTCCAAATTTATAGGTGAAATTAATTCCGAAAGAGCGATAGGGCAATTGGCGTATATTTAATAAAGTGAAATCATCTCCATGAAGATTAGTTTTCTGAGTTACATATTTATTAAAAAAATTGGTGGCAGTTGCAGCAATACTTGCGTTTTTAGTCAATTGTTTCCTGAAAGCTAAATTATAGGTAGTAAAGGATGGCATTGTACCCTGAGCGTTGATCCTCTTTGAATTAAAGTTTCCGAATAATTCTAAGATAAGTGTGCTGTTTAGCTGATAGGAAGCATTAATTGTTGTACGGTAACTAAATCCGTGAACATTTGCAACGGAAGAAATACCCGTGAAAATGTATCTTTCAAAACCCATAATATTGGTGCGGATATTTAAATTCCTCATAGCAGGAATCGCAGCAAATAAATTTAAACCATAATTATCCTCCCTCCCAATATTCTGGCGTGTACTTATTGCCACATTATTATAAGTTGAATCTCCTACTGCATAGGAAGGATAATATCTTGTATATGATTGTATATCATCGGTGTTCCCCCGATAAAAGAGCGCTGAATTTATATTGGCGCCGTTTTCGAAATTTTTATTATAACTGAATTCAATCTTATTTCCAACCTCAGGCCTAAGGTTCGGATTCCCTGCAGTAATATTTTTGGGGTCGCTGGCATTGATAAATGGATTCAGGTCACGATATTCCGGCCGCTGAATACGGTGAGAGTAGCTGATCTTTATTGTTTGGTTATTCTTTAATGCTTTTGATACGACTAAGGATGGAATCAGTGTGTTATAGGGTGCAACAGTTACTACTGCTGAATTTGAGAAATTTGCTTTACCCCTGGTATATTCATCCCGGATGCCCGCTTTAACATCAAACAATTTTAATACTTTAAAAGAAGCGGAAAGATAACCAGCGTAGATATATCTTTTGTAATTAAGTACTGAAGACTGGCTCGAATTAAAATGGTAAAGACCGGAGTTGGTATTGAGCAAATAGACATCAGAAGTTCCGCTTATATTATCCGATTGGGTCTTCGCACCAGCTTCAAGAAAAACTTCATTCGTAAACGGATGGCTATAATTTGCAACAAAGTTCATCTCCTTTTGAAATCCCGGGTTGTTTCCATAAGTACTATTTTCTAACGTACCTGATGATAATTCCTGTTGTGATTGTTGGTAATATGAATAATTATTTGCGTTGGAAGAGATCCACGAGAACTCTAATTCCTGATTTTTCTTTTTAAATTTCTTTTTGTAATTCAAGCTAAAATCAAGGATTTGTGAATTGGCATAATTTATGGCATTAAGTGCATCATAAATATTTGATAACTGATTGCCAATGGCATCCTCAATTGTGGTTAGCCGATTTGCTGTTCCTCCATTATGGGTCCCGAAATAATTATAACCGGCTGTTCCTGTGATATTATTCTGAGGATTAATATCCCAATCAAACCCAATTCCTGACTGATCTCCGTTACGGCGGAACTCCCCTGTTCCATTTTGGAACAAATGCGAGGAACCTGAAGGGTTATTGGCTGAACGGTTCATGCTGTTTATTGTGGTTGAAAGCAATTGTGCATTCCCGCCAAAAAAAGCATTAATTCCGAATTTGCCTTTCCTTATATTAAGGTTGAATGATCCGTTTTCCAGACGCGTGCCTGCGGATATGGCGATATTTCCGTTCACTCCCTGAGCAGTGTTTTTTTTCATGATGATATTTATGATGCCACCAGTCCCTTCTGCATCATATTTTGCACCCGGACTTGTAATGATTTCGATATTTTGAATCTGATTTGATGGAATAGTTTGTAAAACATCCGCTATATTACTGCCAAAGAGAGCAGAAGGTTTTCCATTAATTAAAAAACGGATGTTTGAGTTGCCTTGCAATTCAACATTTCCGTCAACATCGACGGAAACCTGTGGTACTTTCTTTAATACATCCGTGGCTACACCACTCTGTGACGTAATATCCCTGTCAACATTATAAATAGTTTTGTCGATTTTATTTTCAATTATAGCTTTTTCAGAAGTGATGATTACTTCTTTCAATAGCGTATTTTGGCTGGAGATTTTAATATCTCCGAAAATAATATTCAAATTGTCCCTGCCTACAATGATATTGTTTCGTTCATTGGTGGTGTACCCCATGAAATTGACAGATAACCTGTAAGTACCATTCGGGATTTTAGTCAGTCTGAAACTACCTTTACCATCGGATGTAGTTCCATTCACGACTTTATTGTCATCTTGGTGATACAGGCCTATTGTGGCATATTCGATGGGCTGATTGGATACGGAATCGATAATTCTTCCGGAAATTTTTCCGTCAATACTATATTCACCTTTTGTCTGGATTGAAATGAAGAAAATCAGAAGTAAAAATGGGACAAATAATTTCATAAAAAGCGGTTCAAAATATGCCGCAAATGTATTGATTTTGCCCCTTTAAATAGGGTTCTGCGACAATAAGTTGTTAAACCACGCAACTGTTACTTTAAACATTTTTATGGTTTATGGGTTTCCTGCCAAAGATATCTTGATATGTTCTTTACACGAATCAAGGTTAGAGCAATTCTATTTTCTCGATTTTGTTTGGCGATCCTTTTGTTTGTAGTTTTTGGTCAGATATCTGGCATATCTATTTAAATTGTTCTTTTCAATAAAAAAGATTGCATTTTTCATTAATTCAGAAAATATGGAACTATATTTGATTTTTAATGTTTAAAATTTGTATATTATGGAGAAAATTAAAGATTTTAATTCAAAATTGGAGGGAAATGCAGTGATAATCGGCATTTTGTCCAAAAATCATGAAATTTTGAATAAAGTTTCCAGATTTCATGATCATTATGAAGTACTCACTTCCAATCATGAAAGACTAAAAGGTCTTAATATTTTGTATAGTAATGATATAACCCCAATGGGAAATGCCAGAAATGAACGAAGGAATGTATTAATAAACAAAACTACGACCGTTTTACGGGTTTTGCAGGCCTTTGCTACAGATAAAAAGAAGAAGAATTTACAAGATCGTTTGGATCATCTAACTCCGGAATTTTTTCATGATTGCTCAGACATGGAATTAATCAAGATGTCAAAAAAAATATGGCTTATTGCAAATGAATATGGAGGATATGCTACGACCTTTGTGAATAAAATTAAAGCAGCCCTAAATCCTGAATATTCGAAAGCCAATTTCAAATTTGAAAAGAAATATGGATTACTTCCTGAAATGATTGTGGAGGTTGAAGAGGCGACGATCAGTTTTATCGATTCAATGATGCAATTTCAGAAAACTTTGAAAGAAAAGGAACTGCTAGCCGAGGAAATGAAGATGATTTTCAAACAATCAAAAAAACTTCTTACCAACAAGATTGATAAGTTTGCCCTTCTTTTTGAAAATAAGAACCCTAAATTCTATAAAGAATATTCTCTGGCCAGAGAAAAACAGAGTAAAAAACAAATTCCTGAAATTATTGAACAGGAAACCGAATTTCAGAACCTAAACACGATCGAACCTGAAGTGAAGACTCCGGTAATCAAATCAAAACGTAAAGTCCTTCCGATAGTCGAGGAAGAATAAGGAAAATATTCATGTTTCCCTCTTTTATCAATTTCTGCTAATTCTTACATGCGGATGACAATGAGTTTTAAACTGTTGTCGGATCGCTATGGCCTAATGTCTGGTCATATTTGAATCCTGTTGGTTCGTAGCAGCTATTTTGTAATTCGTATTACCATGTTGTAAGTCTGTAATAGCATATAGTTTCTGTGTTTTTGACTCCTGTCAGTTCGTGTCAGTCAATCTGTAACCATTGAAAGCATAGTGTCAATCCGTTGTGGCATGATGTATATCTGTAGTGGCAGTTATTCAACATGTTTTTGCTTTCCTTTGCCTTTTAAATTGTTTTTTTTCCTGTTTAGTATGATAATATAACATTGTTTTTGAGCTTCGATTCAGCGTAGCAGACCATCTTCTGTGTGTTTTTGGGTCTGTTATACGGTTCATGCAGTTTTTAACTGCCGAGCCAGCTCTACGCAGGAGGTTTAAAATCGGCATATAAAAAAATATCATATTTTTTTTGTATATTCAGGGAATCATTGTTTAACTATTTAATACTTAGTGTATGGAACAGAAAGCAAAGACTTTTTGGGAAATGGAGAAAGAATCGATTTCCTATATTCGGAAGAATGAGAATATTTGGGTACAAAAGGCGGTTATTGCCGCGGTAGTAAATGAGCTCGAAAAAAATGAGTTCAACCTGCAAAATGCTTTTAAGTTGCAGGATTCGAGTGATCCTGGTGGAGCGGTGGCTCAAAAAAAACTGTTTCGGAGTAAATTTCTGCATCATGTTTATCGTCTGGGACGGAAACTCTCCCTTTATGCGAAGGATTCCGGAAATCAGAACCTGTTAAATGATGTTGACATTGCGGAGACCTCTTTTCTAAAGTCTGGCGAAAAGGTAGCGTTAATTAAGTCCAGCACTATATTAAAGCGGGGATATGAATATCTGGAGCAGGTGTCCGGATATGATGTGACAGCCGATGAACTTAAAAGACTTTCCGAAGAGTTGTTGCTTCTTGAGAATTTGCAACCCCAAATCGGACTGGTTACAAATGATCGCAAGAGTGCAGTTCGCTCAATTAAACAACTAACTGCTGAAGCTCGTACCCTTCTTGATAAACTTGATGACGGATTCGAAGGGATGATTGACGATGTTAGTTATCTGGATGGCTGGTTTGCAATCCGCAAGATCAAAGGGAGGCATATCCAGAAAAAACCGGCAGATCAAGGCATTGGTCAAGTAAATTAAATGGCATTTTAACGTACAATATTTCAATAAAATTGAGATTTGAAATTTATTTGGATATATTTATTATTCTAAACTGCTTTCACAAAAGGAGATGAAATATTTTTAAAATGGGTAGTCATTCGGCTACTCATTTTTATTTTGAATTCAGATAAATATTGAGGATCTTTCCACTCTGAATTTGATCCATGGTAAGAGAATCCTTATTTCACACTCTTCTAAGCAAGGAGATTTATGCCTCTGGTCAGGTAAAATCGTATGGCGCCGGTACAACAATCTTAAACATCAATGATTATATCAAGTCAATTCCAATTGTTCTCTCCGGCAGCATTAAGGTAATCCGTACGGATGAGGAGGGGAGGGAAATTTTGCTCTATTATATCAAGCCTTCTGAGAGTTGTATCATCTCTTCTCTTGCCGGTTTTAATGACAATACGAGTAAAATCAGGGCTGTCGTAGAAGAGGATGCTGAAGTGCTTTTAATTCCAGTTGCAAAGGCGAGCCAATGGATCAGGGAGTTTCCGGAGTGGACAGATTTTATTTTTGCCCTTTACCAGAAACGTTTTGAGGAGTTGCTAGATGTATTAAGTGCTGTTGCATTTCAAAAAGTGGATGCCCGGTTATTGCATTTACTCAAACAAAAATCTTCCCTTTTCCAGTCCAAGGAAATTAGCGTTACCCATCAGCAGCTTGCTAATGAACTTGGGATTACCCGTGAAGCAGTAAGCCGGGTTTTGAAGAAAATGGAGAAGGATAATCTAATTGCACTTTCCCGAAATAAAATTGTCCTTCTGTAACCATTATCACAGAACATCATTTTACTTAATTGTATTTTTGGAACTTTATTAAACGAAATTTTACAACGACAATGCTTGACTTTCTCAAAAAATTATTCACCTCTGAAAAACCTGACTTTGCACAATTAGTCAAAGAGGGTGCGATTATCGTGGATGTGCGCAGTAAAGGTGAATATGCCGGTGGTCATATCCGGGGCTCAGTAAATATTCCACTTGAAAAACTTGGAAGCAACCTTCCTCAGCTGAAAAAAAGGAATAAGCCCGTTATTACCTGCTGTGCCTCCGGTATGCGAAGTTCCTCGGCAAAAAGTATTCTGAAAGGGAATGGACTTTCGGAAGTTTACAATGGCGGTGGATGGCGCAGTTTGCAGAATAAGATCTAAATTGGATTGATTTTGTAGAGACGCAAGAATTTGCGTCTCTACAAAATCAACAACAATGTATTTATTCCTTATAAAAGTCATCCCCCGTATCTTTTTTCTCCCTGATTTTTTCACTGTAGTTGCGTCTTGAAGATTGCTCCTTAACAAACATCGCCTTCATGTCAGCTTCATTTTTATTGAAGACCATGGTGTTGGTTATTGATATTGACGCTGCAAACTTCTCAACATCATGATCGGTTCCGATATAGGTGAAGGTCCAGCGGTTTAATTTAAGCTCCTCAATCAATTTTTTAATCGCCTTCCCGGTATATTCGGTTGAGGCATTCTCTTCTCCGTCGGTAAGGATTGTCACAAGGACATTGTAGTCAGTGAGGTTATCTACAACCTGACGCAATTTGGCGAAACTAAATCCCATTGCGTCATACAACGGGGTTGAAGCATCGGGCTGGTAACGCTTGTCGTCAATTTGCTCAAGCCTGCTTACCGGATCAATAAAGTGAAGCAGTTTTTGTCCCAGTCCGTTGAATGTCACCAGTGAGATGAAGTGTTCCTGCTCGGGAAATTCCTTTTCAATTCCCTTTACGGTCTGGACGATTTCGTTAAATCCTTCGATAATCGTTTTCTTGATCGATCCCATCGATCCGCTTTCGTCGAGGATAATTAGATTGTGAACCTGATGTTTTGTTTCCATGGTAGTTGAATTTTGAGCAAAGGTAAGCCCCTGGTATGCCAAAACAGGTCATACCAGTTTGAGTTTTAAATTCAAACTGGAATATTTAACAGGGAGAATTCAATGAACCCAAAAGTTTTTATCTGCCTAATTGGTTTTTTCTTTTCTGGTGTTAGTTTTCACCATAAAACGCCCTTCCCTCAATAAGCATCTCCTCCATCTCTCGTTTCAGGCTTTCCGGTTTCACCACTTTTGCCTGGGTTGAGATCATCAGCAACCGTTGTTTTAACTCAAAATTTACGACCATTTTATAGCCGATTCTGATCTGATCCGGAGTTTCAAGAAGAATTTTCTGTGACCGGTGAAGTGGAAGGGTTTTCAATAAGTTTCCCTGATAAGGTTTACAATGGAGTTCGATTTCGACAGGGATATCGGGTTCAGGGGCGGTAATTCCAATAATATTCCGGAATATCGCTGCAATTTTATTGGTTCCTCCTTTTTTGAATTTCTTCCCAGTATCGCATAACCGGATAATCCGGTCAAGGCCGAAGGTTCGGATCTCATTTCCCCCGGAAAGGATACCAATTACGTACCAGCGTTTCATATATTCACGCAGGAGAAATGGGTGAAAGGTGTACTCTTTTTCCAGATCCGAATTAAATCGTTTATAATTCAATGTTATAACAGATCCGTTTTTAATGTAAAAAGCGAGGTCATGAATATATTCCAATCCTTTAAAAGAGTGGTATTCCTCGAAATCAATAATCTCAGAGATATCAGAACCCTCTTTTAAATAGCTGGTCAGCAGTTCAATATTTTGGGAATACTCAAGAAGTTTCAGAAAATAGGGAAACGTATCGTCATCATTTCCCAGAAAGTACCCTTTTTTGTTGGGAGAATACTGAAGGTCGAGGCCAAACTCGCCGCGCAGACTTTCAATATCCCGTTTTAACTGGCGATCAGAGACTTTTAGTCCCGATTCCGCCATTTTAGTGATCATTTCGGTGCTGGTTGGGAACCGCGATTTTTCGACGAACTGAAGAATCTGCAGATATCGTTTTATTTTGGCCTGATAAGACATTTGGTGGAGTCGGTTAGGGCAGGTGAGGGACTATTTTCCGGTAGATTTCAATAATTCTCAACCATCTCTTCAAAATATCCAATAGGGTGGTTGCAAGCGGGACAGATCTGAGGTGGATTTTCCCCTTCGTGCACATGGCCACATTTAAGGCACTCCCAGCGTGTAGGTTGCTCTCGCCGGAAGGTTGTCCCCTCTTCGAGTCTTTTGAGCAATTTTTTAAACCTTCGGGCATGTTCTGCCTCTACTTTGGCAATCAGATGAAAGATCGCCGCGATGGCAGGAAATCCCTCCTCCCGTGCAACTTTCGAAAATTGAGGGTAGATGGATATTTCTTCCCTGCTCTCTTCCTCAATGGCAATTTTAAGATTTTCTGTTGTCAGATCCGATAGGCCGGTTGAATATTGGGAAGTTATTTCGATGGCCCCCCCTTCCATAAATTTAATAAACTGTTTGGCATGCGATTGTTCCTGGCTTGCTGTTTTGATAAATATTGCAGCAATCTGTTCAAAGCCCTCTTTCCTCGCTTTTTCGGCAAACAGTTCATAGCGATTCTTTGCCTGACATTCACCAGCAAATGCCTTTAAAAGATTCTGTTCTGTTATAGTACCTTTAATACTTTTCTTCATCATCAGTATTGGTTATTAATATTTTTTCGCAGTTCATCTCTTAAATCCAGCAATTTCTGGGAAGTTCCAACCTTATAGATATGAGGCATGATGAACCGTTTATGTTCAGCTGGCAACAACCGCTCACGCGTAGATAAATATTCCTGACACTCTTTCGGAGCAGGGAGTGGCTGGACAATTTTATTGTGCTCAAATACCTTTTGGTGTAGCTTTTCCCGTGATAACCCGGTTACTCGGGTCCATTTATCCGCATGGACCGAGTTGTAAATAAGATCACATGTTTCAGGATCTTCATTTTCGAGCAAAATAGCGTCACGATAAAAATTCCCCTCCCCATCATAATATCTGTAGAGCGATTTTCTACCAGGGAAGGTCATCTTTTCGATGTTTTCCGATATTTTCATTCGGGGAAGATCATCACAAATGGCAAGTTTGTACACTCCGTCAAGTGCCGCATCCGGTTTTCCAGTAACAAGTTCTGTCCCTATTCCATACCCGTCAATGGGAGCCTGCTGTTCATTCAGACTGCTGATCACATATTCATTTAGCTGATTGGAGGCTATTATTCGAACATAAGATAATCCTGCACTGTCAAGCATTTTCCGACCTTTTTTGCTAAGATAGGCAAGATCACCGCTGTCGAGCCGGATTCCGGCTAACCGGTTGCCAGATTCCTCGAGCTCCTTTGCCACGGTAATGGCGTTCGGAATGCCACTTTTTAACGTGTCGTAGGTGTCTACAAGAAGTGTTGTGTGTTTCGGATAAAACACGGCATATTTCCTGAAAGCGGTCAATTCATTTTCGAAACTCTGTACCCAGCTGTGGGCCATTGTGCCTGTTACAGTGATGTCGTATAGATATCCTGCCAAAACGTTTGAGGTGGAAGATGCCCCTCCGATGATTGCAGCCCTGCTTGCCATGATACCGCCCGTTCCGTGTGCGCGTCTGAGACCAAAATCGGCAAATGGCTTTTCTCCACAAACCAATTTTATTCGGAAGGCTTTGGTTGCAATCAGTGACTGATAATTTAAGAAATTGAGCAGTAAAGTTTCAATAAGCTGGGCTTCAATGATGTTTCCTTCGACACGAACTAACGGCTCATTCGGAAATACCAGTTCCCCCTCTCTTACAGAATAAATTGTCCCGTTAAAGCGGAAATGTTTGAGGTAATTTAAAAAACCCGGATCAAACCCTAGCTTCCTGAGGTAGTTCAAATCTTGTTCCGAATATTTAAAAGCAGAGAGTGCCTGAAGGAGGTCTGCTAATCCGGCAAAGACCAGAAACCCACCTGCGAATGGGTTAGTACGGTAGAAGTAGTCAAATACCGTAATCTCATCCTTTTTACCGGCAAGGAAATATCCCTGAGCCATTGATAACTCATAGTAGTCGGTATAAAGGCCCAGTGTTTCGGAGGTCGAATTCGTTATCAATTTTCTGATGTTTGAAATTTAATCAGCTATCAATGACCCAAATTTAACGGGTGAGAAAAATAATAAATTCAATATTCAGAATCTTCTAAAGGCAATATATTTTCAGGTAGTTGTCATTAACTATCTGATTATGGTCTGCGACCGGTCTGGCCCAACAGAAACGATAGAGACAGGAACCTTTAGTTCGGTCTCAAGATAAGAGATATAATTACTTAGCTCTTCCGGGAAATTTTTCTCGCTGGTTACACCTGTGAGGGGTTTCTTCCACCCAGGGAGTGATACATAGATTGGTTCAACACTATCATCAAGCTCATAAGGGAAGTCTTCGGTAAGCTGATTGCCGATTTTATATTTTGTACAAACAGAAATCGTATCGAAATCATCGAGTACATCGGCTTTCATCATAATCAATTCCGTAACGCCGTTAATCATAATGGCATATTTCAGTGCAACCAGATCAAGCCATCCACAACGGCGCGGACGTCCGGTTGTAGATCCGTATTCGTGACCAACATCTCTGAGTTTTTGACCAGTTTCATCGTTTAATTCTGTAGGGAAAGGGCCGCTTCCAACACGGGTGCAATAGGCTTTGAAAATTCCGTATACCTTACCTATTTTGTTCGGAGCAATACCAAGGCCTGTGCAGGCGCCGGCAGTGATTGTATTTGAAGAGGTTACAAAAGGGTATGAGCCAAAATCAATATCGAGCATCGTTCCCTGGGCTCCCTCTGCAATAACAGATTTTCCCTCTTCAATTTGATTATTTATAAATGTTTCGCTATCAATTAGTTGAAATTGACGAATGGTCTCGATTCCTTCAAACCATGCCTTTTCATAATCATTGAGGGCAGTTTCGTAGTCAAAGTGGTAATAATTTGTAAGCAGATCGGTATGCTGCTTAACGCGAATTTTATATTTTTCTTCAAAATTATGGAGGATGTCACCGACTCTGAGCCCGTCGCGCCCGATCTTATCCCTGTAGGCTGGACCAATTCCCTTGAGTGTTGATCCGATTTTAGCATCCCCTTTAGCTGCCTCAGAAGCGGCGTCAAGCAACCTGTGTGTTGGCAGAATCAGATGTGCTTTTTTGGAGATATAGAGTGTTTTATTCAGATCAAATCCCAGTTTCAGTAATGAATCTATCTCTTTCTTGAAAATAGAGGGGTCAATTACAACACCATTTCCAATTACGTTTATTTTATCATCCCGAAAGATTCCTGAGGGGATCGTATGTAATACGTGTTTTATATTATTGAATTCCAGGGTATGACCCGCATTGGGACCACCCTGGAAACGGGTAATAACATCGTAGTGTGGAGTTAATACATCCACAACTTTCCCTTTTCCTTCGTCTCCCCATTGAAGACCAAGCAATACATCTACCTTCATGCGCTTTTATTTTGTTTATTTTGTAAATCCTCGGGCAAAAATCGAACAAAGGTACAGATTATTTTCTGAAAAGGGGATAAAAAAACCTCCCGGGAAGGAGGTTGATTTTATGTTTTTCAGGAATCGTTCTGTTTTCGGCGTCATTTCAAAAAAAGAATTTTAAAGCCTTGAATTTTAAAGCTTTTCAAATCATTAGATTAATTTGAATACTATATAGCATCCTCAATCTCACCGTAAAGATATAGAGAGTGATGCGATAGTTTAAAATTATGAAGTGCACAGGCATCCTTAATGATCTCCAGAATTCTGGGATCATGAAACTCTTTTACCTTTCCGTTACGTATATCGATCAGGTGGTCATGCTGTCTGGAGGCAAGCGTCTTCTCAAATTGGGCAATATTTTTCCCAAACTGATGTTTGATCACCAATTTACAATCGAGCAACAACTCGATCGTATTATATAAAGTTGCACGACTGACACGATAGTTTTTATTCTTCATTGAAATATATAAAGTTTCAATGTCGAAGTGACCATCCCTGGAGTATATCTCATCAAGGATTGCAAACCGTTCAGGTGTCTTACGGTGCCCCTTTCGTTCGAGGTATTCCGTAAAAAGTGATTTTACTGTTTCTCTACTGTTAAGCATACTATTCATACTTAATCTAAGTTAAAATAGAATGTAAAAGTAGAAAATATTTTAAGAATACAGCATTTGGAGATGAAAATTTGATCAACAAGGGTTAAATTTCCTTTCGCTGAACCGTATCGACCCCTTTTATATTAAGAAGCTTAGTAATTAACGTTTCGAGAAGGTCGGTATTTTGAATATAAAGGTAAAGGTTCCCTTCAAAAATGCCATCATGTGCATCAAGATTGATGGATCGCATGTTGATTCCATATTCATTGGAAATCACATTGGTTATTTTATTTGCAATTCCCTGATGATCGAACCCTCTGATATATAAATGAGTGAGATAATAGAGCATTTTAGATTTTGTCCAGGTTGCCTCGATAATATCGTCACCATGGCTGGACATTAGTTTTACTGCTTCGGGGCATGATTTATTATGAATCATTATTTGTCCGTCATCGGAGGCAAACCCGACGACATCATCTCCGGGTATCGGATTGCAGCATGTGGCAAGCTGAAAGTTTGCTTTCCGCTCCTCATTTAGCAAAAACGGCTTTTTTTTGTCAATGATAAGGTTCTCATTTTTCTTCTCTCCGCCAAAAACAAAGGAGAGCTTCCAGAATTTCACGAATTTGTTTACCGATTTTTCGAGAAGTGTAACCTCCAGATTGTCGAGGGAAACAAGTCCCATTCCGATTTCAGCATATAATTGTTCTTTGGAGTGAAGCCCGTAGTGATTAATCAGTTTTTTGAGGGTATTTGAGGCCGGCTTAACATTTAGTTTCTCAAGTTGCGTGTTTAGTTGATTTCTCCCATCCTCGATATGTTTTTTCTGTTCCTGTTTAAAGGAGTCTCTGATTTTTGATTTAGCCCTTGCGGTGATGGCGCTTTCGATCCAGGAAGGTTTGGGTGTTTGCTTGTCTGAAGTTAATATCTCAACCTGATCTCCGCTTTTCAGTACGTGGCTCATTGGAACCAGGATATGGTTTACCTTGGCACCGATACAATGGTTTCCAAGTTCAGAGTGGATGTCATAGGCGCAATCCAGAACGGTGGCGCCTTTGGGAAGCATCTTCATTTCCCCCTTCGGGGTGAAAATCACGATCTCCTGAGAGTAGAGGTTTAATTTAAACTCATCCAGAAAGTCAAGGGCATCTGATTCAGGGTTACGAAGCAACTCCCTGATTTTCATTAGCCATTTGTCGAGTTCACTTTCTGATGCACCCTCTTCCTTGTAACGATAATGGGCAGCGAATCCACGTTCTGCGATTTCATCCATTCGTTCGGTACGAATCTGTACTTCAACCCATTGACCCTGCGGACCCATAACAGTGACATGAAGGGCCTCATAGCCATTGGCCTTTGGGATCGTAATCCAGTCGCGAATCCGGTCTGGCTTAGGAGTATAGATATCGGTGATCAGGGAGAGGATGTCAAAGCTTTGTCGTTTTTCAGAAATTCCCTCTTTGGGTTTAAAAACAATGCGGATTGCCAGCAGATCGTAGATCTCATCGAATGTGACGTTTTTAGTCTGCATCTTATTCCAGATTGAATAGATCGACTTGGGACGTCCACTAATGGTGAAATCAAAATTTTCTTCGTAAAGTTTTTCCTGTATTGGTTTTGAAAAATCAAATACGAGATAATTGATGCGTTCTTCTTCGCTTTGGAGTTTTATTTTTATTTGCTGATAAACATCCGGATTTTTGTATTTCAGGCTGAGGTCTTCAAGTTCTGATTTGATGGCGTAAAGTCCCAGGCG
>CAIXCY010000222.1 GCA_903918045.1 uncultured Bacteroidia bacterium
GGCAAACCCACGCAATGGGGGAAATGGAATCCGGAATATGTTAATGCACGGCCTTCAATTGTTGGTGACCGGAAGATCAATTCATCCAATATAATTGCGATGCTCCAGACAGCCTATCACTTTACCAAAAAATCGAAATACAGGGATGCTGCATTTTACCTGATGACAAAACATGGCTATCTGAAAAATCTGATGAAACCGATGAAAGAGATCAGTAATGCCCCTGCAGACGCAGATCTTTTAAGCCGCGAGCTTTCAGACGGATGGAACCATTCAGACGATGAGATGTATTTTTGCGGATACTGGGGGCTCTATCGTTACGCCTTAAATGACACCCTGAAAGCCAAATATAAGGCTGCTATTATTGACCATTGGGAAATTGAGCGGCCTGAAAAGGAGGGGCTCTGGAATATTATGACGGCTCTTACAGGGACCAAAAATATCGACCTCAAGGAGGCAATATGGTATCTCCAGGAATATCCGCTCGACCTGATTGACTGGACTGTTGATGCAGATCAGCGCAAGGATATCGAAAAAATTGAACCCAATTTCAGAAAGCAGACAATCAAAGAGGTCCTTCCACCGGATGAATCAAGAATCTCGAGGCACAATGGAAACCGCTTTGATATGAGTGAAAGAGGTGGCGGACGTTCGGAATACAGCGCCGGAGATATCTGGCTTCTCCCCTACTGGATGGGGCGTTATCTGGATGTTATTAGTGCACCGGTCAGGAAGAGTGAAAAATGAAAGAATGAAAGAATTAAGGTTACATCCTTCGAATAAATCTTAACCTATTTCATTAGTTGAATCGCCATTCTAATTCATATAAACTTTGGTGTTTTGGTGGTGCCATATCTTTTATTTTTTTTAATTAGTTAAATCATAAGCTGATAATATTCATATGAAATCAATTCAAATAACCAGGTTGTTCATTTGCCTGTTGCTTATCCCAACTCTAACCCTGATATTTTCATGCACTCACCCGGTTAGTGACTTATCCATAAAAGATATAATGGACAAAACCATTACAAACCTTTACAAAACAATGGATGCCAAAGAACTGAATTCATTGAATACCGAAAAGGTAATGGCCCTGTTTTCTGATGATGAAAAGGAGGTCTTGTCTTCGCAACACTGGATGTTTACGACAAATGTGCCTGTGGTTGTCTCGGTAATGCGCAGTAACGAGCAGAAAATTACCCCTTTCTGGTTAACTAAAAGCGGCTTTGTAAAAACAGACAAGACGATTAAAAATGAGCAGACAACTTACGAGGTGTGGCAAAAACCGTTTAAGGCCGGCACTGTCGGATTGGGAATAAATGGGTTTGAGAATTATATGCTTCACTACTTTGTCTCTGTTGCCCCCCAAAATAAAAATGACAAGCTGGAACTTTCGGGATTTTTTCCTGCTAATCAACAGGTTGGAGTCCTGGATAACGGCGCGTTTATTTATCATGACTGGGATGAACTTGTCCTAAATTCGGTCCCTGAATCAATGAAAGGGGAGAAATTACTCACTACTATTCGTGGACGCGGAGAGGAGACCCACCTGATCGGGGCATTCCGTTCAACCACTTATCCTTCATCCTCAAAACCCGACCAGGTGATGCTCACATGGAGTTCAGATCCTTCCACTGGGATGGATATCCAGTGGCGTACCGATACAACTGTGGCAGACGGAACTGTAAAATACCGCGAAAAGGGGAGCATGCAGGAATTTTCTGCAAATGCCTCTCGTTACAGGATGGAAGACCGCGTTTTGATGAACGACCGTTACATCAACCGTTTTACAGCAGAACTGCGAAACCTTAAACCTGGTACAACTTATGAATATCAGGTTGGTCCCAAAGGAGATTGGTCAGATGAATTTACCTTTTCAACCGCGGCAAATGACAATAAATTCTCCTTTAACTGGTTTGGAGATACCCACCATTCCCACAAATATGGTGAAATACTTAAACTTTCAGAGAAGTGTTATCCAGATGCCGCATTTTTCTCAATAGTTGGCGACATGGTAAGTGACGGCCTGCAACGCGATCAATGGGACGATCTTTTTGAGTTCTCAAAACCAGCTCTTCCCCATAAACCAATGATGTCGGTCCTCGGGAATCACGACAACCGGAGTGGTCTTGGTGCATTGATGTATCGTGAGCTTGTGAGCTATCCCAAAAATGGACCGGCCGGTGTGGAGAAGGAACACACCTACGCTTTCACCTATAAGAACACCTTATTTCTAATGATTGACTGTACGGCCCCTATCGAAATTCAAAATGGATGGATCGAAGAACAACTCGCTAAATCAGATGCAACCTGGAAAATTGCAATGTTTCACTTCCCTCCCTATAATTGGGAGGAGCCTTATGTCAACATTCAAAAGGCATGGGTTCCGATTTTTGATAAATACCATGTCGATATGGTTCTAGGGGGACATATCCACTATTACATGCGATCAAAACCAATGAAAGGGGGCATGGTCGTTCCATCCTATAACAAAGGGACTGCCTATATAATATCTATCGGAATTCAGGCAAATGCGCGTGAAATGACCGATGAACCTTATGCAGCAGTCAGAAATAATGAAGGACCACTTTTCCAGAATGTAAAAATTGACGGGAATGTGCTCAGTTATGTATCCGTTAATGCTGATAATAAAGTGATTGATTCATTTAATATAAAGAAATAAAAA
>CAIXCY010000223.1 GCA_903918045.1 uncultured Bacteroidia bacterium
ACAGCTGTCAAGGGTTGTAGTAAAGGATAGGGGGGAGCAGGCGGCACAGCCGCCTGCTCCCCCCTATCCTTTACCCTTAGAATGACAAAAATGTCATTGCGAGGCACTCCCCAAAGCTCTTGTAATTTAAATAATTAATCCTTGGAGTGCCGAAGCAATCTTCCAAAATTAATTGTTTACAAATGGTTGTCATTACGAATGTAGTGCAGCGAAATGAGGAATCTCAATTTTTCAAATTGCTTACGTTATTTAAGCCAACAGCCAGCCGCTTCCGTTTCTAATAGTCTAAAAGCCTATTCTCCTAATTCACCTCAAAATGTACCGGATCATGGTAGTTTTTGTAGGTTCCGCCCCAAAGTAACCCATACTTTTTTGCAATTTCAGGCACTTTGGTCGCAAGCCATGAGGCCTTTGAATTGGATTTTTTTAAACGGGTAAATTGAAACCCTTCAAGCTTATAGAGATTCAGATCAACCGCCCGGCCTAGTACATGCCTGCTTTTATTTACTGCCGCATTTCTCGGATTTTCGCGCTTTAACTGAATTTGTGCTTCTTTTGAACGTAACCCGCTGATTATTTCAACTTTCCAGCTAGTCTCCTTTTCTATATCACTTATAAAGAGCTCAAAACGATCGGCACAATCCTTATTGATCCCGGAGATATTATTCAGTACATTACGGTTATTATACCGGATCCGAAGGTCATAGGCAACGGTAAAACAAAAATACCCGACCGATAAAATGATGATCCCCAAAAGGATGTTCATCATTTGACGTAATAAGGGTTTTCGTTTTTTTGCACGCATAGTAATTGGCTGAAATATATTGTCTTATCGAATCATGCAGAGCATTTCAGTGCTGTCCGATGCCAAGACAGTCAAAGTTGTAGCGCATAAAGCACTGCCGGATATTTAAACCGCGAAAATAACACCATTCATCAAACTTCTTTGAATGTGAAGTTCAAATAATCTTTTTTTGATCAGATAATTAATCTTTTCAGGATGTTTAGTTGAAGTTTTGTTTGTAATTTTATTGCCTATAAATTAACCTTTAACGATACAAAATAAAAAATCATGAATAGAAAATTACGCATGGGAATGGTTGGCGGAGGTAGCGACGCTTTTATTGGTGCAATTCATCGTCTGGCAGCTTTTATGGACAACCAGATCGAACTCGTCTGTGGCTGTTTTAGTGTCAATCCTGAGATTTCAGCTTCTTCAGGTAAATCTTATTTCCTTCCGGAAGACCGTGTATATAAGTCATATAACGAGATGTTTGAAAATGAATCCAAATTGCCGGAGGGTGATCGGATGGATTTTGTCACCATTGTAACACCCAATTTTGCCCATTTTGAGCCTGCAATGATGGCACTGGATAACGGTTTTAATGTTGTAATTGATAAACCAATCACTTTCACGCTTGATGAAGCAAAACTGTTAAAGGCAAAAATTGAAGCCACAGGACTTACATTGGCCCTTACTCATACCTATTCCGGCTATCCTGCCGTCAAAGAGGCGCGCGAAAGAGTCGCCCGTGGTGATTTTGGGAAGATCCGTAAAGTGTTTGTTGAATATCCTCAGGGATGGCTCTCTTCCAAACTGGAGGATTCCGGAAATGCACAGGCTTCGTGGCGTACCGACCCCAAGCGCTCAGGGAAAGCGGGTTGTATGGGAGATATCGGAACGCATGCCCACCATTTGGCCGAATACGTCACCGGACTTAAAACAACTGAAATCTGTGCAGAACTTAATATTTTTGTCCCAGGCCGTTTGCTCGATGATGATGGGGCCGCCTTCCTCCGTTTTGACAATGGCGCAAAGGGTGTTCTTGTTGCCACGCAGATTGCTGCAGGTGAGGAGAATAACATAAGACTACGGGTTTATGGAGACAAGGGTGGACTCGAATGGCACCAGCATGAACCAAATACGCTGTTTGTAAAATGGAGCGACAGACCTACAGAAATCGTTCGGGTAGGAAACAGTTATATGAGTGCAATTGCTGCCCACAATACCCGTACACCGGGAGGTCATCCTGAAGGATATCTCGAAGCATTTGCCAATATCTACCGCAACTTTTCCCTCACTGTAAGAGCTAAGATGAATGGCGAGACTCCTAAATCGGAATGGCTCGACTTCCCCACTGTCGAAGATGGAATTCGTGGAATGCAGTTTATCGACACCGTAGTTGAAGCCGGTTATAACGATCAGGTGAAATGGGTCAAATTTGCAGAATAACCTTAAACCTCATAAATTAGATAATTAACTATGAAAAGAGCAGTCACACTTTTTACCGGTCAATGGGCTGACCTGACCCTCGAAACGGTAGCTCAAAAAGCAAAAATGTTTGGTTACGATGGCCTCGAATTGGCCTGTTGGGGCGACCATATCGAAGTTGATATAGCTGATCAGGCTTATTGCGATGCCAAACTCAACCTGCTGAAAAAATATGATCTGAAGCTATTTGCGATCTCTACACACCTTGTCGGTCAGGCTGTTTGCGATAACCCCGACAGTCGTCACAAGGGTATGCTTTCACCCGAAATCTGGGGCGATGGAGATCCGGAAGGAATCCGTCAAAGGGCTGCTGCCAGCGTCATTGAGACCGGAAGGGTTGCAAAGCGTCTGGGATTAAAGGTCGTGAATGGCTTTACCGGAAGCTCAATCTGGCAATATCTTTATTCATTTCCTTCAGTTTCGCAGGCAACTCTGGACGAAGGTTATGCCGATTTCGCCAAACGATGGATTCCGATCCTGGATGCTTATCAGGAAATGGGGATGAAATATGCACTCGAGGTCCATCCTACCGAAATCGCTTTCGATATTGAAACAGCGAAACTGGCGCTAAAAGCGCTCAATAACCACCCGGCTTTCGGCTTCAATTTTGATCCGAGTCACTTTGGTTATCAGGGGGTTGATTATGTGCGATTTATTTATGAGTTCAGTGACCGTATTTTCCATGTACACATGAAAGATGTCACCTGGAATGAACATCCCGGGACTATCGGCGTATTTGGTGGTCATACCGAATTTGGTGATAACCGCCGTTTCTGGAATTTCAGGAGTGTGGGTCGTGGAAAAATCGATTTTGAAAAGATCATCAGGGCGTTAAATGATATTCAATATACCGGACCCCTCTCAGTAGAATGGGAAGACAGTGGCATGGACCGTGAAATGGGTGCCGCCGAATCGTGCGAATTTGTGAAAAAGGTGGACTTCTCGCCAAGCACACTCGCCTTTGATGCAGCGTTTACAAAGGAGTAGGTTTCCATCAAATACATCTCAAAGAAAGGCTGGATACGAATCCGGCCTTTCTTTCAGAAGACCTCTTTTTGGTACACCTTGGGGTTTTGGAGCCTTGACGGAATTTCTTATTTTTCACTCTACTTTTAGATTCAATTTTATCAATGCAAGTCAACGGTAAAAACTATCAGACAATCTGGGTTCATGCAGATAACAATCAGATTATTCAGGTAATCGATCAACGAAAATTGCCATTCGAATTTGAGATCATAGACCTAAAAACTCCCGTTGACGCCTTCGTTGCAATTCAAAATATGACCGTCAGAGGTGCGCCTTTGATCGGAGTCACAGGTGCCTATGGAATTTATCTCGGTCTGATTGACGCAAACTCCGAATCGTGGAAAACCTCGCTTTTTAAAAACGCTACATACCTGAAAAGTGCCCGCCCAACGGCTGTTAATCTGGCAATCCTGATTGATGAAATAGTGGCCGTTTTGGCAGAATGTTTTAGCCACGAATCAGCATGCGCGCTTGCCCTGGAGGAGGCAACCCGGTTAAAAAGGAGAGAGATTGACTGGTCAGAATCGATCGGGGAATATGGTTGTGAATTAATTGAAGCGATAAGTATATCGAAGAATGGCGAACCTGTTAATATCCTGACTCACTGTAATGCCGGTTGGCTTGCCTGCATCGACTGGGGAACAGCTACCGCTCCCATTTATAAGGCTTTCTTATATGGTATACCTGTTCATGTGTGGGTCGATGAAACAAGGCCCCGAAATCAGGGGGCTCGACTTACTGCCTGGGAATTGTCACATGAAGGTGTCCCTCATACTGTAATTCCGGATAATGCCGGTGGTCATCTGATGCAGCATGGGCTTGTCGACCTCTGTATTGTTGGGAGCGACAGGACAACTTCGACCGGCGATGTAGCGAATAAAATTGGAACCTATCTTAAAGCTTTGGCTGCCTATGATAACAACATTCCATTCTACGTGGCATTACCTTCATCAACCATCGATTTTATGATGATGGATGGTGTTCGGGAAATCCCTATTGAGCAAAGGGATGGTGAGGAGGTCAGTCACATGGAGGGGGAGCTTGATAATGGACTAATCACAAAAGTAAGGATCGTGAATCCAGGCTCTGCTGTCGCTAACTATGGATTTGATGTTACTCCGGCGAGATATGTTACGGGGCTAATCACAGAAAGAGGGATATGCGGAGCAAATCCTGCAGATATCTTTAAATTATTTCCGGAAAGGGGAGGGAGAGAAAAAAAGAAGGGGTAAATAGGAGATTAAGTGACTGATGGAGTGAGAGATAGAGTATCTGGTCCTTAAATGGGTTTACAGAAAAAGTAAGCTGGGAACAGGATTATGAACCTAAAAGAACAAGGACTATCGAAAACCTTGCTGAACCAGAATCCTCAGAGCCATCGGCTCGGCGAATTTTTTAAGACCGGATTTCAATCCGGTTTAAAAAAGGGATAAAAAACTAAAGAGTGCCTTAGGCACGAATCATTTTATCGTCAAATCCAGCTTTACTTTCTCATTTTCCTTACTTTTACGCAAACTAATCCTGAATAAATGAATAGCGTTAACCCCGTTGACGGTTATATAAAATTTACCTGCCACCTGGTCTCCGAAAAAATAGAGATTCCTGTTTTACTTTTTGATCCCCTGAACTTCTGGAGGGAAGAGATGTGGCAGAGGTCCTTTATCGGGGCTTATCCAGATGGTATTGGATTTGGAAATATCTCAATCCGGGTGCCTCAAACTGACCAGTTCTATATCTCTGGCAGTGCCACAGGTGGTCTGCCTGAACTGGCTCAAATACACTATCCGTTGGTCGAAAAATGCAGCCTTCCACAAAATGCATTATGGTGCAAAGGATTAGTAAAGGCATCCTCCGAGTCATTGAGCCATGCGGCAATTTATTCCTGCGACTCAGCCATCGGAGCAGTAGTCCATATTCATAACCGACAACTCTGGGAAAAATACCTTGATGTGCTGCCAACTACTGATATGCAGGTGGAATATGGAACCCCCGAAATGGCCTACGAAATTATACGGCTGATGGGGCTTCCTGAAACGCAAAAACGAAAAGTGTTTGTGATGGGTGGACATGCCGAAGGGATCGTCGCATTTGGAAAAACCGTTGAGGAGGCGGCGAGGCTAATTCTGAATTTGGAAGAGGTTTAAGAAGGAGTGATTTTATGGTAGTGGGAAACTTCACGACGGCACGACGGCACGACCTCACGACGCCACGTTGGCACGACTTCACTGTCTAGTGCCAAGTTCTGAAATAGATTTACAGAAAAAGTAAATTAAAATCAGGATTATGAAGGTAAAAGTAAACAGTTTCATGGACGAACTAAAATACAATTCTCGCCACATGAATTATCAACCGCGAAGCGGTAGTATGATTATAGAGGCAAATTTGTGTTTAGAATTTTAACCCCGAAAGGGTGGCATTATTAGGTGCGGGTTGAAATAGAATATGCCAATTATCAAGAGAAATCAAAAATTATATATTTATAATGCAGAATGAAAAATTGTAAAATGCAAATTCTGTTAATTTAGTCAAAATATTCATTCCTAGACTGCCCGCCGCCAGCTACCAGTTGCCCGCCGCCCGCCGCCATCACCCTTTAACCATTAATAATTATACACAATGCCAAAAATCGCTATCATCGGAGGATCAGGACTCGAGAATCCTGAAATACTTAAAGATAATAAACGGATTACACTGGAAACACCTTATGGCGATCCAAGTTCAGATTTTATTTGCGGCACAATTGAAGGAGTTGAGGTGGTTCTGCTTTCACGTCATGGCCGCGAGCATACGATTCCACCGACACAGGTGAATAACAGGGCTAATCTGTATGCAATCAAACAGCTCGAGTGTACCCATATCCTGGCCACCACCGCCTGCGGGTCGCTGCGTGAAAATATCGGGAGGGGAGACCTGGTTATTCCGGATCAGTTTATCGATTTCACACGGCACCGCAAGATCACCTTCTTTGAGGCTTTTGAGCCCCATGTGATGAAGCATACCCCAATGGCAGATCCTTTTAATGATTATCTTCGTGAAAAGCTTATTTTAGCTGGTAAAGATCTCGGTTTGACCATTCATCCCAAAGGTTGCATCCTGACTATTGAGGGACCACGGTTCTCAACTCGCGCAGAATCGCATATGTTCCGCACCTGGGGAGGTGATATGATCAATATGAGCACTGCCCCTGAGTGTATGTTAGCCAATGAATTAGGGATTCCCTATGCGGCAGTTGCCATGGCAACCGATTTCGACAGCTGGAAAGAGGATGAGGCGCCTGTTTCGTGGGAGGAGATTCTCAGGGTTTTCGGCCACAACGTGCACAATGTGGTCAATATTCTGCTAAAAGTGATTCCTGAGATTTAATTTGCGCAAAAATAGTTGGAAAGTACGGGGTAAATGAGTAAAATTGCACTCCGAAATTCACATCTGAATTTTTAGGGCCTATAGCTCAGTTGGTTAGAGCATCTGACTCATAATCAGGGGGTCGTAGGATCATGCCCTACTGGGCCCACAGGTAATCAAGCAGTTACGAAGCATCGTAACTGCTTTTTTGTTTTTCTAATTATAAATCTGCGAATTAAAAACTAACAAAGTGAAGGAAATGATATAGAAGTTTTATATCCTGGGCGAGTTATTCGATATGTCGGTTTAATTTTGTTCACTTTAGGATGTTTGATTAGAATAAATCAGAGTGGGTGCCAGTACCAACAAGGGAAATTATTTTTTCTTTATCATCTTGTCTCCAAATTATTAACCAGTCGGGCTTGATATGGCATTCCAAACAATCGGCATAATTTCCTTTAAGTGGATGTGTTTTGTATTTGACTGGTAACTTACCATCAGATTCAAGCATACTGATGACATTTTCGAGTAGCGAAAAATCGTACTTTCGATTGATACACCTTATCGCATCTTTATCGAAGCGATTGGTGGTTTTTATTTCATACATCAGCCCTTCTTTTTAATGAAGCAAATAGCTCTTTTGAATTTGTATGTGATGTAACTCTTCCCTGACGTGCATCCTCAATTGC
>CAIXCY010000224.1 GCA_903918045.1 uncultured Bacteroidia bacterium
AGGAGGAAATCAACCGCTTCTCGAAACGTGCTATGAATTACCAGAATGTCTTTGATAAATCGGTTAATTTTATGCGTGGAAGGAATGAAGATGGCTCCTTCCAAACCCCTTTCCGCCCCGATAAATGGGGTGATGCATTTACTGAAGGATCGAGCTGGCACTGGACCTGGTGCGTGTTTCATGATCCACAGGGGTTGGCGAACCTGTTCGGGGGACGTCAAAAAATGGCTGATCGACTCGATGAAATGTTCGTTGCCGCCCCAACATTCGATTTCTCCTATTACGGAGTTCAGATTCATGAGATTACCGAAATGCTGATTGCGAATATGGGACAATATGCCCATGGAAATCAGCCGGTTCAACATGCAATCTATCTTTATGATTACCTCGGACAACCCTGGAAAGCGCAATATTGGACCCGACAGGTAATGGATAAACTCTATAATCCAAACCCTGATGGATTGTGTGGCGATGAGGATAATGGCCAAACGTCTGCATGGTATGTCTTCTCGGCTATGGGCTTTTATCCCGTTGCTCCGGGGACAGGTGAATATGCACTCGGATCACCCCTTTTTAAGAAGATGACACTAACCCTTGAAAATGGCAAGAAATTGGAAATCAGCGCTCCAAATAACAATGCTGAAAATGTATATATCAATAAAATTACGCGCAACAGGATTGTTTATGAGAAAAACTACCTTAGTCATAGTGATTTAATGAACGGTGGAAAACTTCAGTTTGAGATGACAAAGGTTCCGAATAAAACGAGAGGCACCTCTCCGGATAGCTTTCCGTATTCATTCTCGAACAGGAAGAATTAGGTATATAGATTTCACGCAATGTTTGCAAAGTCCGAAAATTTTAACATTTTAGTTGGTAAATCATTGCGTTCCTTGCGCACATTGCGCGATATTTAGTTTTATGTTCACGCAAAGTACTCAGGAGTTATGAATCTCCAACATCAAAACAGATAACTTTGGAAATTGATTTAATGAGAAATAGGTACGGAGTACCGCAAGATTTGTAGAAAAGATGGATAGCCGTTTTCGGGAGGTACAGCGTACCGTAATATTATTTCACCTTAAACACGTGATTAAAGAAGATATTGCAGTACGCTGTACCTTGTTCGAAGACATTTTATCCCTGTTCTACAAATATAAAAGGTGCACTGCACCTGTAAATATCTAAAGTCAGATATTTAAAAAAAGAGGCATAAAGGAGCCGATAAGTTTTAATCCTTAGTGTCTTAGCGTCTTTGCATGAGTTTTTATTTTATCATAATCCCGCTCCCCATCCTCCCTGTTTTCGCTCCGTCGCGCCGCGCAGAGAAAAACCCTTCGGGATCTGATAGTGTACAAAGGCCGGCAATCTCAATATGATCCGAAGGTATTCCGGCATTAATCAGCTGCTCCCGGTTGGCTTTCCATAGATTGAGTAATCTTTTATCGTTCCGGACAGGATTTGTCGGTGTAGAATACTCCTCATCAAATTGCATATAAACATCAGGACCAACTTCATACACTTCAGGACTTATTGACGGGCCGATACCTGCAATTATATCTGCCGGGTATGAACCAAATTCATCTGCCATTTTCTGAATCGTTTTAACTACAATATTTTGCAGTGTCCCCTTCCAGCCAGCATGGATGGCCGCAACAACCATCCGTTTTGGATCATAAAGGAGTATGGGGACACAGTCTGCCGTCTTAACTGCGACACAAACTCCTTTTAAATTGGTGATAATGGCATCTGTATCAAGAAGATATAGTCTTCGATTCTCGACCGTAACGGAGAGAAAATTTTCGCGGATCACCTTTACGGTTGTCGTATGGGTTTGCTTTGGAAAAATAAGACGATCTTCCCTGATTCCAAGAGCAGCGCTCACAACCTTTCTGTTAATGATTACATTTTCGTGTTCATCCCCCGAATTTAGACCCAGGTTTAGTGAGCTGTAATTGGCAGTACTCATACCTCCGATACGGGTTGAGGAAAAATGCATCAATTCAGGATATTGTGACAGATTGCTGAACTGTAATACTGATAAACTATTTAAAGCGACAGAAATCATCGTTCTTTTGTACAATTGAATTAAATTCGCTGCCAAATTACAAAAGTTCCCGTTGGGACAGTTAAAAAGAGGTTATGGATATTGAAATTCTTCAGCTTACCGAAGGGGCAATGAAGGCCAGAGGGTTAACAGTGGTGATCGATGTCTTCAGGGCTTTCTCTACCGCTTGCTATATTTTTGCCGCCGGAGCTGAGAAAATTATCCCTGTGGAAC
Organism: uncultured Bacteroidia bacterium; assembly: GCA_903918045.1. Classification (GTDB taxonomy): domain Bacteria; phylum Bacteroidota; class Bacteroidia; order Bacteroidales; family Prolixibacteraceae; genus JAAFHB01. Next base: position 2,282 of record CAIXCY010000224.1, read on the forward strand.
ATGTGGAAGAGGCCTTTAACCTGAAAAAAATATTTCCGGAGGTGGTTATGCTCGGAGAACGTCTGGAGCGGAAAGTTCCGGGTTTCGATTTTGGAAATTCACCTTCTCATATTATGAATCAGGATTTTTCAGGAAAAACAATTGTCATGACCACAAGTTCCGGGACTAAAGGGATCGCCAATGCCACAGGGGCTGACGAAATTATTACGGGAAGTTTTGTAAATGCAGAGGCTATTGTGCGCTATATTCGACAAAAGAATCCTGGGGTTGTAAGCCTGGTTTGTATGGGTTACGAGGGGCGCTATCCAACTCAGGAGGATACCTTTCTGGCGGAATATGTACGTGCTAAATTGCTGAAAATTGAAACCGATTTTGATGCGATGAAGGAAATCCTTCGGACAGGTGATGGCGCACGTCTTCTCGATCCTGCAAATCATGAATGGTCGCCTTCATCAGACTTTGAACTTTGCCTTGACCCTAACTGTTTTGATTTTATTCTGAAGATAGAAAAAGGGGAGAAATTTAAATGGTTACGGAAAATCGTGATCGAGCAACCAGTTCACAGCTGCAAATAACTAGTTGCTAGCCGCCAGCCGCCAGTAGCTTATCAAGTGAATTATAATTTTAAATTCAATAGTATAAAATGAAGAAATATAATTTTGACGAAATTATCGATCGTCGTGGTACGGACTGCGTAAAATACGATATGCTGGAAACCTATTTTGGTCAAGCTGAGGCTACTCCACTTTGGGTGGCAGATACCGATTTCCGCGTACCCGATTTTATCATGGAGGCCTTGCGCGATCGGATGAACCATGAAATTCTGGCATATTCCTACCGAACAGCGGGTTTCTTCCAGGCGATTATCGACTGGATGGATCGCCGGCACGACTGGAAGATTGAAAAGGAGATGATCACGACAAGTCCTGGAGTCGTTTCTGCAGTTACCTTACTTATAATGGCCCTCTCCGAACCTGGTGATAAAGTGATCGTTCAACCACCAGTTTATTTCCCATTCTTCACGAGCATCAGGGGAATGGGGCGTAAAATGGTTGAGAATCCCCTCATTATCAAAGACGGGAGGTATACTTTTGATTTTGAGAATCTCAAAAAAGGGATTGATGCCGATACGAAAATTCTGATCTTATGCAGCCCGCATAATCCCGGAGGGATGGTTTGGACAGCGCAAGAACTTGAGGAACTATGCCGTATCTGTACCGAAAACGGAATTTTTATAATCTCTGATGAAATTCATGCCGACCTCGTTTTTTCCGGCCATAAACATATCCCGCTTCCTAAGATATCTGAAAAAACTGCAATGAACAGCGCTGTTTTGATGGCGGCAAGCAAAACCTTTAATGTTGCAGGACTATCCTCGGCATTTGTTATTATCCCAAATAAAAAAATCAGGGTTAAATATGAGCAGGTTCTAAATACAGTACATATCCATAGCGGGAATATTTTCGGAAATATCGCCACCGAAGCTGCCCTGCGCGAAGGCTATGACTGGCTCGATCAGCTAATGGTCTACCTTGAAGAAAATTATAAGTTTGTTGAGTCCTTTATCGCCGACCGATTGCCAAAGGTTAAAATCATGAAACCGGAGGCGACCTTCCTGGTGTGGATGGATTTTTCGGCATATAACCTTAGCGAAAAAGAGTTAATGAAGCGACTCATTGATGGTGGAGTAGCGTTGAACCATGGCAGCAAATTTGGCACAGGGGGTGATGGGTATTTCAGATTAAACTTTGGTTGCCCGCGTGCCACCCTTGAGGAAGGTTTACTTAAAATGGCAGAGATTTTTTAATTACGGGATTTGACTTTTACGAATCTGATAAACAAATGATAGGTAATTGCGTTATGAAGTGAATGAAGCTTATCCTGATCATTCCAATATTTCTTGTTGCCCTTTCACTGTCAGGCCAGACAGCAAGACTCCCACTGCCTGTAAAATCCGATACAAGCAGAACTTCGTTTGATCGAATAAATCTTCCATTAGTCGATCTGTCTGAAATTGAGGTAACTGGTTATGGAACACCAGGGCAGCTCAAAGCAGCTGCGGGTTCAATCTCGGTAATACCGGGTGAGCGGCTTGAAAATTCAGCTATGAACATCGCCTCTTCCCTAAATTCGGTTCCGGGAATTGTGATGCAGGAAGGTTCTCCCGGAACCATTAAACTCACCTTGCGAGGAATAGGTTCCCGCTATCCCTACGGGACCAAAAAAATCAAACTCTTTTTCGGTGATATTCCCATGTATAGCGCTGAAGGGGAGACCACCTTTGACGATATTAATCCGGAATATATCAACCGGGTTGAGATTTTACGTGGACCAGCTTCAAGTATTTATGGCTCCTCTTTGGGAGGAACAGTGATCCTTTATCCGCAAAGGTCTCCATATAACAGGGAGGAGTTCAAACTTATCAGTTCGGCTGGCAGCTTTGGCTATCTGAAGAACGGATTAACCTGGTCGAAAGGGACTCCTGCAAGCAATCTGTTGCTCTCTGTCTCAGGAATAGAAAGTGATGGATACCGACAGAATAGTCAATATAGCCGCAACTCATTCTTTATTAATTATCAGCAGTTTTTCAGTCAGAAACTCGCAGGAAATTTAATTGTTTCAGGCTCCGGAATCAGGGCTCAGATTCCAAGCTCAGTCGATTCAGTAACCTTCATGCGAAACCCAGGCAAGGCGGCCTCCAACTGGCTTAAAACACGGGGATATGAACATCCTGACAGGATATTTGCAGGATATAACATCCACTATAAAAATCCGGTTAAATGGGATTATTCGGTATCAACATTTCTGAACTCCAGAAACACAGAAGAGAACCGCCCCTTTAATTTTTTAAATGAGGCCGATTTTGCCTACGGTGGAAGAATTCTGACACAACATACTCAGAACGTAGGTGCCACAACATTTCATTTCGTTGCAGGAATGA
>CAIXCY010000225.1 GCA_903918045.1 uncultured Bacteroidia bacterium
AGGCTATGACATACCGGTGCTAAACGAACGTGAAATCAGGGCTGCTGCTGGAATATTCTTTGTATTTGCCTTTTTATCGGTCCTGTTGGCAATTACGACCCATAGTTTTTTGGCTCTGAAATATTTTATTCTCGCCTTTCTTCTCGATTTTATAATCCGGGTTTTTGTTAATCCCCGCTTTTCACCCACTTTAATCATTGGAAGGCTGATTGTTAGCCGACAAGTCCCCGAATATGTCGGTGCTGCTCAAAAGAAGTTTGCCTGGGTTATCGGTTTGATTTTGGTACTAATTATGCTGGTTCTGGTCGTATTTGTCAATTCATATAGCCCGATCACGGGTCTGATTTGCCTGATCTGTCTGATTTTCCTGCTTTTTGAATCGGCATTTGGAATTTGTCTGGGGTGCCTGTTTTATAAATGGTACTACGGAAAGAAGGCCAGATATTGTCCGGGTGAAGTTTGTGAGGTTAAGGATCGTCATGAGATTCAAAAAACTTCAGCGATACAATTGCTGATTGTTCTGGGTTTTATTCTCTTTATCGTGGTGTCGGTTTATCTTTTTAATAATGCGTTTAAAGAAGCGCCCCGTAACTTATTTGAAATTTTTGGTTCATCATCTCAGAAATAAGCATGGTAAAAGTAAGAATAGATGACAATTAGTTTAATGAATTGCTTTTCTGAATGTCTTAAGTTCCGGTAAAAAACCGGCAGAAAACAAAAAAACACCTACCTAAATGAATAGATAAGTGTTTGATATTCAGTTGTCCTGTTAGGTCTCGAACCTAAACTCTTCTGATCCAGAAACAGACGTGTTGCCAATTACACCACAGGACAGTTATATGGTTGACCCGCCAAGGCTCGAACTTGGACTCTTCTGGACCAAAACCAGACGTGTTGCCAATTACACCACGGGTCAATCAATATTGTCTTATTATTTAAGACGGCTGCAAAAGTACGAACTTTTTTTTTGTTGCAAACTGATCTGGGCTAAAAAATAGAAACATTCGGTTATTTTGTTCATTTCATTAGAAATCTGCTCTTTTCATGCCTGCAAAAGTTAATAAATGATAATGTTAACCTTCATTATAGGTGGGGAGATTAAGATTATTGGTATCTTCGCCACAATTTTGAGATCGTTTTTAATATACTTTAAAGAAATAGAGCCGGAAAATATGATAAACGCAAGTAATTTGAAGACAAAAGGGTATAAGTTTTATAATATGGTTATCGGATGGTTTATATTCGTGGTCGCTGCCATTGTTTACCTTAAGACTATTGAACCAACTGCCAGTTTTTGGGATTGTCCTGAGTTTATTGCTACAGCGTTTAGTCTGCAGGTTGGTCACCCGCCTGGCGCTCCACTTTTCATGATTATGGGTCGTATTTTTACTATGTTTGCAGGGAGTCATGCCCAGGTTCCAGTGATGGCTAATGTCCTCTCGGCCCTTGCCAGCGCCTTCACAATACTGTTTCTTTTCTGGACAATCACCCACATGGCCCGAAAAATAATGGGCGAAATCAATAAAGAGCTTTCACTTCCCCAAATGATTGCTGTCCTTGGTGCCGGAGCCGTTGGAGCGCTTGCTTATACTTTTTCAGATACATTCTGGTTTTCTGCCGTCGAAGGGGAGGTTTATGGAACTTCATCCCTGTTTACGGCACTTGTTTTCTGGTGCATCCTCAAATGGGAAAATGAGGCGGATGAGAAATATGCCAACCGCTGGATCATTTTCATTTGTTATCTGATTGGACTCTCAATTGGGGTTCACCTGTTAAACCTGCTGGCTATTCCGGCTGTGGTTCTGGTCTATTATTTCAGAAAATATGAAACTACTCCAATTGGCGTCGCGATCGCTGTGGGTATCTCCATGCTTCTTGTGGCGCTGGTAATGTTTGTATTCATTCCAGGAGTTATCATTGTAGCTCAATGGTTTGAACTCTTATTTGTAAATGGATTAGGAATGCCATATAATACCGGAGCAGTTATTTATTCTTTATTGCTTATCGGAGGAATTATATGGGGTGTAAAGTATACAATGGAGAAGAAAAAGGTTCTCGCAAACACAGTCATCTTAGGTTTTGCAGTAATGGTTATTGGTTACTCATCCTATGCCTTAATTGTTATTCGCTCGTCGGCTAATCCACCAATGGATCAGAATAATCCTGACAATGTATTCTCATTGCTTTCCTATCTAAACCGTGAACAATACGGGAGTAAACCTGTATTTTATGGTCAGTATTATAATGCGCCTCTCAACAATGAGAACCCATATTCCAAGGGAAGCCCCAATTATATTCAACGTAACGGGAAATACGAAATTTCAGATTATAAGCAATCACCAAATTACGACAGCCAGTTTAACACCTTTTTCCCACGCATGTTCAGTTCGAATCCGGAGCATGTAAAAGAGTACCAGAGTTGGGCAAATATAAAAGGAACACCTATCCAGGTGACAAACCGGGAAGGGGAACCTCAGAAACTGATGAAACCTACTTTTGCTGAGAATCTTACATTTTTCTTTACGTATCAGATCAACTGGATGTATTGGCGTTATTTTATGTGGAATTTCTCCGGTCGTCAGAATGATATCCAGGGGAATGGCGATATTCTTAACGGAAACTGGATTACGGGATTTAATTTCCTTGATTCAATTCGTCTTGGGGATCAGAATCATCTCCCATCCTCACTTGCCAATAACAGAGGTAAGAATAAATACTATATGCTCCCATTAATCCTTGGATTACTTGGACTCTTCTTCCAGTTTAATGCAGGGAATAAGGGGAAGAAAGATTTCTGGGTGGTCATGTCACTGTTTATTATGACCGGTCTGGCAATTCTGGTCTATCTGAACCAGGAACCATTGCAGCCACGTGAGCGGGATTATGCCTATGCAGGCTCTTTTTATGCCTTTGCGATATGGATCGGGTTGGGGGTTCTTTCACTTTACCAGCTTTTAAATAGAGTATCACCGGCAAAAATAAGCGCCATTGCAGCAACAACAATCTCTCTGATCGCTGTCCCGGTTCTAATGGCCAATCAAAATTGGGATGACCATGACCGCTCAGGTCGTTTTACCGCCCGTGATTTCGGAAGCGATTACCTTCAGTCGTGCGCTCCAAATGCAATCATCTTTACAAACGGCGATAACGATACTTTCCCACTTTGGTATGCCCAGATTGTTGAAGGGATAAGACCTGATGTTCGTGTTTGTAACTTAAGCTATTTTCAAACCGATTGGTATGTCGATCAGATGAGGCGGAAAGCTTATGATTCTGATCCCTTACCTATTAAATTTGAACATAATCAATATGTACAGGGAACACGGGATGTAATTTATGTCCTGGATCAGATTAAAAGACCCGTTAATCTTAAAGAAGCGTTGGATTTTGTCCGTTCTGAAGACCCGGGAACCAAATTAACACAGGCTGATAATGCCTCCTTCTTTCCGACAAGACAATTGATATACCCCGTTGATAAGGCTCAGGTTCTTGCCAATAATGTTGTTGATCCAAAGGATGCTGATAAAATTGTTCCCCAGATGGAGATTAAACTTACAGGTAATTACCTCACCAAGGATGAGTTAATGATTCTGGATATGATTGCCAACAACAACTGGAAACGACCAATCTATTTTGCAATAACTGTAGGGCGTGACAAATACCTCAACCTCCAGGATTATTTTCAGACAGAGGGCTTTGCCTACCGTCTGGTGCCAATTAAAACGCCTGCCACCAATGGTCAGGTCGGAAGAGTGCGTACTGATGTAATGTATGATAATATTATTAATAAATTCAAGTGGGGCAATATGAACGATCCTAAAGTTTATCTGGATGAAAATAACGTTCGCATGTCGATGAATGTAAGAAATAGTTTTGTCAGACTTGCGGACGGACTACTTGAACAAGGGAAAAGGGACTCTGCAATCTCAGTTCTCGATCGTTGCAATGAATTAGTTCCCAATGATAAAGTTACGTATAACTATTTTAACCTTCTGATGGTCGAATCCTATTATAAGGCAGCACACACTCCACTTAAAAATGCGACAAGAGATAGTTTGGCCCTGGAGGTAAATACTTTCCCTGCGGCCTCCAAAAAAGGGAACGAAGTTGTGAAAGTAATGGCGAAAAATTGTGAAGAGGAGTTGAAATACTATTTTACACTTGAACCCCGCTTCCGCGCCTCTGTTCAGGACGAACTACAACGCTCTTTTTACATCATGCGTGAGTTGAGTAACGTTGCTGCACATTATGGAGAGAAGGCTTTAAGCGATGAAGTTGCAAAACGTCTTAATGATTTATTGGCTATCTATCAGCCAGATATGGCAGGAGAAGGATTAAAAAAATAATTTTTTTGTTTATTTTAATCAGAATTATTTACTTTTGTCGCTAAATAATAAAAATCCGGGTCAATAGAACTTCCAGAGAATGAGATTTAAACTTCAGGTTCACCTTCCTCACTACATCACCAATTGGTTTCCATTAGCCATCTGGAGGATGCCCGATGATTCCAAAACGGTGTATCTTACTTTTGACGATGGTCCTATCCCGAAGGTGACCCCCTGGGTGCTGGATGTGTTGCGTAAAAATAATATTGAGGCCACTTTTTTTGCAGTTGGAGAAAACGTATTTCGTTATCCGGAGATCTTTGAGCAAATTATTGAAGAGGGTCATGCCGTTGGGAATCACACCTATCACCACCTTCAGGGATTGAAATCAGATAATCTTACGTATTACAAGGATATTGTTCAGGCAGATAAATTAATCGGATCAAACCTGTTCCGTCCTCCCCATGGATGGTTGAAACGAGGTCAATACAGGTATCTCTCAGGACGCTATAAAATAGTCATGTGGGATGTTATCTCGTGTGATTATAACCAGAACATTACAAAGGAGGAGGTACTTCAAAATGTGCTTGATTTTGCACGTGCTGGCAGTATAATTACTTTTCATGACTCAAAAAAGGCTGCTGATCATTTATATTGGGTTCTTCCCCGCGCCATTAAAGCCCTGAAGGCAGAAGGTTACGAATTCGGAAAAATTGAATTTCCAAAAGTTCGCCGACTATTTTATTCCCCTGCAATCCAACGTATTCGTAGATTTCGAAATAACTTACGGCAGCTTAGCCGTTGGGCATAAAGAATTGTTCACCCTCGATTGGAAATTTCATAATTTTATCACCGGTACCCTATAATTTTATTTTCGTAAATTATGAGGAGGAATAGGATCAAGACCGCGAAAATGTGCCTCGAGCCATAGCCAAATCATACAAGGCAGGTATCAGGGTGATCTTGATTACCGGAGACTAACCCGCTACAGCTATTCTTATTGCGAGTCAATGCCTTGAAACGCAATAACGAAATTGTTGCGATGACGGGTGACAGAGTAAATGATGTTCCTGCACTCAAAGCTGCCAATATTTGAATTGCATTGGGTATATTGGTCATTGTGCCGTCTATTCAGACCGTGAAGTCAGAGCACTGGCTTTTACTTCGCTTATAGCGGCCAACATTACTGTTATCCTTACAAACTGGTCATGGTCACGAATTATCTTCCAGATTCTGGCAACCTCAAATAAAACTGTAAAATGGGTGGTTGAAGGTGCCTTGGTTTTTTATTTTTGGTCCTAAAAATCCCTTTTCCGCTCAATTTGACCCAATTTCGCCAGGTGAGGCTTTTTTCGCATAGGAGCAGGATTCCACAGTATTCTTTGGTTTGAGATCAACAAGGTGCTCCTTAACCGGTGACAAGGCTTTGTCACCTCCTCCCATTTGCTGCTTTTACTCCTCTTCTCGGGTAGTCTCGTAACTTCAGCTCTTGCGACCAGGCAGAGTCAACATTGGGAGAATCATAAATCAAGAAGCCTAAATTCTCCTAAGGATCTTAATTTAAAAGATTACTGTAAAATGGTACTTCAGCAAAAATTTCAAAATTAATTGGGCCGACGCCAATAAATCTGTATTATCTTCATATTTTTAAGGCTCCGGTTCTTATTTTGGTTAAAACCGGATTATGCAACAGATCAATTTGTTAATAATTTATTAAAATGATTTTATGAAAAATAATTTTTTTCTAATGTTGATTCTGTCCATCATGGGAATGACTCAAATGACTTTTGCCAATGATACTAGAAATGTGCTGGGAGTATGGAGCGTGCAGGTCGCTGATGCCCCGACGCAATTTGTGAAAAGTGCACTGACTGTCACTGAAGTGAAAGGGATACTATCCGCGAAAGTAATATTCGAAGATGGCCAGGAACTTAAAGTGGCAGAAATCCAATTCTCAAAAGATATGCTTCGTCTGATTGTTAATATTGATGGTTCAGATATCAGGGTTTCGGGAAAACTTGAAAATTCGAAAATAACAGGCAAAGTTGAATCTCCTGATGGAGTGCTTGATTTAATTGCTTTTAAAAAGTTATAGCCGAATATAGAATCTTTCCTGATTAACAAAGTCTATAGAGACATTAAGATAGAATTACTGTATCAAAATCTGAAAAAGATTTATCAGACATGTACAATTAATTCCCCTGATTTTTTTTACTTGCAGTTATGAACAGAAGAGATTGGATTAAAAAGTCAGGGTTGGCCGGAGCAGGATTGTTATTTCTGAACAATCAGCTTCGTCCTTCCAGTTTGTCACCCTATACTGCACCGTTGAATTTTTCAAAAACAGATTTTGGGACTCACTTTAAATGGGGAGTGGCGGCGGCTTCGTATCAAACGGAGGGTGCATGGAATGTTGATGGGAAAAGTGACTCCAATTGGGACCATTTTTCACACCTTCATGGTAAGATTGAGAGAGGGGAAAATGGAGATAATGCTACTGATTTTTACCATCGTTACGTCGAAGATATTGACCTGATCAAAAGGATGAACTTTAAAGTATTCCGGTTCTCACTTTCATGGTCACGAATTTTACCTTCGGGAACGGGTGAAGTCAATCAAAAGGGGCTGGATTTTTATCATAAAGTGATCGATAAATGCTTGTCTGAGGGTATTGAACCCTGGGTGATGATCTATCACTGGGATATGCCGCAGATTTTGGAGGCCAGGGGAGGATGGGCTAACCGTAACGTAATAGATTGGTTTTCAGAATATGTGGATGTGGTAACACGCGCGTTTGGCGATAAGGTGAAAAACTGGATGGTGCTCAATGAGCAACTCTCCTATACGGGAATGGGATATATGCAAGGTCATTTTGCTCCGGGGCGAAAGAGCATTAAAGCCTTTATGCGAACTGTTCATTATTCCGTGTTATGCAATGCTGAAGGGGGGAGGATAATCCGTAGAAATGTTCCCGGTGCCAATATCGGAACCGCTTTTATAACATCCTGGATTGAACCCGTTGACCAGCAAAAGAAGAATATCGAAGCGGCAAAAAGATTGGATGCCCTCATGAACCGACTCTTTATTGAACCAACTTTAGGCCTTGGATATCCCGAGGATACAATCCCAATTTTAAGAAAAATGCGAAATCTGTATGAGCCCGGAGATGAGAAACGGATGGTTTTCGACTTTGACTTTATCGGGATACAATATTATTTCAGAACTATTGCAAAAAAATCGCTAATGCCAGGGCTTCATGCCAACCAGGTTCCGGCATCAAAACGGGGTGTTCCGGTCAATCAACTCGATGTAGAAGTATATCCGAATGGGTTGTACCTGATTCTTAAACAATTCAGCAAATATAAGGGAATTAAAAGCCTGATTATTTCAGAGAATGGGACATGCGTTATCGACAAGGTTGAAAACGGACAAGTCCACGACCAGGAAAGAGTTAATTATTTTAAGGAGCATTTATCAGCTGTCCTAAGAGCAAAAAAAGGCGGGATAAATGTAAATGGCTATTTTGTTTGGTCGCCAACCGATAATTTCGAATGGGATAAGGGGTTTCGTACCCGGTTTGGACTCGTTTATGTCGATTTTACAACCCTTGAACGGACTATGAAAGATTCGGGTTTTTGGTTTAAAGAGTTTTTGAAATGACCATAAAGCTCGCGAACTGATAGGTTCTTACCCGAATCCAATAGAACTAAGAATAACAACAGTTGCAAAGTGAGCTGAATATCTAAAATACAGACAAACAAATTTTGTAGTAATGCTTGAACAAATGAAACGAGCCATGAGCGTTCTTCTCACACAGAAACATGATTAACTATGGCGAGTTCCCCCGATGGATCGGGGCAAGCTATCTGGCAATTCAAAAACAAATTATATACAGATGAAAAAAATAATCACGCTTCTCTACCTTCACCTTCTGATTGTATCTTTTGCAATGGCGCAACCCATTAAACTGGAGACATCTGGCTTAAGGATTACACTCTCTGAAACTGGCAAAATAACAGAACTGATTAATTCCGCAACCGGCAAAAACTATTGTCCAGAAAGTGAACCGGGACCCCTATTGGCTATCCGGATTGGTAACGAATGGATGGGAGTGACTCGCGCATCCTTTAACAATACAACCAATCTCATAACACTGAATTATCCTGGTTCGAAGGTTACTGCAATGATTCTGGTTTCTCAAAAAAAGACCCATCTGGTTTTCGAATTGGTAAAACTTACCCCTGAAAACCAGGTTAATGCGGTAATATGGGGGCCATATCCAACCATAATCGACAAAACTATCGGGGAGGTTGTGGGTGTTGTTCGTGATGGCGAATATGCAATCGGACTTCAGTGTTTAAATACAAAGACGATCGGCGGATTACTCAAAAATGGGGAAGGGGCTGATAATTCCCGTGGATCAGTTGCAATTAAACAAACCTACGGAAGCAGTTTGCAAGCCTTTAGTTTAGATCGCTCCAAGTCGCGTAGAATTACCGTTTGGGGTGAAAATTATCCGGACATGGCGGTTGATCCGATTCTAAATGAGACCACGTTGGGTTCGAAGATTGCCCTCTTCGGTTGCCCGGAAGCAGAGGTTTTGAATCGCATCGGCGAAATCGAAGTCGCTGAAGGGCTGCCACATCCGACAATTAATGGAATCTGGATAAAGCAATCTCCCGAAACCGGAAGGGGGTACCTGATCAGTGATTTCAATGAAACAAATATCGATTCTATGCTGGCTTATACGCAGAAGGCTGGTTTGAGTTCTCTGTATCATGAAGGCCCTTTTAAGTCGTGGGGCCACTTTATCCTCGATCCGAAGAGTTTTCCGAACGGGAATATGGGGATGAAGGTGTGTGTGGATAAAGCAACAAAATTAGGATTGCGAATTGGTGTTCATACCCTGAGTACCTTTATCAATACCAATGATCCGTATGTTACCCCTATTCCGGATAAACGTCTCGCGCTTACGGGATCATCAACTCTCAGTGAATCGGTTGATGCTTCTGCAAAAGAGATAACAGTTACCTCCGATCAGTATTTTAAAAATATTAAACCTAGCACGCTGCATGCCGTAAGAATCGGGGAGGAGATCATCCGCTTTCGGGAAGTGTCACCTCAGCCGCCCTATAAATTAATGGAATGTCAGCGTGGCGCTTTTGGAACTGTAGCCACTAATCATAAAAAGGGTGAAACAGCAGGAATGATGCTCGATTATCCATACCAAACACTCTTTCCTAACTTCGAATTGCAACAGGAGATTGCCGGGAATCTTGGCCGCTTTTTCTCTGAAACCGGTGTCTCCCAGATGGATTTTGACGGTCACGAAGGGTGCATGGCTTCCGGCGAGGGTGATTATGGTATGCAGGCATTTGCCGAAAAGGTGTTCCGTGAAACCAACCATACACTCGTAAACGGAACCAGCCGGTCGAGCCATTTTTACTGGCATATCTGTCATTACTGGAACTGGGGCGAACCGTGGTATGGCGGATTCCGTGAATCACAGGGCGACTACAGACTCGAAAATCAGCCACTGCTGGAACGGAACTATATGCCCAATATGCTGGGATGGTTTCTCCTTTCCGCCACTACAACGGTTGAAGATATCGAATGGATGATGGCCCGTGCTGCCGGTTATCATGCCGGATTTGCAATGGTTGCTTCATCCAAAAGTCTTCGAAAAAACCCTAATACCTCTCAGTTGCTCGAATTGATCAGGCTTTGGCAGGAAGCCTACAGATCGAAACTGTTCTCTGCTGACCAGGTAGCCAGGTTGAAGAATCCTGAAAATGATTTTCACCTCGATAAAAAAGGTGCCGAATGGAAACTATACCCATTTAAGAAATATAAATTTGAACATTCCAAACAATTGCTCCAACCCGGTCAACCCACTTTTGCCGAATGGGAATTTGAGAACAAGGATGCCAGACAACCACTGTCCTTTAGCCTCACCATCATGGGAAAAGAGGGGGTCATCAATAACCCATGGTTAGAACTGGATGGTTATTATAAACTTGAACTGCCCGGTGAGTTTAAAGCAGGATATTCAATCGTTTGTGATGGAGGAAAGTTGAAATTGTATAATGATAAGGGGAGCTTTACTAAAGAGATTCCACTTGGTAAGCCTGTTCCTGAATTAACTCCGGGAAAGCATTCCCTCAAATTTGACTGTGAATTCCCCGACGAGAGTCAGCAGAAAATCAGGGCAGTTTTCAAAACAATTAGTTCTCCGGAAGTGATCAGTAATTAGTTCACTTTCAATATGTCCAACTTAAATAAATATCCTGAAAGGATTATATTTGAATAACCCCCAGTGAAGTGAAACGAAACTGGAGGTAAAGAATAATGTTAGTGTTGGGAGCCCTGAAGGGGTTCAAAATAGTTTTTCTGCAAACCCTATTTAAACTATGAATTTAACAACAATAGTCGGATGAATACAAAATTAACATTGACGATTGAGCAGGAAATTATCGAAAGGGGAAAGAAATATGTAAGTGACAAGGGTCGAAGTTTATTCGATATTATTGAGAACTAACTCAAAGCGATTACAAAAGAAAATAGTAATGAAAATATTGACCTTACCCCGATCGTGAAAGCATTAAAAGTTTTGTTTAAAGCTCCAAAAATATCGACTATAAAAAAACTCGCTAAAAGACTTACCGAAAAATATCTTTAAAATATGAAATGGGTTCTTATTGACACAGACGTAATATTAGACTTCTTTTTTGACTGAGAGCCATTTAAAAATAGCTCACTTGGAATAATGACTCCGGAGAGTTATTTGAAGACAATATCATACCAATAATAATTTTATTAGCTTATCGCAGGCATTAAATCGGATGTTTATATAAATGCCATGTGAAAGCCGTTCAAATGTCGGGGTAAATACATCAATATTTCTTGGACAGACCTAAAGTTTGTTATAATCTTGCTTGAAATTTCAATGAGTCATGAAACAACCGGAATTAGGGAAACGAATTGCAGAACTTAGAAAAGCTAAGGGCTTGACACAGGAAGAGCTCGTCGAAAAGTGTAATTTGAATGTGAGAACCCTTCAGAGGATAGAATCAGGTGAAGTTACCCCCCGGAGCTATACGATTAAGATAATCTTTGCAGCTCTGGATTACACTGTTTCAGACCCAGTGAATGCAATTTCTGGCAGATTCAGTCTGACTAAATCTGCGATATTCAGAAGGTCACTGCAATTTTATGACTATGTGATTGATATATTTAACTTTAAAACATTCCAAATGAAAAAGTTAATGATTTTGTCTGTCCTATTTTTAGTCGCGTCCGCGTTCCTGGTATTTTTGTTTAATTCCAGTACTAAAGCTCAGTCAAGATTGGCTGTTCTTGAGAATTTTAAAAGTACCAGCTCAACTTCTAAATTCGTTCAATGGTTTAATACCGGACAAATTGATTCGATATCCTTCCGATATTCTGAAAATGCATGCTATATGCCGGATCAGTATTCGACCTTAAATGATAGAAAAGGGATTCATGAATATTTCCTACAATTATACAACCGGGGTTTGAGATTCGCCCTTACTAAGTCATTGTCACAGGTAATTTCAGATTCAATTGCGATCGACCGAGGGATCTGGAGCGTAAATGTTAATTCAATAACAGTGGCTACGGGCACCTATTTAACGCATTGGCAATTGCATAGTGGCAATTGGCGGATTGTGAATGAAATGTCCAAATCGGATAACTTAATTGTCCGGGAGGAGAATGGGCAAATACCTCAATAAATTTCGGGTTACGAAGCTCAGGCTATTTTCAGATGCTTATTTTGAAACAGCGACAGTTTCTGCAACCATCATCGGACTTTCGCGCAGGAAAAAGACACTCATCAGCGCTAAAACCGATAAGACAGCAAAGGCATACATCGAGGTGAGAAGGTAAGCGTTGTGATCAATACTCATTCCGGCAACAAATAACATTCCCGAAAGCTGGCCAACCCAGAGAAGGATACCCTGAGATGCCGATTCCGGCACCGGGTGACTTACCTCTGCTGCGTATTGAAAAGCAATAGGACCTGCACTCATCACAAAAAATCCCAGGACAAAAGAGGAAATAAGCAAAATTAAATAGGTATTCCCGGTATTTAAACCCAGATTTCCGGCGAAAGCCAATCCAAAAACCCCAGGGACCATTCCAATAAGGCAGATTACCAAAAAGAGTTTTCTTTTACGGAATTTATCGGAAAGCAGTGGAAGGATCAGTGCTCCGATTATTCCGCCAATAAGCATTATTCCCCCGATTAATCCGTCTGAATCTTTGACTCCGGCCATTTCGGAAATACGATCGGTCATTGAACTTACGGCATTGAAAATACCCAGCCCAACAAAAAACAATACAAGGGTAATTTGCATATCCCGGTTATAAAGCATATCCCGGATCCCTTTTCTGAACCCGGAATCAACCTGAACAGGATACACGTAGCCTTCCGGATTTTCTCTAATCAGAAGAATTAGTGCCAATGATGAAACTAAGGATAGAATACCGTATATCCATAACATTTGTGCGAAACCGGTGCCGTAATTTGCCAATTCAGGGTGGGAGCCTACGAGTAAGGGTGTAACCAGCATTGCAATGATGATTCCAATATATTGTGCCAGAACTGCCAATCCGGCGGCAAGTCCTCTTTCTGAAAAAGGGAACCAACGAACAGTCACTGCTGTAACTGCATTCAGAATAAAAGGCTGAGCAATCGCAAGTCCTAGCTGTGAAATAACGACCCCATTAAAGCTGGTTGCATAAATGGCCTTGGTGATGCTGAAAACTCCAACCATCACCGATCCAATGGTTAGTCCGGTTTTAATTCCATAGGTATCGATAATATAGGATGCAGGAAAGCTCATTACTAAAAAGATCAGCATATATGAAAGTGCCAGAAAATCAATATTTATAAAGGAAGCAGGATCTACCTGACCTTTGTAAAATACTTCTGCCGGGCGGACCACAGCTGCATGAGTCAACCACTGAATGGAGGTCGCGAAAGTGACAAGCATTAATACGATTAGGATAACCCAACGGTATGGTGAAGGTTTCATTTTTTTGAAATTAAGAATTTAAAAAAGACCACCAAATTACTAAAACACTATCTGCCAGCCGGCGGACACAAAAATGCTTCGAACGAATATTTCTGGGACCTTTTTTGGCATATAGGTGTCTAGGAGGCGAAAAGTATTTTTATCAACGCATCGCAAAATTAATTGTTTGTACGAGAAATAAAACCAAAATACTTAAGCCTGACATATTGCAATAAATCTTTAGCAATTCAAAGAATCGAAGGTCAGCGAAGTTAATTGATGGATAAAAAATTTCAGCTTGATTTATTTGATCACTTTTTGCATAATCCCGGGAGGGATTTAATATTGGTATAAATTAGCTAAATCATTGAAATATAGTCTAATATTGGACGTGATAAATTGAATGAAGGTTATTTTCTTATAAATTAGGTGCCCCTCCGATTTAAAACGAAGGGGCAGCCAATTAGGTTTTTGGAACGATCCAATTATTTTTTAGGTTCAATACCGAAAGTAAATCCCCCTTTGACACGTTCTATAAGTTCAGGTATAATATCCTGATAATTTCCGATGATTCCAAAGTCGGCGTTGTTAAAGATGCTGGCTTTCGGGTTCTGATTAATTGCGATAACAGTCCCGGCCTCCTTCATTCCCGCAATATGCTGGATGGCACCCGAGATACCCACTGCCACATAAACTTTAGGTCGCACAGTCTTGCCGGTCTGGCCAACCTGTCTGGCATATTCGGTAATCCCTTCGTCAACAACCGGACGGCTGCAAGCCCATTCGGCATTGATTCCCTGACCTTTTAAGGCTTCAGCAAGAGCTTTAATCAGACCAAGACTGTCTGTTGTAGTTCCCCTTCCACCTGAAACGATGATGTCGGCATCGAAAAGATTCTGCAATCCCCCTTCGCCCCGAACGGTTTTGAGAATTTCAACCACAAAATCCTTTTCATCCAAAACAGGTTTGAAAGTTGAAATAATCCCTTCTCTTCCCACAACGCGCTCCGGAACCTCAAAAGTGCCGGCACGGGCAGTTGAAACCTGCGGACAAACAAACCCCAGAATTGTTGCCAGTTTACTCTCTCCGTAGGTAGGTCGGCGTGATTCAAGGATTGGTGTGAATATGACTTTCTCCTTTTTACTGACATATTGTCCGATCTCAAGACCGGTACAGTCGGCAGTTACTCCGCTGCTGGTGCGCATCCCAATTCGGGGAGCTAATTCACGGCCGGAGGTAGTCGCTGCAAAGAGGGCGATTTCAGGATTCCGTTCCTTGATCACCTGTGTGAAGATGGAGGCAAACGGAAGCACAAGATATTCTTCCAGCCTGTCGTTTTCAACAAATATAACTTCATCAGATCCGTGTTCAATCAGGGTCTGAGCCAATGGCTGGACATTTTTACCAATGATCAGTGTCATAACTTTGGTATCCTTCCCCAACTGGGTTGCCAGGTTTCTTGCAGGAGTTAACAATTCGAGTGATGGTCTTGAAATATTCCCGTTGGTAATCTCAGCCCAGGTGATTATCCCGCTTGCGCCGTTTCTGAAATCCTTTTCAGGAAAATCGGGACGGTCGATCTCTTTTTTCTCTACGTCTTCTTTCTTCTGCAGAACATTTCCCCCCTTTTTTAGGTTGGCAATCAGGCTATCCACCAAAGAGACTTCGTTATGCCCTTCTGAAAGGGTTATTGGCGGCCGCTCGCTGACCATATTAATCACCTTCGCTACGATGGTTGGTGATCCGTTAATTCCGATCTTCTCGGTGCCCAATCCAATATCATCTATTCCAAATGTAGTGATTTTGAGGTTACGTGCTTTGATCGCTCCGCTTAACGAAGGTTTACGCGGAGGAATACCGGTGGGCGTTAAGGAGATAACACAAGGCATTGGGAGTTTCATCATCTGATATCCCCCTTCGATAATCCGCTTCGCAATTACGCTGCTTTCGCCTTCAGATTTTACACTCTCCACAAAGGTCGCCTGAGGAATTCCGATATTTTCGGCCACCTGTGAAGGAACGTGTGCCGTATCGCCATCACTGGTTTGCCTGCCTGCCAATATGATATAAGGTTCTTTGGAATCTTTTGTAAAGCCAAGATGTTTCAGCATCGTTGAGATTGCCAGACCAGTGGCATAGGTGTCACTCCCCCCAAGTTTACGGTCCGACAACAGGTAAGCCTCGTCGTACCCCATTGCAATTGCTGCTTTTAGAGAGGTCTCGAATGAACCTGGACCCATTGAACAAACAATTAACCGGGCATCGGGATGCTGCTTTTTGAGTTGCAAACCCGCTTCAAGACCGAATTGGCAATCGATATTAATAATTGATTTCGCCTTGGTCCGGTCCATGAGCCCATCTTCACCCATTCGCATTTCACTGGGTACCGGAACCTGTTTTACTAAACTTATAATTGTTAAAGCCATCGTTTGATTATCTTTTAAATGCTACATATTTTGAAAATCCGGACCATTGCCTCCGTTGGGTACTGCCCAGGTAATACCTAGTCCAGGAGATTTTATGTCGCATGTTCTGCAATGCATACAATTTTCAGCATGAATTCTAAGTTCCTTTTCACCCGCTTTGTTTGTATGGATCTCATATACTTCGGATGAACAATAATATTGCTCCGGCGTTCCGTACTGGTCGATATTTACTGCCTTAAATTTTGCTGGATCTTTTACACTTACGTGAACGACCTGTTGTTCGTCATGGTAAACGCCTGAATAGTAGACATCTGTGGCCTTGTCGAATGTTAATACCTTATCCCACTCCAGTTTTCCTTTAAACCGCTCTTTAAAAGGTTTCTTTTTCAGTTCACTTAATTTTGAAGTGGTCTTATAATCGGCATGAGATTTTAACCGGCCAAAGAAACCTGCACCACCTGTGATAAGTTGTGTTCCAAAATGTAATCCTCCGATGATTAGGCCCTTTTCAAATCCTTGTCTGAAATTGCGGACTTTGTACATCTCTTTGCGGATAAACCCACTTTTAACAGCAGCTTCATATTTCGACAGGTTTTTTTCTGAAGTATCATTATTTCTTAACGCATCTGCAATGGTTTGAGCAGCTAGCATTCCTGACTTCACCGATAAATGGATCCCTTTAAGGGTAGGCATTGCAACCAATCCTGCGCCGTCACCAACGATAAGGGCATTATCGACATACAATTTTGGAATGGCATAATAACCACCCTCAGGAAGTGTTTTAGCGCCATATTCTACCAGTTTGCCCCCTTTAAGGATCTTTGAAACAAAAGAGGTGGTCTTCCAGATCTGCATGGCATCATGAACATCGAAGGTCGGGTCTTTATAATCGAGTCCGACAACGATCCCAATAGCCACCCTGTTATCGTTTAATCCGTAAATGAAACCACCCCCAAATTCATCTGTCTGTAGCGGATAACCTAAGGTGTGGTATATTTCTCCCGGTTTGATATTTCCTTCCGGAACCGACCATAACTCCTTGCATCCAAGGGAGTACACCTGCTCATTTTTTCCTTCGGTAAGATTGAATTTTTTAACGAGCATTTGAGTGAGAGGTCCTCTTTGACCTTCGGCGAAAACGGTAATTTTAGCCTCAATGCTTGTTCCTGCCTGAAAATTCTCCAGATGGTTTCCGTGGTGATCGAGTCCGGTATCCTTGGTTTTAGCTCCAATTACCTTGCCGTCACGGTACAAAATTTCATCTACAGCAAAACCGGTGTATATTTCGACCCCCTTTTCCTGTGCTTTTCCAGCAAGGTATTTGCATATCTGACCCAACGAAGCAGTATAGTAACCCAGATTATTCATATAAGGAACATGAAAAGGGACTTTGAAGTGGCTCTTTTCCCCAAGAAGTACCATACTGTCCTTTGTGACTTTGGCATTAAAAGGGATTTCTGAAAATTCCACATCGGGCAGTAACTCTTTAAAAACATCGGGTTTGATTACTGCACCGGAAAGGATATGACTCCCGATGGAGCTCCCCTTTTCGATCAGCAATATCCGATGAGTCTCTCCGTTTTTTTTAAAAGTATCTGCTAAATGAATTGCGGTTGCAAGGCCGGAAGGTCCGCCACCGATAATTAACACATCTGTTGAAACAGTATCAACATTGTCCATTGTAAGGCCTCCTTATAAGTTTTGGTGAGTTCAGAGTGACATTCCTTATGAGAAAGAATATCATCAGAAAAAAATTTATTTTTCAAAGTTTTCGTAAACATACAAAATAGTTAATATCAACCCTATGAGCAGGATGGTATTTAAAATGATTTTAACTATGGAATTGCTGACTTTACAGAGAGTCTGTGACGTATTGTTTGGATTTTTAGATCCGTGCAATATCCTAAAATATAGGTTGTTAATGCTGTATTATTTGATTTTTCCAACAAGAAAGGCAGATGTTCTAAATTGGCCGGGAGTATGTAATTTAGAAAGACTAAAAATAAATCTGCTGAGAGATATCAATAGAGTAACCCCGAAAGAGAATGGAACAGATAATTTACATTAGTTTTGACTTTTAAATAAGCTAAATTCCCTTAAATGATAGGCTATAACCTTACAGGATATTTGATTTTTGCATTTGTCACGACAATTACTCCCGGACCAATTAACTATATGCTTTTTTCTTACGGACGGAATTATGGGTTACGGGATTCAGGTAAACTAATGGCAGGGATTTTCTTGGGCTTTATGGTATTATTGTATTTGTCAGGGTACAGTATTGCTGGCTTGATCACCAAACATCCTGCAATGGAATTCTATTTTAAAATCGCAAGTTCTCTCTGGCTACTTTATCTTGCTGTCATTTTAAGCAAAATTAATTCTGTTGATACTGTAGATTCGGGATCCAGGATTGGATTTTTTGCGGGGTTTTTCATGCAGTTTGTGAATCCCAAGGCCTGGATCATGGCAATAGGGGGTGCAAGCGCATTTTTACCCCATTTTGACAATATTCATTTAAGCGTTTTTGTTTTTTCAATGATATTTGGGATGGTGGGTATCCCATGCATGATTTTGTGGATTTTATTTGGAGATTGGATTGCAAAGCTGCTGAAATCGGCAGAGGCTCATCTGATTTTAGGTATTGTATTGTTTTGTCTGATGATTATTAGTATCGTGATGATATGGATATAGCATGGGGCAGATTCTATTTACTCCCTTATTAAATGTGGCGTGAACGCAATTCGCGCGACCCGGCCGGGTCAAGCGATTTTCAATCGCTTACTTTCAAATGGTTTTTTTTCCGCGAATAAAATTCGCGGGGCCCAATCCTAGGATCCAATTTATCAAATGAACTTGTAATGCCAACGCGATAAAAAATTTGAATTTTCAGATAAGTTGACTTACTATTGTACGTGAAACGCAAAATAGAACTACTGGCCCCAGGCGGAGACACTGACTCCATAAAAGCTGCAATTCTTGCCGGTGCCGACGCTGTATATTGCGGACTGAATAAATTTAATGCAAGAAACCGTGCTTCAAATATCAGCTTTGACGACTTGCAGGGGATTTTGCATCTGGCTCATAAGCACAGTTGCATGGTTTTTCTGACTCTTAATATTGTTATTGTTGAGACTGAATTCCCAGCTCTTATCGCCCTGTTAAATAGGCTGGTGAATACAAGTATTGATGGGATTATTGTTCAGGACCTGGGACTGTTTTTTTTATTGTCCAAATACTTCAAAAGTCTGAAAATACATGCATCCACCCAACTCACAACACATAATGAGGGGCAGATCCTTTTTTTAAATAAACTCAATGCTTCAAGGGTTAACCTCTCAAGGGAATTGAATATTTCTGAAATCAAAGATTTAACCCTGGTGGCACATCAACACGGCATACTCACAGAGGTATTTGTCCATGGATCATATTGCATCTCTTTCTCCGGGATTTGCTATTTGAGTTCGGTACATGGTGGAAACTCGGGAAACCGCGGCCGATGCAGTCAACCATGCCGGGATCGGTATCTGACTACCTCTGCCGGAAAGGACTACCCACTGAATCTTAAAGATAATTCTGCATGGTCTGATCTTAGAGAACTTTCAGATGCCGGAGTGGATTCATTGAAGATTGAAGGGAGAATTAAGAGTTCTGACTATGTGTATACGGTTGTAATCAATTGGATACAAAAGCTTCAATATTTTGATAGTCAGGATGAACGTCTAAAAGACAACGTGGAGTTATACAAGGTCTTCAATCGCGATTTTTCAAACGGTTTCCTCAGAGGGACTATTCAAAAAGGGATGTTTATTGATAATCCCCGGGATCACTCGATTCAACATTTGTCCGAAATTAATTCGTATGCCTCTGCAGCTGAGCTTGAATTGGCACATCTGAAATTTTATGCTGAAAAGGAAGATTTAAAAGCCTTTCTGGAAAATGAATTACAGCAAATCTCTTTAGCAAAGGAACCTTTGACCGTTGATATTTCTGGTGAGAATGGTTCACCATTAAAGGTTACAGTACGAACTTCCGATCGTTCATTTTATGTTTTTTCAGATGTTAATCTTGATATTAAAGGCACTGAACCATTAAATTACAAAATAGTTTTCAATCGACTAAAGGCGATCAATGAAACGGAATATTTCATCGCAGAGTTTGTTATTAAAAACCTTAGGAGTGGTGTTTATTTACCGTTTAAGGAACTTACACTAATCAAAAGAAAAATCCTGTTTAACCTCAACGGTTCAAAAGAATTTGTCGATCCGGTAGTCGTACCTTATCCGGAAAAATCTCACCGGACTGTAATAAAGCCATCTCTTTCGGTTTTAATCTCCTCCATCAAGGATTTGCACCTTTTGGGGGAGTGCTATGCAGATGTCTTTTATCAGCTTCCTGAGAGTTTTGGAATTGAGCTTTCCGGGCTTATTTCTCTTTTTTTAGAAAACAGGCTGCTCTATCCCTGGTTTCCATCTGTTTTAATTGGTGAGGACTACACTGCCGCGTTAGAATTTCTGAAGCTGGTGAATCCGGATCTTATCGTGACAAACAATACTGGTATAGGTTATGAGGCTTATAAGATGGGAATCAAATGGATCGCGGGTCCTTTTCTGAATATTGTAAATTCTTTTAGTCTTCTCACTCTAAAGGAGAATTTTAACTGTTATGGCGCTTTTATATCAAATGAACTCAGCAGGTCGCAAATCCACGGAATTTCCCCTCCCGAAGGTTTCAAACTTTACTATAGCATCTATCATCCGGTTGTGCTTATGACAAGCAGGCAATGCCTGTTTCATCAGGTTACAGGGTGTGAGAATAATGAAATTACTGATTTCTGCATTCAAAACTGTGAGAAATCATCATCGATCACAAATTTAAAAGGAGAGTCTTTTATCATTCATAAAACGAAGGGAAACTACCATAATCTTATCAATGAAATAAATTTCCTGAATACGGCTGTCGTAACTGATGAGCCGAAACTTTTTACCGGCTTTATGATCGATTTAAGAGAGATTAAAACAAAGATCCAAAATGAAATTGATAAATCCTTGTTAATCCAACTTTTTAACAGTTTTCTCAATGGAGATCAAGGTGCCAGGGATGAACTTGAGCAGATGATACAACCAACAACCTCAACGCAATATTTAAAAGGAATCTGAGATCGTAACAGCCCGGAGGCTAACTGATTCATCAATACATAAGTCAGCCTACTCACCGGCCATTGTCGGAAAATATTTTCAATCACGCCTAATGAAAGGTGAATTTGGTTACAGGAAATCCCTTTAAAGAACCGATTAGATGAATTTAAAGTCAAATTATTATTCCAATTTCACTCAAATAGCGTCAAATATTTATTATATTTAATCAATCGTAAAGCTAATTCAGATTTGCTCTACGACTTCTTAAAATTGTTTGCTGCTTATCACTTTATCAATTTGATCTTAATTAAATAGCTTTTAAGATTATTGGTTGTCAGAGATTTAATAACTTAAATAAAGTTGTTCTATGACTGATACAGAAGACCGAACTCTATTTAATGGGAGATTTAAGGAGGTTTTTATTGGCAAAGCCCGAACCTTACAGGATAAATCCATTTTTCATAAACTCTCCTTAATCGCATTTTTTGCCTGGATTGGTCTTGGGGCTGACGGAATATCGTCTTCCTGCTACGGCCCCGAAGAGGCATTTCGCCACCTGGCAGGACATCCAATGCTCGCTGTTTTTGTTGCAATAGGAACTGTTTTTACAATTTTCATAATCTGTACCAGCTACAGCCAAATCATTAAACTCTTTCCTCACGGTGGTGGAGGATATATCGTCGGAAGCAAACTTATCTCTCCAACTGTTGGGATGATTTCGGGTTGCGCTCTGATTATCGATTATATTCTTACAATTACGATCTCTATTTCAAGCGGCACTGATGCTCTTTTCAGCATTATGCCGCAGAGTTTGCATGTATATAAATTAGGTATTGCAATAGCTTGTGTTTGCATTCTTATTTTACTAAATCTTCGGGGAGTAAAGGAGTCAGTCATATCACTTACTCCAATTTTTGTGATTTTCATTATTATGCATGTGTTTGTAATTCTCTATGCCATTGTTTTACAAGCCAATAATTTTCAGGCTGCTTTTCATGAAACATCAAGTCAGCTGCATTCCTCAATTTCGCAAGTCGGGTATTTGGGGACCCTGTTTATCATCGTTAAAGCTTATAGTATGGGTGCAGGCACCTTTACTGGAATTGAGGCTGTAAGTAATGGAATGTCTGTACTTCGTGAACCGAAGGTGCAAACAGCAAGGAGAACGATGATGCTGATGGCTTTCTCATTGTCATTTATTGTATTAGGACTTATGATTTCGTATGCGCTTTATAATGTGCAAATTAGTTCATCAAAAACTCTAAATGCCGTCTTGTTTGACAATGTTACTGCCAACTGGGGATCGGTCTGGTCAAGTAGTTTTATCGGAATTACGCTGGCATCGGAGGCTGCACTACTGTTTGTAGCTGCGCAGACAGGGTTTTTAGATGGTCCCAGGATCATGGCGAATATGGCCCTCGATCATTGGTTTCCTAAAAAATATGCATCGCTGAGTGATCGCCTTGTAAATATGAACGGAGTGATGATGATGGGGATCTCAGCTATTGTCCTTATGATCTTATCCAAGGGATCGGTATCTTTTCTGATTGTCCTTTATAGTATCAATGTATTTATAACCTTTTCGATCTCTCAACTTGGAATGGTAAGGCACTGGTGGATCCAGCGCCTTAAACTGGACCAATGGCGAGGTAAACTTACGATCAACGGAATTGGATTTATTTTGACATTCACGATACTTGTTTCGGTTACAATTATTAAATTTGGAGATGGTGGATGGATTACCCTTCTGATTACTGGCCTGTTTATCCTTCTGACAATCAGTATAAAACGGCACTACTTAAATATAACCGTTCGCTATATGAAAGTTTGTCAGAAAGCTATCGCAGACCTTCATGTCGCTCTTGATCATTTGCCAAAAAACGATGGGAGCAGGACTCCTCAGCTCCTGAAATATAACCCCAAGGCCAAAACAGCTATCATATTGGTAAAGGAGTTCGGAGGGACTGGTATTCATACATTTTTAAGGATTAATGAGAGTTTTATGGCGATCTATCAAAATTATATATTTATAAGGGTAGGTATCCTGAACTCCAAGTTCTATAGGGGTTCGGATGAACTTGACCACTTCAAAATGTCAGTGAAGGACGATGGAAGGAAATATGTTGATATCGCCAATCATTTCGGTTTTTATGGCAAGAGTCTATGGACCATTGGAACTGATCCTGCTGATGAAGTTTATAAGATGGTGAAAAAGCTCATGCCGCTAATTCCAAATCCAACGTTTTTTGGGAGCCAATTAGTCTTTTCTAAAACTTTTTATTTATCACAATTGCTTCATAATCATACAATATTTTCAATCCAGAAGAGGTTTTTTAAGTTTGGAATACCAATTGTGATATTCCCGATTAGAATTGATTAAGACCAGTTATTCGTATTTCAAATCAAAATTTCAAATAATTTAAAAAAAATGTCATGGTAGTGATTACTTTAGAGTGTCCTTTTCTTTCAATAGGGAAGAAAGAGATTATTGTTAAGGATTTTACCCAATCGGTATGTGAACATATCGGAATTCCAAGTGAAGAAGTCATCATCTTCATCAGGGAGGATCCCAACGAAAATATGGCCCAGGGGGGGATTATTTTATCCGAAAAACTCAGGTCCATAATTTAGCTGTGTTAATACGCGAGCCTGAGCAGATAGTGAAAGTCTGACCTGGTTAATGGATAAGCCAAGTCTGGTGTGAATTACCTGAAATGACTTTTTCTTATGGAAATTTTATTTTTTTATGAATCAAAGTTAATTCTACTATCACGCAGATATCGCGAAGATCTTAATTGTAAAATTTTAATTAACTCTAATGACCCTATTAAGCGTAAGATATTCCCTCATTACATTATCTCCTTATTATCCTGGACAAAGGGTGAATTTGCATTCTTCTCCATATTTGCGAGTTTTATGAGAAGAACTTTCCAATGTCTGTTGGATCCCGCCAACCTACCTATTTTAAGGTTCTATTCGTAAATAAATATTGTGATTTCTTTTATATCTTTGTTTTTAAGTAATTGAATCACTTATAAAAACCCTTTTATTCCTGTAATATGTACGGAATTGTAAATAAGGCTATCGAAGATCTTGTAAAATCCAGTTTTGGAGAAGATAGATGGGAAAAGGTTAAAGAGCGAAGTGGATTGGAAGTGGATTTCTTTATCAGTAACGAACCGTATGATGATGACATCACTTTCAAACTGGCAGGTGCTGTAAGTGAAGAGATGGATATTTCTCTTGATCTTGTGCTGCAAGCCTTCGGAGAGTGGTGGGTACTAAAGACAGGAAAAGAAAAGTATGGTGGATTAATGGAGGCAGGTGGTAATAATTTAAAGGAGTTTTTAATAAACCTACCCATTTTCCACAACCGGATTATGCTTATTTATCCTAAGCTTACCCCCCCAGAGTTTAAAGTTAGTCATCAGGAAGATAAAAGCATTCACCTGCATTATTTCTCCCAAAGGGAAGGTTTACAGGAATTTGTAAGAGGTCTGATTAACGGTTTGGGAAAGATGTACAATACGCCGGTTGAAATAGAGCTTATCGAGAGTAGGATGGCAGGTGATACTCATGAAGTGTTTAAAGTAAGCTGGTAATATTATGGTAAATAACATATCCTTTGGATCGTCTCAGTTTGATCGGATTTTCCCGTTTTATATTCTTATAAATTCACAAATGGTTGTCGAATCTAACGGGAAAACGATAGAAAAGCTTTTCCCGGGAACCATTGGAAAGTCTTTTTCTGAAAACTTTATCATAAAAAGACCTGAAGTCCCTAAAATGGATTATAATTCTTTGCAATCGCTAATGAATCAGTTGGTTGTAATAGAGTGTAATGATTTGAGGAAAACCTCCCTCCGCGGACAGTTTGAACTCATTTCCGAAGGAAACCTAATCTTATTTATTGGATCTCCCTGGTATGGATCTATTGAGCAGGTGATCGAGAATCAGCTCAGACTGGATGATTTTGCCTATCATGATCCTATGATAGATCTTCTTCATGTTTTAAAAACACAGGAGATCACCAACGAAGAGCTCAAAAAACTTCTGCAGACCATCAACAAACAAAAAAATGATCTTAAAAATGCTGCAAAGGAGATCCATGACATTGCCCTGTTCCCGATGCAAAGCCCCGATCCCCTCATTCGGATTGACCTTCAGGGGAATGTCCTCACGCTAAATCCTGCTGCTGAAGAGTTCTCAGAGTTTCTGTTTAAAAATAAAAATTATTCAGCAACTGAATTCTGGCGTGAGATTACCATTCGCGCTGATAAAGAGAAAGAGAGGGAAATTTTTGAAGTAAAATCGGATAATAAATGGTATTCATTTTTAATAAAGCCACTTCTCAGTGACGGCTACTTTAATATTTACGGCAGGGATATAACTGAGAATAAAGAAAAAGAGGATCAGCTGCTTATTCTTTCGTCAATTGCTGCGCAAAACACCCATGGAGTCGTAATCGCCGATAAGGAGGGTAAAATTGAGTGGGTCAATAAGAGTTATGAGCAGATGACCGGGTATTCGATTAACGATGTAAAAGGGAAAAAGCCCGGCTCTTTACTGCAGGGTAAGGATAGTGATCCGGGAACAATTGCTTATTTGAAGACCCAGATTTCCAATGGGGAACCCTATGTATGTGAAATCCTGAATTATCATAAATTGGGAAGACCATATTGGGTAAGGATACAAGGGCAGGCACTGAAGAATAAGGATGGTCAGTTAATAAAATACTTCGCTGTTGAGGAAGATATTACAACTGAAAAAGAGACTCAGCAGAAGCTTAAAGAGTTTGAGAGTCGATTTAGAATTGCGCTTGAAAAACTGGGTGATAATGTATGGGAATCCGATTACAGTACAGGGGAAACGATATTCTCAAATCCTACATCACATTTAAAGGGGTATGACTTTAAAGAGAATTCTGAAAATGAAAATTTATGGAGACAAAGTGTTTATGAGAAGGATCTGTATTTGCTTATCGAGAATGACAAAAAAATCAGGAATAATGAGATTGACTATTATGCCCTGGAATACCGCTTGCTTCGGAGAGATGGAAAAATAATATGGATACTTGACCGAGGGGTAGTTATCGAAAAAGACTCAAAAGGTAACCCGCTGAAAATTATAGGCACGCATAGCGATATTACAATCCAGAAAAATGCAGAGATGGCATTGAAAATTAAGGAAGAGAAATACCGCAACATCATCGCAAATATGAATCTTGGTTTGCTCGAAGTTGATCAGGATGATACAATTCAATACGCCAACCAGAGGTTCTGCACGATGAGTGGTTATGATTTTGATGAATTGGCAGGTCGAAATGCTTCAGAGGTCTTGATTCCGATAGAAAACAGAAACCAGATTAAAATCAAAAATGAGTTAAGAAAGCAACATATAGCAGATGCCTATGAGTTACCGGTTATAGTTAAAAATGGCGAGCAAAAATGGTGGCTCATAAGCGGAGCTCCAAATTATAATGACCTCGGGGAATTGGTTGGATCCACAGGAATCCATCTTGATATTACCGATCAAAAAAAGCTTGAACTAGACCTGCTTGAAGCCAAAGTTAATGCCGAAAATTCAAGCAAATTTAAGGAATTATTTCTGGCCAATATGAGTCATGAGATAAGAACTCCTTTAAATGGGATCATTGGGATGATCCGGGAAATTTCGCGCGAGCCACTCTCGCTCAAACAAAACCGGTATATTAAAAATGCCGGAACTGCAAGCCAGCATCTCCTCTCAATCGTAAATGATATCCTTGACATTTCAAAAATCGAATCGGGACAAATGATCCTTGAAATGCATGCTTTCAGTCTGAGGAATGTTGTTAATGAAACAATTTCAATACTCTTGCCGGCTGTTGATGAAAAGTCACTGGAACTTTTGAAAGTGATATCCCCAACAATCGCTCCCGCTTATATTGGTGATTCAAACCGAATCAGGCAAATCCTTATTAACGTAATCAGCAATTCAATTAAATATACCGAACAAGGTAGTATTGCAATTGAATGTGATATAACAGGAGTGAAGGCAAAGGTTCATCAGCTGAAATTAAAGATTTCAGATACCGGAATTGGAATGGAGGCTTCATTTGTAAAAAATATCTTTAATAAATTTACGCAGGGCGATCTCTCTACCGCCCGGAAATATGGGGGTACCGGATTAGGAATGGCCATAACCTATGAATTGATACAATTGATGAATGGGTCAATTACCGTCTCAAGTCAATTGGGGATTGGCACCTCTGTTGAAATCGAAATTGAGCTGGAAGAGGCAGATGAAAGTAGAATGCAAGTTGAAACCTTTCCTATAAGTCTGGATTCTCTTAAAGATAAAAATATTCTGCTTGTGGAAGATAATGATCTAAATCGTATAGTTGCTCAGGATTTGCTCTCATTTCATAACATCAAAGTAACTGAGGCGAACAATGGGTTTCAGGCCATTGAAGAGTTGAGAAAATCTTCCTTTGACCTGATCTTGATGGATCTTCAGATGCCTGGAATGGGTGGACTTGAGGCAACAAAAGTAATTCGGAAGGAGATGCAACTTGAAACTCCGATAATTGCACTTACTGGAAATGCCTTTAAAGCTGAGCTTGAACTTTGCGAATTGGCTGGGATGAATGGATATATTACAAAGCCCTACGAAGAAAAGGTTCTTCTCAGAGCGATTCTGAAGTGCTTAAAATTAACTGACGATGTTGTTGAAATATCTGAATATAAGTCATACACGAAGTCTAATTTATATAATCTCGATTATCTTTCTCAATTTAGCCATGGTAGTCCCGATTTTATTGGAGATATGATCGCAGCTTTTGTTGATCAAACACCTCCTGCCGTAAAGCAGATAAAGGCCGCATGGCTTGAAGGGGACAGTGCTACGGTTAAATCGGTGGCACATCGTATAAAATCAAATATTGATATGTTTGGTATTGATGAATTGAAGCAGGACATCCGGACGATCGAATCTTCAACGGTTGATGATCTCACATCTCCTGAATTTGGACAATTGATCAGAAAGCTTGAGGAGATAATTAACAAAGTTGCAGAAGAAATAACGAAAGAAAATCTTTGAAAGACCTATCTAATCAATTTACGCCGTTGTCTGTACTGCTACAATTTTCAAGATTCTCCCTCTTCAGATAATAAATATCAAATTTAAGGGTTAGTTTGTTATTTGGGTCATAAAAAAAGAGCTGCAAACTTCTTTGCAACTCTTTAATAATCAGTGGAGAATATCGGAATCGAACCGATGACCTTTTGACTGCCAGTCAAACGCTCTAGCCAACTGAGCTAATCCCCCCTTAAATTGTAGAACTTAAAATCTAATTTTTGTAATCTTACCGATAACCTCCCCGATTGCATCAGGACGCTCTAGTCCCGAATCCTCGGGAAGCTAATCCCCCGATTGAGGGTGCAAATATAAAAAAATAATTTCAGGCGTCATTGGTTTTTCAGAATCTTCTTTTTTCTTTTTTGCCATTTTATGCAGTTTTCTTGCCATGCAAATCGCAGAGATAACAATGCCCTAGAATCCTGCCATTCCCCATCCATTCCGGTAATTGCGACGAAGGTATTTATTGACATCCGGGTCGTCAGGAAACTTCATGTTGACAGCATCCCACTTCAGCAGCCGGTCTGGCACCCTAATTGCTACCGTTCCCAGAAGAATAGCTTCTGTCATAGGTCCGGTCTGTTTGAAATGAGAAGCGGTTTTTGGACCTCCCAAACATGCAACCACAAAGTTGTAATAATGATTCTGAGCTTCCAGCTGAGGTGATTTATAATCTTTATATTTACTTTCAGGCAGAAGAACGGGGATCCCGTTGTGTGGGATAAGCAGGGCCCCTTCCGTACCAACCAACATAGAGGATTCGGCTGGATACTCCTTCCCGGGATATAAGTCCATGATCTCTTTTGGCGGATAAAATTCTCCGTCGAACCATTCGAGCGGTAATCCATTCGCTTCAGTGAGATCGTTCCCCGGAAACATCCAGGTGATATGGTTGCTCTGCGGCCAGGTATCCGATCTTCTTTCGGGAGAGTCCTTCCATGACTTCTGAACCTCCGCAATCACAGAGAGAGGTGGTTTTAATCCAAGACCTTTCCATACGGGATCAAATATATGGCACCCAATATCGCCCGACCATCCCGTTCCGAAGTCCTGCCATGCCCTCCACTTCATTGTATGGTAAATTTCAGGGACAAACGGGCGGAAAGGAGCAGAACCAATCCAGAGATCCCAGTTCAGTTTTGCAGGGGGGGCCTCTCCATGTGAAGGACGTGGTCCAAAGGCCCTATATTCCAATATGCCTGGACGGTTCGAACAGAGGTAGGCATGTTTAACTTTGCCAATTGCTCCCTCTTTAAGCCACTGAACAGCTCTTCGCTCATCCATTCTTGCAGCAACTTGCGTGCCAAGCTGTGTAATTACGCCATGTTTTATGGATGCCTCAGTAAGTGCCCGAACCTCAGCTACATCATGACACATCGGTTTTTGGCAATAAACATGTTTTCCTTTTTTAATTGCGGTATAGGCGATTGAGAAGTGACTGTGGTCGGGTACAGCAACATTGACAGAGTCAATATTGTCATCTTCCTTCTCAAGAAGTTCACGCCAATCGGCATAAGTGCGTGCAGCAGGAAAGGCTTCGGAGGCCTTTCTCAGATTCTCGGCATCCACATCACATAGAGCTATAATCTGCACATTTGGATCCCCTTTGAATTGCATAAAGTCCCACCATCCCATTCCTCCAACCCCGATACAGGCGTGATTAAGTTTGCTTTTGGGTTTCCCGGGTTTTCTCGTGCATCCAAGGAGCAGTGGAGCTCCAATTGCAGCTGTTACTGAAGTTTGTAAAAACTTACGGCGTGTAGCTGAAAAAGTATGACTCTTCATAACAGGAAAATTAGCTATTGTTTAGAAAGTTGTCAGATTTTGTATGGCTGTCATATTCCTTACCGGATATTCCTTCTGCCTTACAATTGTTTGTATACAAATATCAACAATAAGTTTCTAAAAAACTAATTCTATATTTTAATCATATGAATTAAGTTAAACAATTGTGAAATTATTGAACGAACTTAAAGTTGAACCCTGGTCATTACAAAAACAGCCTATCAGGATGGAGCGCGCACATAATTGAAAATTTAATCCCAACGAATTTGAATTGTCAGAATTCTTC
This sequence comes from uncultured Bacteroidia bacterium, assembly GCA_903918045.1. Classification (GTDB taxonomy): domain Bacteria; phylum Bacteroidota; class Bacteroidia; order Bacteroidales; family Prolixibacteraceae; genus JAAFHB01. The sequence goes on from CAIXCY010000225.1 coordinate 30,118, forward strand.
ACGTGGGAGTGCTTCACTACTTTATTTATCAACGCTCAGGGTTAAGGAATACACCTATATTGTCGATTGGCAACTCTCAAAGATAGATCAAATCCTCTCTGACGATTCGATTCTCCGATTAATCAAAGAATGATTTCAAATTTCATACAGTAATCTGCTTGCTAACCGTTGGTAGCTGTTGAATGAGCTATTTATTCATGTTTGAATGTTTCTGCCAGGAACAGCCGTTTAAATTACTTCAAAGGATATCATTGACCCAGCTGAATAGAATCAGCTCCTCAGGTCCTGGGGAATTCCGGTTTGTAGGGACTGGTTCCGTTCAAGAGCTAATAAGCCGGATGCAAAACCTGACGATTGGTTCTGGAATGGGACATCTTCGGAATTATGCACTTGAGGTTATTGAACTCACAAAGCAGATTTTCGGATTAAATTCTGCAACCAATCTGCCAACAGATAATTTCATTCACACCAATCAAAATGGGGGATGTATTCACTTTATTTGAAAGGTTAATACTGAAAATCTGCGCACGTCCATTGATGCGTTGATCGCCGCCCCTGATGTTAGGATTACAAAAGTCGCTTCCCTTGAAAAACCAGATACTGATATTTTACTTGGGGTGGATAAATACAGAAATCTTCCGGCCAAGGAACTTGGGGCTTTCTCGTATTTGCATAAAAATGAAGGATATGCGGCAAATCTATTTGTTTGCTAACTCTACAAAAAAAACCGTAAATACGATCGTCTGCCTAAAAGGTAAACTGACGCTCTATAAGTGAGATCCTCAAACCGGGGACATTACCATATGGCCTTCCACCTTGTCCACAGATGATCATGGACACCTTTTTACATCGATTCGGCTGGATCTCAACCCTGTTATGAGCATTTTTGCAATTAGTCATTAGTGGATTGTTAATTAGGTTGATCGGATGTTGGTTATTTTGATTTCGTTTTCAACAGGAAAAGATACTTATAAAAATCTATACATCTACGAACCGGCACTTGCAACATGTAATATAAATGTAACTTAATTGTATCATTTCATTAATATATTTTTTCAAATATTTACCTGTCAAAAGGATAATGTGGTCATGGTATCCGCTATTTTGATTTAATTATAGGTTAAGAGGTACATTATTGAAATTTTTATAATGAAATTTAAAAGGATATTCAGGATATTGGTGATTATTTCGTTAATAGTGCTGGCAATTAGCCCGGGAAAAACTTGCCAGGCAGTTCCTGAATCTTCTGGCACTTTGGTGAAACTTCGGGAACTTAAAATTCTGACATGGAACATCTACATGCTCCCGTTTTGTTCCAGGATTCACTGGAATTGTAGAAGAGCCGAAGGAATAGCTCATAAAATAGTTGCTTACAATTATGATATCATCATATTTGAAGAGGCGTTTGATCACCGCGCGCGAAAGATTCTAAGAAGTCAATTGAAGGGAGATTACCCCTATATGTATGGCCCTGCCAATGAATCTGCCCTCTCCTTAAGGACCAATAGCGGGATCTGGATTCTTAGCAAGATTCCGTTGCAGAAAATGGAGCAGATTGAATTTAGAAATCGAATTGGCATCGATGCCTTTGCGCGTAAGGGGGCTGTATTGTTCGAAGGGAGCTGGCAAGGTCAGCCTTTTCAATTGCTGGGAACCCACCTTCAAAATGATAGTCCGGATGAAGTAAGAAGTGCCCAAATTAGCGAGATTTCAAATAAGCTTTTGAAAAAGTATGCCAGGCACGACATACCTCAAATTGTTTGTGGGGATTTTAATATTGAATTTGAAGACAAAGTGAACTACCGTAATATGCTAAACCTCCTAAATGCAGAAAATGGAATCTTACGGGGAGATACGCAAAGCTCTTTTGATGAGGTAGACAATAAACTTGCCCAAAAAGAAAACGGGAAGAAGCTTTTAATTGACTATGTATTGATACGTAATACCAAGTCAATCAAGGAAATTGAGCGCCATGTCTGTGTGATGAAGGATCGGATAAAGAATATTGATTCTGATCTTTCTGATCATTATGGAATTGAAGCGACAATACAATTTAATAACCTGGCCCCGTTAGCTCAGTCCGTGATAACACAATAGTTATTAATACTGATGATAATTAATATTTCTGGAATTTACTGAAAATTACTTCAACTGGAGCTTTATTTGTCGGGGGATTACCCTTGAATAACCATAAATTCATATGTAAGGGTTCTGCAATCTGTGGAATCAATGACGTTGTTGAAACTACAGGCGCAAAGGTTGTCGATGCAATAATATTCGTATCGTCCGTTCTCCAGCCGTTAAGCGATTGAAAGATAATGCTGGTTGACGACCAGTTGAACCGGTGAGTGGTATAGGTTCCTGTGAGTGAAATATTATAAGGAAAAGTCGCATTGGAATACCCCAATACAGCAGGCCAAACTGTGAAATTTCCCATTTTATTCTTTAGATTCCCCCATTTTGCAAATTCGATGTCTATCTCGTTGGTTCCGTCTGGTCCAATTGATGAGGTTGGATAATTAAACAGGCCTACAACTACATTCTTATCCAGCAAGTCAATACGTCCTTCGACAAACCACTCATATTTTCCAAACCCCAGGGAGGTAGTGGTCCAAATCTCCGCGCATTCCCACTTTTTTGTTGTTGCCGAATACTTAATCTGCATGTGAAGTTTTCCAAGAGCATCCACAAATACATTATTCTCGTTCCAGTTATTTGGCCCCGGCCCCATTCCTGCTCCCGACTTAACAAACCATGTGTATCCTGAGAAGGTCAATGTTTTTAACGCTAAAGTGGTCGATTTTACAACATCTGATTTTACGGTGGAAGGCATTATTGCTTCTTTTTTAATGCAACCGGAAAGAATAATTGCAAAAACCAGACAAGAGGTAACTGATAAAATAACTGTTTTCATGGTCCTTCGTTTTATATGATATAACAAAACGAAAGATACAGCTTCTGAATAGTGGAAGCAATAGGTGACAGCAATTATTTATTCCCTTATTTTGAATTATCTTTTCCTCTGTGGAATTCCCCAAGTGGCACCAATAAACGCTGTTTTCAACACCTGTTTTTTTAGCAAAATGGAGAAAAATCCATTTCCAAAATGTATTCCGTAATTTGAATAATTTATTGTCGTGTATTCGATCTACTAAGAATTTTAATTTGTTAATTCTTAACCTTTGCGACTTAGCGTCTTTGCGTAATTCTTATCCCACACAAATACGCAAATACACAAAGTTGTAAAATGCGACAATATATTTTTGTTATTACATAATGCGGCATTTCCGAATTATACCACACCCTTTCTAAATTCTGTCACAGCTTATGACTTTCCCGGGTGCATATTTGCAGTGTCAAAACAATACAATGAATTAAAAATTAAAAAGTATGAAAAAGAGCGTGTTTAGCATTAAGGCAATTGCGTTATTTCTGTTTATTGCCGCAACATCTGCAATTACAAGTGTTTCTGCACAAGCAGGGCATTCCAGGGAATTGCAGGCGAAAATCGATTCAATGACCCTCGTTCTAAAAAAGTATGCGGCAGGGGAAGCGACACTGAAAAAGAACCTGGTGACTTTTGATACACTTGATTATACGGTATTCACAAATCAGCAGTGGGTTCGTTTGCACGAGAGCCATTCAAAAGATATCAAGGTTAACTGGCCGGATGGCCATTTTACAACGGGCATAGAGAAACACATTTCAGACCTAAGCGCCATGTTTGTGTATGCACCTGACACAAGAATCAAAGTACACCCTATTCGTTTCGGAAATAACACGGGTGAATGGACCTGTGTTACAGGGATCATGGAAGGGACTTTCAGCAAACCAATGCCAATCGGTAACGGTCAGTTTATACAGCCAACCGGAAAATCGTTTAAACTTCCTATGTGTACTATCGGACATTGGAAAAATGGTATTATGTTCGAAGAATCATTATTCTGGGACAACCAGACCTATATGACGCAATTGGGATTAGGTAAATAATTATGATATTTAAACAACTGGCAGGGTTCTCTATTGAAAGGAACCCTGCTACTTTACATTTAGAATTATGAAGAAAATTATTTTAATCGCTGTTTTAAGTATTTCATTTTCAATAGCTATGTCAGCACAGTCGGTTTTAAGTTTCGACAAGTACCACTCACGTCTCTCCTTCAGCGCAAATCACCTTGGTATTTCATTTGTTGAGGGAATATTCAAGATATTTGACGCAACGTTAATTTCAACGAAAGAAGATTTTTCAGATGCACAAATTCAGATGAATGCAGATGTAAAATCTATCAGCACAGAGGTTGACATGCGTGACGCAGATTTACGCGATAATTGGTTTGAAACTGCGAAATATCCGGAAATGAATTTCAAAAGCACCTCATTCAGGAATGTTGGAGGTAAAAACTATAAATTGACGGGCGATATTACAATCAAAGGGGTTTCAAAGCGAATAACCTTTGATGTTGTATATAATGGTAAAGCGCTAAATGGCTACTCCAAAAAATATTCCCATGGTTTCACAATTACCGGGAAACTAAACCGGAATAATTTTTGGCATTGGCAAGGAAACGATTTCAACGGTAGGTGCATTTATTGGACTGAAAGCAAATGTTGAATTTGTAATCAATTAGATTATCCGGAACGAGCGATTGTGTAATTGCTCTATTTTTAACTGATTTAAAAATATCATAATGAATTTTAAACATCACGGTGTTGGTCAAGACGGTTATTTCAGAGCGGTTGAAGCTGAAACCGAAGCCCGGAGAATGACCTACCTATGGTTGGATAAGACAAAAATCATCATTGACCATACCACTGTCAGCCCCGATTTTAAAGGGAGAAATATCGGTATGCAACTACTAATGGAAGGTGTAAGGTTTGCCAGGGAAAACAATCTTACAATTATTCCCCAATGTCCCTTTGCGAAAAGTGTTTTTGAGAAGCAGGTTGAGATTCAGGATGTACTTTAATCTTAAGAAAATCAATCTTAACTCTGAGGATGCGCCAACAATTAGTTAAGCTTAACCTCAAAGCCCATTTTTTGACCTTTAATTTTTGGCTGTTTAATCCGGGAGTTTAAAACCGGATGGATCTGCCTTGACCAGTCTTCGCAGATGTCTTTCCCCATAGGTGAATTTTGCGGTTAAAAAGGCCTGAACAAGTTCAAAAGCGGTTTCGATACCGGTTATCCTTCCACCCAAACAGATAACATTCATATTGTCGTCTTCGACACCCTGGTGGGCCGCAAAATGATCAGTGATTAACGCAGCTCTTACTCCGGTTACTTTATTTGCTGCGATTGAGGCACCCACACCACTTCCGCAGACAGCGATGCCGCGTTCAACTTCATTGTTTGCAACTGCCCTTGAAAGGGGAACCACATAATCAGGATAATCATCCTCTGAGTCCAAGGCATCATTCCCAAAATCAACAACAGTGTAATTTTGCCTGGATAACCGGAGCTTTAACTCTTGTTTCAATTCAAATCCACCATGATCGGAGGCTATGCCAATTTTCATACTAACAGAGATTTAGATAAAGTACCAAATAAATATAATGCATTTTGACGTAATCGACAGAATAGTAGTAAAATTAGGAAAAAGTTTGGATCAGTAAATAGTATGTTTAAAATACAACCATAACCCTATGTTTCTTGTTGATGCTTCAATAGGTCATTGTTTCTGTTGTACCGATCATCCCAATTTAATTTTAATTCTATGGATAAAGAAAACCACCTTTACAAACGGGCCTATCAGTTAAGCCTTTTTACAATATTATACAATGTGATTGAAGGGTTAGTATCAATGATGCTCGGTTTTCAGGATGAAACCTTAACGCTATTCGGTTTTGGAGCGGATAGTTTCATCGAGGTTCTGTCGGGAATGGGAATTGCGGTAATGATCACACGCATCATGAAAAATCCTGGTAGTACAAAAAATGAATTTGAAATAAAGGCTTTAAAAATTACCGGCATTGCATTTTATATCCTTTTTGCAGGTTTGCTAGTTGGTATTATTTTAAACTTTGTACATAAGCATCATCCGGAGTCAACCTTTTGGGGAGTAGTCATCTCTGTGATATCTATAATTGTGATGATTTGGCTTATGAATGCGAAAAGGAGGGTCGGGAAGCATTTAAATTCTGAACCCATTATTTCGGACAGCAATTGCACGAAAGTTTGTATTTATATGTCAATTGTCTTGCTTTTATCGAGCCTGATTTTTGAATTCACAGGATTTGCCTATGCCGATACCATTGGCTCTGCGGGCTTAATCTATTTCTCTGTAAAAGAGGGTATGGAAGCGTTTGAAAAGGCAAAAGGTAAAAACTGCAGCTGTGATCATTGTAATAGTTAAATATAGAGGTGGCAAAATTTTCGATAGAGTCGCATGGCAAGCCTATCGATTGGAGAACCACCTCTGAAATTTCAAATATCATAATGTCAAGGCGATAAGGTGGCTGCATGATTATTTATCTTCCTTTCCGGTTTATTTTTCATAGCTGATTTTCCCATATTTCCCTTCGTAAAAATCGAGGTATGCTTCTGATATTTCCTCCTGGGTATTCATTACAAAAGGACCCTGGGCGACAATGGGTTCGATATAAGGTTCGCCCCCAAAAACAATGATATCAACTGCTGTTTCATCATGATTCTTAATTTCGACAGTTCCAGCTTTGCGATCAAATTCGATAAATTCACCCGATCCAAATTCCTGATCGTTGACAGCCAGGCTATGTAACGGAAGAAATGCAGCAACCTCCATACCTTCGTTAATATACAGGGAATATTGTTGTTCCCCACTCAAATGAATATGGTAGATGAATTGTTCAGTATAATCCGGGATTGTTGAACGTAGGTTTTCATACTTTCCGGCAATCACCTTAATCCAGCCACTTTCCTCCGGCAATAGTTTACAGGGAACTTCATCGTGTTGAATCGCAAGGTATTCGGGACGCTCTGCCTTATTTTTAGCCGGAAGGTTAATCCAGAACTGAAAACCGTGTGTAAGTTTATTCTCTGTGTTTGTATCGTAAGATAAACTCTCGTCATGGATTATTCCGTTACCTGCCTTCATCCATTGGACGCCACCCGAATATACAGTGGTGTTGTTTCCTACACTATCTAAATGTGCATCCTCGCCGTTTAAAATATAGGTTAGCGTTGCAATACCCCGATGAGGATGAGCACCGGTTCCGCTTTTATTTGGCGAGGTATGGATCTTTGGAGCGATATGATCCAGAAAAACAAAAGGACCTACGGCATCAGCATATCTGTTGGGTATAATACGAAATATTGTCATGTCTCCTATGTCTGCCCGGGATCCTTTACCTGAAAAACTAATTTGTTTTTTCATAATATATCTTGTTTTTGAGGTTACAAAAATAATCCTTATTACTTTTATTTATATACTCAGTACCTTTTGGTAACCAGTAACCTTTAGGTAAGCTATGATTTAGCTAAAACCAGTGGCCAGCCTATATCTGCAAATTTTTGACTATTACTATTTCAAAGTATTTTTCAATCATTTTCATAGCTATTGAATTGATTAGGTTGAGTTGATACTTATTTGGTAATGCCAAATACAAAATGGTGCAACCATTTATAACTATTCTACATCATTTAAATTCAACGAAGAGGCAATTGGTTTCTAATTGATAGTTTAATCCTGAAAAAATATCAATTAGTCATTAAACTTTGTTAAAAAATAGATGTCTAAACAACTAATTTAGTTAAAATTTGATTTTGGGTATCTTTTGGCGGGGGAGTTACAGAATATTTGTATAATCTTGCGCCTTATTAAAGAAAGATGAATGCTTTGAGTACTTATTATTTATTTAAAATACGATGAAACGAATTTTAGCTTTATCCATTCTAATGGTTTTAGCAACAACCTTATTTTCTCAAACCTGGGAATCCAATATCGAGATTGCCAAGGCCAGGGCAGAAAAGGAGGGAAAAAATATAATCCTTACCTTTTCAGGATCTGACTGGTGTATTCCGTGCATGAAACTTGAAAAGAATATTTGGGAATCTCAGGAGTTCATTAAATATTCAAAGGACCATTTTGTCTTACTACGTGCCGATTTTCCCAAAAAAAAGGCGAATGCGCTGTCAAAGGAGCAACAGGAAAGAAATGATAAACTGGCTGAAATATATAATCCGCAAGGGTTATTCCCGTTGGTTGTGATACTTGACAAAAAGGGGAAAATGCGCGGTTCAACGGGGTATAAGAATTTGTCACCTTTGGCGTATATTGATCTAATCCATACCTTTGAAATAAATTAGCCTTGAAAAATATTTTCCTTTTCCTTTTTATTTTAATTCCATCACTTCTTGGAGCCCGGGAAAAGTATACCCGTACACTTAAGCTGATGGGTTGCCATTATGATATAACTGTTATTGCCAATAGCCCTGCAGAAGGTAATAAGCTGATAGATATTGCCGCAAATGAAGTAACGCGGATTGAGCGATTAATTTCGGAATGGGATTCTACGACCCAAATTTCGCATGTAAATTTTTATGCAGGGATCAGACCTGTTAAAGTTGATAAAGAGGTATATGATTTAATCGTTCGTAGTATTAAAATATCTGAATTGACTGATGGTGCTTTTGATATAACATGGGCTGGTATGAATCACATTTGGAAGTTTGATGGTTCAATGAAACGGCTTCCTACCAACGAAGAAGTTGCTCAGGCTGTTTCTACAGTTGGGTATAAAAATATTGTTCTGAATGCAAAAGATACCACTGTCTTTCTGAGGCTAAAAGGGATGCGACTCGGATTTGGAGGCATCGGTAAAGGGTATGGTGCAGATAAAGGGGCAGATTTATTAAAATCAATGGGTGTTCCCGGTGGTATAATGAACGCATCGGGTGATATTACAGCCTGGGGAGTGCAGCCCGATGGAAAGCCTTGGATGATTGGAATAACAAATCCGTTCAATAAGGAGAAGGTTTTTTCGTGGTTTCCTTTTAATGGAAAGTCGATAGGGACCTCCGGAAATTATGAAAATTTCGTTGAATTTAACGGGAAAAGATATACCCATATTATTGATCCCAGGACAGGGTGGCCGGTCCAGGGGATTTCCAGTGTTACAATTTTCGGACCTAATGCAGAGCTCTCAACCGCCCTTACAAAAGCCATCTTTGTAATGGGCAAGGATGTTGGAATTAGCCTTTTAAAACAATTTAAAGGTATTGAATTTGTCGTTGTTGATGAGCAGGGCAAAATTTATGAATCGGACCACATAAAAATGAATCCATTTAAACTATGAAAAAGAATATTTTAATCCTATTTATTGCAATGTTGTTTCTTTCCTCGTGCGTGGCAGTGAAAGAGTATAAAAAAATTTATGTGAATGATCCGGACATGAAATTATCATCGCTTGATAACGAAAGGTATGAGAGTTCATTTCAGGTTTATCGCGAAGGGGCCTCAGGTGCAAACGGAGGTAAAACAGGTGGAGGATGCGGATGCAACTGATATATTTTATGAAGAGGTTTTTATTATACGCATTTTGCGTTTTTTGTTTAGTCGATTCCTTAACTGCCCAGATTGTCGATTCTACCAAAGTTTATAAAAAGAGGGTATTGGAAAATACAGAGGTTGACCTCTTAATGAGTATGTATAGTCAGGATGGAGTTCATTCACCTGTAAACGGTGGAATCGGAACAGAACAACTCTCGGATCGGACCACCGCTATTGTAATTAGTATTCCTTTAAATGCGGATGATGTTCTGACTGTTGATGCCGGAATATCTGCCTATACCTCGGCCTCTTCAAGCAATATAAATCCATTTATGTCCAATACGACAAATGGCTTGAAAAGTTTGTCGTGGGGAATTAAAGGGCTTAATGCCAGTGGTGCATCTGGTGGCGGGGGAAGCACCGGTGGTGGGAGTACTGGTGGCGGAGGGGTACCCAGTGGTCCTCAAAATGCAATCAACCCGACAGGAACCCCCTGGCTTGCCTCCTCAGGAGCCTCGAGGGGAGAACAGTTAAATACAATACTCACTAATTATAGTCATAGTTCCGACGACCGTAATAAGATTTGGGGAGCCAATTTATTTTTCTCGGATGAGTTTACCTATACTTCTACCGGGTTTGGAGGAAATTTTACCAGACTATTTAATGAAAAGAATACTGAAGTTGGGGTAAAAGGCTCGGTATTTCTTGACCAATGGCGCAAAATTTATCCGACTGAGTTTAAAGAATATTTCCTAATTGGTGAAGGATTTCAATACCTGGGCTATTTTGCGGGTGTTTCAATTTTAGATCAGACTGGAACAAAGGTTACCTCAACAAATTATGATCCCCTGGGAGCTAAACCATGGACCAAAAATGGTCGGGATTCCTACTCTTTATCCTTTTATGCCTCACAGATCGTTAATAAAAGATTACAGGGGGCCCTGTTTTTTGATCTGGTTTTGCAGCAGGGAATGCTTTCGACACCCTATCATCGGATCTATTTTTCCGATAAAACCAGGTATTATATAGGTACTGCAAGTGATATTGCCCATTATACTTCTCCTTTAAATACTGGAGTGTATCAGTTAGCCGATGCGATTGAGACATTGCCCAACATCAGGTTCAAGCTTCCTCTTGGAGTCAGAATGAATTATTATCTTAACGAGACTTTTGTTTTAAGAAGTTATTACAGATATTATCTTGACACCTGGGGTTTAAATGCGCATACGCTGAATCTGGATTTGGCGATTAAACTTAGTCAGGCTTTTACCTTTACCCCTTCTTACCGCTTCTATTCTCAAAACCAGGTGAGATACTTTGGCCCTTATGAATCACACATATCTACAGAGCGGTATTTCACATCTGATTATGACCTTTCAAAGTTTAATAGTACGCAATATAGTATGGCACTGAATTATACTGATATTTTTACGAAATTCAGGATCAGTTCGCTTGGTCTTAAAAATATTAATTTACGGTATAGTCATTACGATAGAACGAACGGATTAAATGCTGATATCTTCACACTTGGGGTGAAATTTGTTGGCGGAGAAAAATGATCGACTTATTTTCCTGATTAATTGGATCATTTATATAATTTAGGGGTCTAATTGGTTTGACATGTATCAATTTTTGGATTCCCCTGCTGTACGAAAAGATAGAAGACTGATCTGGGCGGTCAACCGGTCAGTAATGGAAAATATGGGGTTATCGCTTAAAAAGAGCGGAAGAAAAAGTAAGAGTCATTGGAATTTATTTGTTGTACTACTTAAATTTTTCGCCTTACTACTTAAGATTACTGGGTACTATAAAAAGGGATATGGTAATGCAAAGACAATTAGCGTTAACGAAATAACGTTAAAATATCCAAACCTGCCTGCTGCGTTTAACGGTTTCAGGATTCTGCACCTTTCTGATCTCCATATTGACTCGATCCCTGGGTTTGCAGCTCTTATTATTGACAAAGTAATTACATTGAAATTTGATTGTTGCCTGTTAACAGGTGACTATAGACGCGATATAAACGGAAGCTTTAATCACATTCTAAAACCGCTCCATATTTTATCCAAATATATTCGGGCTCCTTTTGGGACTTTTGCGGTCCTGGGTAATCATGACACTTATCTGATGGCGCGGTATGAACATGAGTCTGGGTTGGAATTGCTTGTTAATGAATCTGTTGAAATCATCAAGAATGGAGAGAAAATCTTAATTTCCGGAACCGATGACCCTTTCAATTTTTATACCGAAGATGCTTTGCTAAGCCTTGAAACCAAAGGGTACGATTTTAAGATTGCGATGGTACATACGCCGGAACTTGCGAAAGTAGCCTCAAAAAATAAGTATGACCTTTATTTATGTGGTCATACACACGGCGGACAGATTTGTCTTAAAGAGGGCGCTCCATTGATCAGTCATCAGTTTGAGGGAAAACAATTTAACCATGGATTATGGAACATTGGGAAAATGACCGGATATACCTCCAAAGGTGCTGGGGTCAGTGGAATGCCGGTAAGGTTTAACTGTGCAGCAGAGATTACGCTGTTCACTCTTGTAAATTAGGGAGATGTAATGATTAATAGGTGTCTGCTTACAATTTAATTGCGAATTTCTTTAACCTGGTATCCAGCATTTGCGACGGGATAATTTGTTTAATACAATTTGCAACGGCATTCATTAAACCTTCGCGAACATAATCATGTCGCACTACCAGTGCGATTTCGCGTGTTGCCTCGGGGCGGACAATTTTGCGCAGATTCATTCTTTTCGATTCGGTTAACAGCTCAATATGCAATTCGGGGATTATTGTATAGCCACCGTTAAGATCAACAATCCTTACAAGCGTGTCTATACTACCGGCTTGATAGGTTGAAGTATGAGTCTTATTTTCGCACAGATTAAACACCTGATTTCTTAGGCAGTGCCCTTCCTCCAGCACCCATAGATGTTCCAGTGGCATATCGCTTGTTGCTATTTCCTTATTGGCATAAATAGGTTCATCAGGGGAGATGTAAGCTATAAATTTTTCATAAAAGAGAGGCACTTCCAATATTTTAGGATCGTCCAGGGGGGTCGAGAGGATTGCCATATCTATCTCTGCCAAATGCAATTTCCGGATAATGGATTGTGTGGGCATCTCCGCTATTTTAAGTGCTACTTCAGGATAGGTTTTACGAAACAGAGCGATAAATCCAGGTAACAGATAGGGTGCTACTGTTGGTATAATTGCCAGTGAAAGGGAACCACCCACTGTTCCTTTCCGGACCCGGATATTCTCATCCAACTGCTTTACGTTAAATAAGATAACATGTGCCTGTTTTATAATATGTGATCCGATTTCAGTTGGGGCTACCGGATGCATGGTCCTGTCGAAGATCTTGCAATCGAGCTCCTCCTCCAGTTTCTGAATCATTGCACTTAGTGTGGATTGCGTTATCCCGCATGATTCTGCTGCCCTTACAAAATGTCGTGCCTTGTCAAGAGCAACTATATATTCGAGTTGTTGAATAGTCATATTATCGTAATTATCGATGCGAATATAGAAAATATCTGTTTGATAAATAAGATACAGTGAAATATATTTGCATCATCAAAATAAAACAAAAGAATTAAAAATTATTCACTCAAAAATTAATTGAATATGTCACAAATTGGAAAAGAGATTGTTGATTTCAAGGTTCAGGCTTTTGTAAACAATGAATTTAAAATGGTAACTAAGAATGATGTATTAGGGAGATGGTCGGTATTTTTCTTTTATCCCGCAGATTTCACGTTTGTTTGTCCGACGGAATTGGAAGATCTGGCTGACAATTACGACGAATTTAAAGCTGCAAATACCGAAATATACTCGGTGTCGTGCGACACCCATTTCGTACACAAGGCATGGCACGATACTTCGGATACGATTAAAAAGGTTAACTTTCCGATGTTGGCTGACCCGACCGCTGTTTTGGCCCGCGGATTTGATGTGATGATTGAGGAGGTTGGCCTGGCCGAACGAGGAACGTTTATTGTCAATCCCAAGGGTGAGATTGTTGCTTATGAGGTTGTTGCCGGTAATGTCGGGCGTAATGCAGAAGAACTCCTGCGCCGTTTACAGGCGCTCCAGTTTGTTGCCAGCCACCCTTCGGAGGTTTGTCCTGCGAAATGGAAACAGGGAGCAGAGACCTTAAAGCCCAGCATTAACCTTGTAGGGAAAATCTAATCTATTAATTACAAATGCAACAGGGAGAGACAGCTTTGGGATCTCCCTGTTCTAAAATCTCAATTATGCTTGAACAAGCTATTAAAGATCAAATAACTTCTCTTTTCGAAGGATTAATATCCAATTTTACTTTTCAGATTGAGATTAGTGCGACTCATCCAAACAGGGAGGAGCTCATAGGATTGTTACAGGATGTGGCCTCCTGCTCATCGAAGGTCGCCTGCCAAATAAACGAGGGAGCGGATCTGGAGTTTAAAATCCTGAAGGATGGCAAACCTGCTTCGATACTTTTTCGTGCGGTTCCGACCGGACATGAATTTAGCTCTCTGCTTTTGGCACTATTAAATATGGATGGAATCGGTAAAAACCTACCTGACGAACTGATCCGAAACCGGATTACTGGATTGAACGGAAAAATACGCATTCAAAGCTTTATTTCGCTTACCTGTACAAATTGTCCGGATGTTGTTCAGGCTTTGAATGTGATGTCGATCCTCAATAGTGAAATTGAGCATCAGATTATTGATGGTGCGATAAATCAGAAGGAGGCGGAAGAACTAAATATTCAGGCTGTCCCTTCAGTCTATGCCAATGGTGAATTACTGCACGTCGGTCGTGCAAGTTTGGGCGAACTTTTGACTAAACTGGAAGAGCTGTCGGGGACACATTATGATGCATCAACCACTGAATTAAAAAAATATGATGTAATTATTGCCGGAGGTGGGCCCTCAGGGGTTTCAGCGGCTATATATTCTGCACGTAAAGGGCTGAAAGTAGCTATCGTTGCAGACAATATTGGTGGTCAGGTTACCGAAACGGTAGGTATTGAAAATATGATATCTGTTCCGCAGACCACCGGAAGCCATCTTGTTGCAAATCTTAAATTGCATTTGAATGAATATCCGGTTGATTTACTGATTAACCGCAAGATCGAACAGGTAGAGCTGGTAGGCGGGGAGAAGCAGATCCGCACATCACTGGGTGAAATATTAAGTGCACCGGCCCTAATTATTGCAACGGGGGCAAGCTGGAGACGCTTAAATATTCCGGGAGAGCGTAACTACATTGGTTCCGGAGTTGCATTTTGTGCTCATTGTGATGGACCGTTTTATAAAGGCAAACGGGTGGCTGTGGTTGGCGGTGGAAATTCTGGGATTGAAGCGGCGATTGACCTGGCAGGTATTGCATCGGAAGTCACGATTTTGGAATATATGTATGAATTAAAAGGAGATCAGATTTTACAGGATAAGCTAACAGGATTGTCAAATGTAAAAGTAGTAACAGGAGTTGATATCCGGAGCATTGAAGGTGATGGGGCAAAAGTAACATCCTTGCAATTTAGGCATCGGGATTCGGGCGAAAACGTTAAGCTTGATTTGGACGGAATATTTGTTCAGATTGGTCTTACTGCGAACAGTTCTGTTTTCAGTCAGTTGGTTGAGGTGAACAAGGGTGGCGAAATCGTTATTGATGCCAATTGCCGCACGAATGTAGCGGGAGTGTATGCTGCGGGAGATGTTTCGGTTGTCCCTTTCAAACAGATCGTTATTGCGATGGGCGAAGGTTCCAAGGCCGCATTGTCGGCCTTTGAGGATAAAATGAAAGATCGGCTTAACTGAATATAAACGAATTGTACTACTTTTGCGAAATGGTGAAATTACATGATACTTCGGAGCAGAAAGAGCGGGTGGTAATTGTTGGACTTATAACGGGCCGGCAGAATGAAAAACAGGCCAATGAATATCTGGATGAGCTCGATTTTCTTGTGGATACATCCGGCGCTGAGGTTTGGGAACGGTTTGTTCAGCGACTTGACAATCCCAATACGGCTACCTTTGTAGGGACCGGAAAACTGAAGGAGATTGCAGATTATGTAAGGGTACATGCTATTGATGCCGTAATTTTTGATGATGAATTAACTCCGACACAAATAAGAAATATTGAACCGGCGCTTGAATGTAAGATACTTGACCGGACGAATCTTATTCTCGATATCTTTGCCAGCAGGGCTCAGACAGCACATTCAAAGACCCAGGTGGAACTTGCGCAATGTAAATATATGCTTCCGCGACTGACCCGTTTATGGACTCACCTTGAACGTCAACAGGGAGGTATTGGCACACGCGGACCGGGTGAGTCACAGATTGAAACTGACAAACGGATTATTCTGGATCGGATATCGTTTCTAAAGGCTAAGCTGGAGGTTATTGACAGCCAGATGAGCACACAGCGGCGCAATCGGGGAAAGATGGTGCGTGTAGCACTTGTAGGGTATACCAATGTTGGCAAATCGACGATTCTGAACCTGATTAGCAAGTCGGATGTCTTTGCTGAAAATAAGTTGTTTGCAACATTGGACACCACTGTTCGTAAGGTTGTGATCGGGAATCTTCCTTTTCTCCTTACAGACACTGTTGGTTTTATCCGTAAGTTGCCCCATCACCTGGTTGAGTCATTTAAATCGACACTTGATGAAACACGCGAGGCTGACTTGTTGATTCACGTGGTTGATATTTCACATCCGGGATTTGAATCACAGGTTGAGGTTGTGAATAAAACCCTTGCGGAGCTTGGTGCTGTGGATAAGCCGATGATCTATCTTTTCAATAAGATCGATGCTTTCACTTACATTGAGAAGGAAGAGGATGATCTGTTGCCCTCAACCAAAGATAATATGACCCTGGAAGACTGGAAACACTCATGGATGGGCAATCATGAGAATATCTCACTTTTTATTTCTGCCACAGAGAAGACAAATATCGAAGAGTTTAAGAAAGTTATCTATGAAGAGATAAAAACCATTCATACTCAACGGTTTCCTTTCAATGATTTTCTTTATCAGGTTTATGATGAGGAATAATTAATTCGATAATTTGGTAATTCGGCAATTAAACAAAATCAGTTTAGTGTAACTTTTGATTTTTTACTTTAGTTCTCAATTTCCTCCTCAGAAAGCCCGGTAACTTTTGAAATATCTGAAGTTGAAAATCCGAGGGATTTGAGATTTTTGGCAATTACAAATTTCTCTATTGTTATTCC
Organism: uncultured Bacteroidia bacterium; assembly: GCA_903918045.1. Taxonomy (GTDB): domain Bacteria; phylum Bacteroidota; class Bacteroidia; order Bacteroidales; family Prolixibacteraceae; genus JAAFHB01. Next base: position 46,828 of record CAIXCY010000225.1, read on the forward strand.
TTGTTCAATTCCTTGTTCAATTCCTTGTTCAATTCCTTGTTCAATTCCTTGTTCAATCCCTTGTTCAATCCCTTGTTCAATCCCTTGTTCAATCCCTTTATCATAAGCATCGGCATAGAAGGATTTTTCTGTGCTTATAATGTCCCAATACCTGTCGTAAGTTTCGAGTTCCCCTTTGGTCATTCCACTTTCAAGGATAAGCTCCGAAGCTTCTTTGAGTTCAGGTACATCTAAGAAATCGGGGGATATCCCCTCCTGTAAATCGCTGATTTCAGACAGGAACCGCAACCATAAAACCTGTAATTTTTTGTCAGTAAATTTTTGAGCCTTAAACTTAGGGAGCTCAATAAAAACGAATTCTAATCCTTCCATTACATCCTCACTGTCCTTTAAATGGACAAGTTGATAATGATGGATATAAACATCCGGTTTAGTATCAAAATTTTCATTGATGATGCTCAGTGAGTAAACAGGCTGTAATCCTTTGTACTGAAATCCGCGCCCTCCCTGTTTGATATAAGCTTTGGATGCATTAAACAGGACCCTACTTTTGAAACTGTCAGTCCAGAGCATCTGCATTTCAACGATAAATTGTTGTCCTTTTTCATCAATACACCTTACATCCACAATGGAATTTGCGAAAATTGGAATCTCAGGGACCAGTTCTGCAGGTAAGTACTCAAGCGAAACAATTTTCTTCCCTTCTGCCAGAGGCATGACTGCATTAAGAAAACTTTTTAGGAGAAGCGGATGTTCACCAAAAACCTTCTTAAAAGTCAAATCATTTTTCGGATCGAGATAACGCATTTTACTTATAAATTATAATTACAAATATACGACAAAAGCTGCCCGTGAAGACAGCTTTTATTAAGAATATTTTTTAAATTATTATTTTTCTTATTTTACAACACCTTCTTTAACAAGATATTCTGCAATTTGGACGGCGTTTAATGCTGCCCCTTTTTTGATCTGGTCAGAAACTGTCCAGAAAGCTAATCCGTTAGGATTGGAGATGTCCTTGCGGATCCTCCCGACAAAAACTTCGTCGCGACCTGCAAGGTGCAGCGGCATTGGGTACTCTTTTTTTGCAGGATTATCTATAACGATTATTCCCTCTGCATTATTAAAGGCAGATTTAGCCTCGTCCAATGAAATTTCTGTTTCGGTTTCAACCCACACTGCTTCGGAGTGTGCACGAAGCACCGGTACCCGAACGGCTGTGGCGCTAACCATAATATCGGAGTGCATAATCTTCCTTGTCTCATGGAACATCTTCATCTCCTCTTTGGTGTAGTCATTATCTGTAAATACATCAATATGAGGAATCAGGTTCTGAACCAGTTGATAGGCAAATTTTGCAACAGTAGGTTCTTTCCCTTCTGCAACCTGGACAGTTTGGTTTTCAAGCTCATCCATTCCGGAGGCTCCGGCACCGCTGGCACTCTGATAGGTAGCAATATGAACTTTCCGGATATGCGAAATATCTTCAATCGGTTTTAAGGCAACTACCAGCTGAATGGTCGTACAGTTCGGATTGGCAATGATCCTGCGAGGCATATTTTTCGCATCCACAGCATTGACTTCAGGTACAACCAGTGGAATATCATTTTCCATCCGGAAGGCACTGCTGTTATCAATCATGATTGTCCCGAACTTTGTTATAGTATCTGCAAAATCTTTTGAAATTCCAGCACCCGCCGAAACCAGCGCGATGTCAATTCCATTAAAGTCATCATTATGTTGTAATTCCTTGACAATTAATTTTTTGTCTTTGAAAGTGTATTCTTTTCCTGTACTTCGCGCTGAACCGAAGATAACAAGTTCGTCAAGCGGAAAATTCCGCTCATCCAATACGCGGAGAAATTCCTGTCCTACCGCTCCGCTAACACCCACAATTGCTACTTTCATAATTAATTTTATTAAAGGTCTTAATCTTATCCCTTCTGAAACAGGGTAAATCAAAATTAGGTATCTTTTTCGTCTGCAGTTATTGAGGGAGGATGAATTTCTGCACCAATTTTATAAACTACAACATACCGAATAGATCAAAATTTTATCCTTAGGTTTGATTTTACAAAAATATTCATTATTCTTAATGATTTGCAAAAAATAGATAAAAATATTTACGAATTTGTATTTTATCTACGGTATATTGTCTTATATGAAAGTTAAGGATGGTTTATGTTTAATTAGTATTTGGTAGTGCGTCAAGCTGACGAATGCGATTACCACGGAATTTTGAAAACTATTATCTCCTTAGATATGCAGTTAAAACATTGTTATATAGGCAGATGTGATATTTTTATTGAATACTATATATTCCATCCTGGAGGTATAGTTTTTAATGCGGTGAATACAGGTCCTATTTCAACAGCTAAATCAATCTTTGGGTTTAAATGGTATTAAAACGTTTTTCTATTAATTAATTGAATTCTTTTCCCCTTTCATCATTCGGGCTTTCCCATTGATATCCTTCCTTAATTCTATTATACGGAATCCTTTTGACTGTAATAATTCTCCCATTTCTGTGCCATATTTCTCATTTATTTCGAAGTAGAGTAATCCTTTCGGATTTAAAAGGCAGGAAGCCAGCTCTGTAATTTTTCTGTAAAAGATCAAAGGATCGTTGTCTGGGACGAAGAGCGCCAGATGAGGTTCATAGTGAGTCACATTGCGATCCATTTTAGGTTGTTCAGATAATGCGATGTAGGGCGGATTACTCACGATAATATCGAATTTGCCATGGTGGTCCAATAAATCTGGTTTCAATATATCAACGCAAAAAAAATCAACTTTCACCTCATTCCTTAATGCATTTTCAGCTGCAACCCGCAATGCCTCGGTTGAGATATCCCATCCGGTAGCTGTTGACCCGGGGAGATTTTTGGCTAACGCAATTGGAATGCAACCACTGCCTGTTCCAATATCCAGAATGTTTGGAGATAATTGCCTGTGATCGCTGATAATCCACTCAACCAGTTCTTCGGTTTCCTGGCGGGGTATAAGAACCGCCCGGTTTACGTTCAGGGGTAAACCATAGAATTCTGTCTCCCCCAAAATGTACTGTATTGGCTCAAATTGGCTCAGACGGTTTACAATCTCTTTAATTTGAGTTAAATTCGCAGCCGAAAGGATTTTGCTCTGATTCAGGTGAATCTGAATTCGGGATAATCCAAGGACTTTTTCGAAGATCAGTCTGCTTAAACTTTCGATCTCTTGTTTCGGATAGATTGTAGAGAGTTGATCTGAGATTATTTTTTTTGCAACCTGCATTTTTTTTACAAAGATAAGCAAAGCGGATGATGGGACGGCACTTTGAGGCGGATGATAAATTTATGATTCGAGCAATCGAATTGGCCCGGTTAGGAATGGGGTCTGTATCCCCTAATCCCATGGTTGGCTGCGTAATTGTCCATAAGGGGGTTATTATTGGGGAGGGTTATCATGCTGAATATGGGAAGGCACATGCCGAAGTTAATGCGGTAAACCGGATCAAAAATAAGGATCTCCTTAGTACTTCAACGATTTATGTTACGCTTGAACCGTGTTCTCATCATGGAAAAACTCCTCCCTGTGCCGATCTTATACTTCACCATCGCATTCCGGAAGTTGTTGTTGGCACTGTTGATCCGTTTGCCCAGGTAGCAGGAAGAGGAATCAAAAGGCTCAGGGAAGGTGGCTGCACGGTAATTACGGGTTTTTGTGAGGAGAAATGTATCGAATTAAATCGCCGTTTTTTCACGTTCCATCAAAAGAAACGACCCTTTATTATTCTAAAATGGGCACAAACAGCCGATGGTTTTATTGATATTGACCGTTCTGTAGAAAATTACGGTCAGCCGACCTGGATCACCAACGACTTGTCCAGAATTGCGGTACATAAGATGCGTACTGATGAGGCGGCGATTCTGGTGGGAACCAATACTGCGAAAAAGGATAATCCATCGCTCACGGTTCGGGACTGGAGTGGCACTCACCCTTTGAGAATTGTTATTGACAGGGAAGGGAAGCTTCCCGCCGGGCTTACCTTATTTGATCGCCGCGAGCCGACCGTTGTTTACACCGCTGTGGATATTCCAAACACACCTAACCTGGAATATAAAAAGATTGGTTTTAATGGACTTGAACTGGATGAGATACTTTCCGATTTACATCAAAGGGGTATTGTCTCCTTAATTGTCGAAGGTGGACAGAAATTGCTTGAATCGTTTATCCGGGCTGGGATATGGGACGAGGCAAGGGTTTTTACCGGGAAGAATGTTTTTCACCGGGGAGTAAAGGCACCAGTGTTTGATGGAAACCTTATAAAATCGGAGGAATTGGATGACAGCTGGATGTTCTTATTCCGACGGGAATAAAATTGCCGCTATATTTTACTCGCTGATATCTTAATTGATCTATGCCGGCGCACCCCCTTTGTCGTTTACAATCGTTCTGATCGGATTGAAAGGACGGAGGGGGAGAATCTTGCAATTTTCAGGGAGCAGAGCACATTGCCCGTATTTCTTGAGTTTTATAACCAGGCAGAACAATCGATCAACAGACAAAAAAATTTGGGGTTGAAAGATTTGCACCCCTTCCGAACCCCGGAAGCTTCTTTTTTCGATTAACTGATCAGTGACTCATTTCAGAAATATTGGCTTTTTGCGTTTGTTTAACCAGTGTAACTTTATTGTTCTCATTTTCACGATATCCCTGATCGTAGCAATAGTAGTAAATTCTGTTTGATTTGGTTTTGCTCGTACACGTAAAATAATCGAAGCGATAACCTTTTTTTTGTAAATCGCTTTTAGAAGTTGTCACTTTCCCTTCCGACAGAAGTGCAGATAGAATGAAATAATTCTTCTTAAGAATCCGGTTAACAGAATTAATTACATTGTGCGACTCAATGTACTGTTTATTATTATAGGCACTTCTGCATTGATCGCTGCAGAATTTCTGGTCGGCACGACCTCTTAGTTGCTCATAGCATTCAAGACATTTACGATTTTCCATAATCTATTTTTTGAGAGGATAACTGATTGATTAAACTGAAAAATTAATATCATTTAAAGGATAAAGTTTCATTTTACTAATATACAAAAAAGTATTTAAATTATTAAGAAATTATCCGATTAGATGCGATAATAACCGTTTCTAACCGTTAATAACCGATAATAAACGGTTAGAATCGGAAGTAACCGTTTAATATCCGACTGTTTACCCGTGCCTGCCTTACATTTGTGGAATAAGTTTTATAAATTATTAGTTATCTATGAGGACCAACCTATCCGAGAATGCCCGGCGTGACGGAATGCTGGTTTTGGCAACACGCTGTGGTGACGAAAAAGCTTTTGAACAAATAATAGACTGTTATTCCAGTGCAATTAATTTTATGATTTTGAAAATGGTTAATAAGAAGGAGACTGCAAAAGAACTTACCGATGAGACTTTCGAGAAGGCATTTATCAACCTTCACCAATACCAATTTCAATATGCCTTTAGTTCATGGTTGTTTCGCATTGCCCATAACCATGCTATCGATCACCTGCGCCGAAAAGCAAATGTTGACAGCTATATGTTAGATTTGGTCGACGATATCCGGAGTTTTGAAAGCCAATTAATAGGGATTATTGCCAGGTCCACTAATGAAAATCCCGAGGAGATACTGATTAGAAAGGAAAACGAAATTCTTATACGCAAAGTCCTGGAAAATCTTGAGCCACGGTGTCGAAAGTTGCTTGAATTGCGCTATTTTGGGGAGTATTCATACTCGGAGATTGCATCGGAACTGAAAATTTCTTTAGGAACAATCAAAGTTCAGTTGTTCCGCTCGCGAAAGTTGCTCCATCAACTTCTCCGAAATAGTGAAATAGGCTATTGCTAAAATCTAACAAAAGCAGGTATGGAGCTAATATCAAAATATTTTCCCAATTTGTCATCCGAACAGCTTCATTGTTTCGATAAACTGGCTTCGCTTTACCGGAACTGGAATACAATTGTCAAAATACTTCCGCGAAAAGAGATCGACACTTTTTATGAGGAGCATGTTTTGCATTCGCTCGCAATAGCTAAGGTGGTTAATTTTAAGCGGGGCAGCCAGATCCTTGATGTGGGTACCGGAGGAGGATTCCCTGGAATTCCACTTGCCATTCTATTCCCATCCTGTCAGTTTACACTAATCGATTCGATGCAGAAACGAATTCAAGTGGTTAAATCGGTGATAAAGACATTGGAACTTAAAAATGCAATCGCTGTTCATATTAAAATAGAAGATGATTTTGACCAATATGATTTTGTTGTTTCAAGAGCTGTAGCGGCATTCCCAACCCTGGTGACAATGGTCAGTAAAAATATCTCCTGCAACTCTAAAAATTCACATCCCAACGGATTAATCTATCTGAAAGCAGGGAGTTTCGAGGATGAGATAGCCGATTTTAAGAATACTATAGCGGTTTTTGAGATCTCCCGATTCTTTAATGAACCATCTTTCCAATCAAAAAAGGTGGTTTACCTGCCTGTGAAAAATCAATACTCAGGGAATGAACAGGTATCTGTTCAGAACCATTATTTTTGATTGGTTGCCGATCCCAGACGTTCATGCCCTAGCCCATTTTTTTAAATAAACCACGTAATTGTAAATCGTAAGGCTGTTCAGGAGATTCGTAAATTTAACTCTTCAGTGGTCATCATTGCCCAAACTGCTTATGCCCAAAGTGGCGACAGAGAAAAGGCTATCGCCGTCGGATGTACTGAATATATTACCAAACCAATCAACAAAAATGATTTAATGGTTTTAATTAATTTGCATTTCGGGGGTTGAAAACAGGTGAATTAGGAAGTGTGCTGAATGACATGCGCAATTTTGTCAAGGCATTTTTCGAGGCTAAAGACTGGTTTTTCAGCCCTTGAAATCTGCCGGAATAGTCCCAGGACCAATTTGATTTTGATAAAAATTGGGATGCAATTATTTTATCACCAAGCCATTTGTAAAGAACGATCTGGTTAAATTAATCCGGAAGCATATTTAAAGTAATCGATTTATAGTCAGGTTAATGTCGGGGGAGGGGCTTTCCACGGCTACTAAGTTTTAATAAAGGGAAAAAGGTTTTATTGGTGGCAATTATATCCTAAATTATGATTTTTGACCTTAAATGCGAACCTAAACCTTCTATTTTTTAGACCTTTATAGCTGAAAATCTGGGGGGCCACTGAGCCTTATTGCCTTATTTTTAATTAACTAATTTTTTATAGCGGTGATTATTGCTTCATTCCGATTGTTTTAATAAGCAGCTTAAAATCATTGTTGTACCGGTGGTCGCCCTCTAATGTAATGGTTGTTAGGTTCTTCCTGATCGCAAAGGTGGTTTTGAGCACTTTCGCCTCCGCTTTTCCAAAGGTGCAAATAACAGGCAATCCAATCTGATCAATTTCCGGCTTTACAAGGTACCGGCGGTTTGTATTTTCGGTTTCTCCGACCAGGTCGCTAATCCGGATCACAAAATCGGTGCTGGCAGAGGGGGAAATCAGGACGATTTGTTTAATCTTGTTTTTCAGTTCCTCAGTGAGGAGACCCGGGAGAAAGCTCACTACATCAGCGCCAAAGGAATAACCCACAATAATTACTGTCGACTTTTTCCAGAAGCCAAGGTAGTATTTGGTAAGTTGTTCAATGTCCTTTGCAAAGATTTCGGGTGATTTCATGCTCCAGAAATATTTCCGGCTGTTGAGGGCCACCACTCCATACCCCAAATGTTCCATCTGATTCACCAGTTGTCCGTTAAATGTATTCCACCCTCCGTCACCGGTGATATAGATGATCAGTTCATCATTGGAACCGTGCGAAATTGAAGCTTCCACAGGGAGGTCGGGCTTCGGTACATATTCCTGAGCCTTAAGAGAAAAAAGATTTAAGGTCAACCAGGTTAAACACAGAATGAGAATTCGGAACATAGATATTGTATTGATTAAGCGTATTAGAATTTTATAAATATTTCGTTTAATACCCGCCAAAACGCTGCGACAAGATTTGTAGATCTCCAATCCGGTGAATGACAAAGATATCATAAGGTTTTTTTAAAGTAACAAATATAGCAGGTTTTTACCTTTTAGCGATGGGCTACGATGTGTCGCTCCAAGGGTCGGAATGTGTTTTTTCAGAGCCATCGTCTCGTTGGGTATAGTAAGGCTGGGTTTTAATTCGGTTATGATAAGAGAATAAGAAAGTAGAAGTGACTTAGGTCCTGAACATCCTGGATATACATAGAATAAATGTACAAAAAGGGGGATGATTTTATCGGATGATTCGTGCCTAAGGCACTCCTGTTATTTTACAGGGTCTGGTTCCAGGGATTGAAATTCTTTGTTACAAGACGGAGGGTTCCTATGGAAACGGGAGATTGCTTCGTCACATGAATTCCGTCACGTTGCTGCCATAACAAGGATTAAGTATTGCTCCTCTCGATGACAGGCTGTTATTGGAAGATTGCTTCGTCACGTTCCTGGCGGAACAAGAATTAAGTCATGTTCCTCGCAATGACAGGCGGCTCGCAGGTGAAGGTGAGATTGGAAGGGTTGGCGGCGCAGCCGCCAACCCTTCCAATCTCACTGTTAATCAATGCGTATGTCAATGTGAGGAGCTCGTCAATGAATTATAATAGAAACGATTGACATTGAGAGCGACGAAGCAATCTCCTCTTTAAGGTACACCTTTGACAACATGTGCGACGAAGTGGTACACTGAGCCTGTCGAAGTGCAATCTCCCGATTTGATGGACCTTCGTCGTGGTTAGGATTAAGCATTCCATCCTTTATTCAGCTGGTCCAAAATATTTTTTTAGCTTATATCCCTAACCGGGAAATTTTGTGATAAATTCCCCGATCCCCCTATTGTTTTTGAACCAATGTCGAATTCCTGTGTTATGAGGTAATAATCACTTAAATTTATAAATCATGAAAATTAGACTTTCTATATTATTTTTAATCATAACCTCGATGATTTCTATTCATTCAAGTTTTGGAGAAATAGTGACTGCTTCAAAAATTAAAGAAGATAAAATTACCTATTCGGTTGGAAATAAAAGGTACAATGGCGTTATCGTATATGATGAAAATCAAAAAGGAAAACGGCCAGCAATTTTGGTTGTCCATGAATGGTGGGGTTTGACCGAATACCCTGTAATGAGGGCAAAGCGACTTGCTGAGCTCGGATATATTGCCATGGCGGTTGATATGTATGGGGATGGAAAAGTGGCTGCTAATCCGACGGAAGCAAAAGAGCTCGCAATGCCGTTTTACAAGGATCCCCAAATGGGCAAATCAAATTTGGAGGCTGCCATTTCTAAACTCAAAGAGTACAAACAAGTAGATAATCAGTCTATTTCAGCCATTGGCTATTGTTTCGGCGGTTCAATTGTTCTGAATGCTGCCAAGCTTGGTGCCAATTTAAAGGGGGTGGTAAGCTTTCATGGCGGACTTGCAGGTGTTCCTGCAGATAAGGCCTTGTTAAAAAGCGCAATCCTTGTATGCCATGGAGGGAGTGATAAGTTTATTCCTGAAAGTGATATTACCGGTTTCAAACACCAGCTTGATTCAATCGGGGCAAACTACAAGTTTATCGTGTATCCCAATGCCACACACGCTTTTACAAACCCCGGATCCACTGCAACAGGAAAAAAATTCAGTATGCCTATTGAATATAATCAAAAGGCAGATCAGGATTCCTGGAGTGATATGAAGATGTTTTTCGCTAAGGTTTTGAAAAAATAGGGATGGATTGATCTACTTTTTCACCAGAGTTATTAAAATAACCGGCCACAGATTCTCAGATTCCAAAAGGTATTTTTGAAATTTTCCTGAGAATCTGTGGCTTTTTTAGTTTGGATGGTTGTAGTGATGCTCATACAGGCTCATTTAAATCATATCGGTTTGTAAGGTGAGTTTAATTCTGCTCCGATTATTTATCCTACTTTTGTGAATCTAAAAAACTGGAATGCATCAAAAAAAAGGAATTGTTTATCTTGCACTATTTCTCGCTATGGTTTTCTGGGCATTGTCATTTGTCTGGATCAAACAGGCTTACCTTTCCTACGGACCACTGACAACTGTCTTCTTCAGGCTTATTATTGCAACAGTGCTGATGGTCGCATATGGATGGATTAGCAACAACTTGTTAGTCATAGAGAAAAAGGACTACCGTTCATTTCTGTTACTTGCTTTTTTTGAACCGTTTCTTTATTTCATTGGTGAAAGTTTTGGTCTGAAATATATCTCCAGCACGATGGGGGCGATTATTATTTCGACGATTCCGCTCTTTTCACCGTTGGCTGCTTCCAGGTTTCATGGTGAAAAACTTTCCCTGCGAACCTTTTTGGGGATTATCCTTTCGTTTGCTGGAGTCGCAATTGTCGTATTTGACGATTCTGTGAACTTTATTATTTCACCTTTAGGGATTGCCCTTGAATTTCTTGCCGTTTTTGCCGCGATTTCGTATACTGTTGTTTTAAAGGATCTTTCGGTCAGGTATAATGCGACAACAATTATTACCTGGCAGAATCTGATCGGGATCTTTTTCTTTTTTCCGTTCTGGTTGGTTTTCGAAAGCAAATCGCTGGTTAGTACTCCTTTTGACCTGCAGGCATTTTTCGCGATCGCAGAACTGGCCCTCTTCGCATCATGTTTCGCGTTTATCCTGTATGCCTATAGCCTGAAAAGATTAGGGATGAACAGCGCCAATATATTCATCAATATCATTCCGGTACTGACTGCCCTCTTTGCGTGGTATCTACTTAATGAGCCATTGACAATTAGGAAATTAGCCGGAATCGCAGTGGTAATTTCAGGCCTTTTTATTGCACAGGTAAAGATGAAAAAATTCATAGCCAGATTGGTTTCAATTCAACAGGATGGAGGCAGATAATAAAAATGTCAGAGCGCTTGCGCTTCAAAATCAGGAGGAGACGACTGTCTTTTTCAATAAGTTAAAAAGGAAGAAACCGAAACAGCTTGATGATATAACTCATCGGTTACACGATAAGGTGTCTGATAAGTTTGATTGTTTATCCTGTGGGAATTGCTGCAAAACAATTAGCCCGATAATAACGATCAAGGATATTGAACGTATCGCCCATAAACAGAAGATGAAGGAGGTTGATTTTATTGCACGTTACCTTCACCTTGACGAAGATAATTTCTATGTATTCAACGAAACCCCATGTCCGTTCCTCATGGCTGATAACTATTGTATGATCTACGAATACAGGCCAAAGGCGTGCCGTGAATATCCGCATACCGATCGCCGCAGGTTCTATCAGCTTCTGGATCTGACGATGAAGAACAGGGAGCTTTGTCCCATTGTATATGAGGTCGTTGAACGATTAAAGAGAGAGGATCTTTAAGTTTTTGGAATTCGTATTTGGTCTGATCTTTTTTAACGATTTGCAGTGATGGGAAATTCGGGAAGTAAAATTCAAAAAGTAAGAGTCACCGCAGGTAAGTTATTAAAAATTTGCTTTTTGATGCTATCTCTATTGAAGTTTAATGAAGATTCGGTCCTGGGTCAGATTGGTGGGAATGGCACCTACCAGTTTCTTGATCTTACCAACTCAGCTAAGATTGCCGCATTGGGTGGAACCCAGATTTCACTTACAGATAACGATGTTGCGCTTCCTTTTTACAACCCTTCTCTGCTTAGTGACTCTATGAAGAATCAGATCACTGTAAATTATGCTTCCTATATTGCCGGTATTGGCGTCGGGTATGCCGCTTATGCCCCGAACATCAGAGGGCGCAATAACTTTGCCGCGGGAATTCATTTTGTTAACTACGGTACCTTTGATGGAGCCTCTGAAACGGGGCAGGTAACCGGGACCTTTAAGGCTGCCGAATATTCAATTAACTTATTCTTTTCCAGAGAATTAATATCCGGATTACGCATCGGGGTAAATCTAAAACCGATTTTCTCGTCCTTCGAAAGTTACAGTTCGTATGGTCTTGCCGCCGACCTGGGAATTATTTATTCATCAATAAGCAAACGTACTTCGGTATCCATTGTGAGCAGAAATATGGGAAGTCAGATTACAACCTATTATCCGGGCGGTGTTCGGGAGAATCTTCCATGGGATTTGTTACTTGGATTTTCAAGGCATCTAACAAATGCACCGGTTAATTTTCTGGTTACCGCTGATCATCTGAATCTATGGGATCTTGGCTATACTGACCCCGCAACAAGTCAGTTTCCGTCATCCTCCTCACGCGAAAATTTCTCCACCAAACTCATTAGCCATCTCATTTTTGGGATTGAATTTTCACCTGAACAGCATTTAACTTTGCGGTTGGGATACAATTATCAGCGGCGAAAGGAACTCTCAGTTGAAAGTCACCCGGGGTTAGTTGGTTATTCAGCAGGTATTGGGGTCAAAATTGCGAAGTTTAATATCAATTACGGGATTGCAAGTTTTCATCTCGCCGCTACAGTCCATTATTTATCTTTGACTACAAACCTTTCTGAGTTTATCCATTAAACTTATCTTTACCCCGAAATTAAACTAAAAATGGAGCTACCTCTTACTAAAATAGTTATTGCAATCGATGGTCACTCTTCCTGTGGAAAGAGTACAATAGCCCGCGAGATTGCCCGAAAATTGAATTATATCTTTATCGACAGTGGGGCAATGTACCGTGCTGTCACCCTCTATTGTCTTCGTAACCAGATTATTAATTCAGGAATTGTCGACAGGGATAAATTAATCGCTCATATTGATTCGATTAAAGTTTATTTTAGGCTAAATCCGCAGACTCAGCACAATGACATCTGGCTTAATGGGGAAAATGTGGAGGATGAGATCAGGCTGCTTGAAGTTTCTCAGAATGTAAGCCCCGTTGCTGCAGTTGCGGAGGTGCGTCATCTGTTGGTATCGCTGCAGAAGCAGATGGGATTACAGAAAGGGATCGTGATGGATGGACGTGACATTGGAACTGTGGTGTTCCCTGAGGCTGAACTGAAACTATTTATGACGGCCCAACCCGATGTGAGGGCGCAGCGCCGTTTTGATGAGCTCACGGCAAAGGGTGAAACAGTAAGTTATGAAGAGATCAGGGAGAATATCATCGGGCGTGACCGGTACGACGAAACACGGGATGAGAGCCCGTTGCGGAAGGCAGCGGATGCTATAGTTTTGGATAATAGTTATATGACCAGGGATGAGCAATTGGAGTGGGTGATGAACATTATTGCCAGGATCTGAAATTTTAAAGGATGATTATAACAATTGATAGCAACTCAGGATTTTGCTTTGGTGTGAATGCGGCTGTTGCAAAGGCAGAAGAGCTCCTTGAACAACAAAATAAACTTTATTGTTTGGGAGATATTGTACATAATGAACAGGAAGTTATACGACTTTCCGGCATGGGGTTGGTCACCATCGACCACGCCATTTTCTTTACAATGAGAGATGCCACAGTATTGTTGAGGGCACATGGAGAACCTCCTTCGACCTATGAATATGCCCGTAAGAATAATATACAATTGGTTGACGCGACCTGCCCGATTGTTCTGAAATTGCAACAGCGTATACACACTGGGTATAATTCGGTGAGTGAACAGTCTGGACAGGTGGTTATATACGGTAAGAAGGGGCATGCCGAAGTAAACGGGCTTGTTGGGCAAACCCAGGGAGAGGCCCTTGTAATTGAAGATATTGCGCAGATAGATCAAATAGACATCACCCGTCCGGTTGAACTTTTCGCACAAACGACCAAAGACCTTGAAGGATTTCACAAGTTGGCGGATGAATTGAGAAGCAGGGCAGTTTATGCTCCGCTGAAAATCCATGATACGATTTGCCGGCAGGTATCGAACCGGATCCCAGGAATCCGCGATTTTGCTGGCCGCTATTCGCTGATTCTTTTTGTAACCGGGCAAAAAAGTTCAAATGGCAGGATGCTTTTTGAAATATGTCAAAGTGTAAATGCGAACAGTAAGTTAGTATCATCTCCGGATGATCTTGAAAAACAATGGTTTATCGGAATTAGCTCAGTGGGTATCTGTGGGGCTACTTCAACACCAAGAAACATGCTCGAAAAGGTTGCTGAAGCTATTAAGCAAGTGGTTCATCAAATTTGAAGTAAATTTAACGGTAAATATCGGGAGTGAACTTCATTCGAGATTAAATTTGCAGTGTTTAAAATATACTAAATATGGGTAAAGGAAACAGGATTGCAATGCCGGATGATTACACCGACAGTCCGATCAGAAAAATTGGTATTCTAACTTCAGGGGGAGATGCCCCTGGAATGAACGCTGCTATAAGGGCCGTAACCAGAACCGCTATTTTTTATGGCCGTGAGGTTGTAGGGGTATTGCATGGGTATAAAGGATTAATTGAAAATAATTTCAAACCCCTCAATTCAGGGGATGTCAGTAATATTATTCAGCTTGGAGGCACCATTCTTAAAACCGCCAGAAGTATGGAGTTCCGCACATTGGAAGGTCGGGAAAAGGCGTTCCAGAATGTAAAAAATGCGGGAATTGATGCTTTGATAGTCATTGGAGGTGATGGTACCTTTACTGGGGCAAGAATTTTTGCCCAAGAATTTGGAATTCCGATTGTGGGGATCCCGGGAACGATTGATAACGACCTTTTTGGAACCGATTTTACGGTGGGATATGATACGGCTTTGAATACAATTATTGAAGCAGTGGATAAGATCCGGGATACGGCAACTGCCCATGAACGTCTGTTCTTTATTGAAGTGATGGGTCGCGATGCCGGATTCCTTGCACTGAACGGAGGGATTGCATCAGGTGCGGAGGCTGTACTTATACCTGAAACCGATACAGACCTTACTACACTCGAAAAATTGATAAAATCGGGTTATCGCCAAAACAAGAACTCTTCGATTGTCCTTGTGGCAGAGGGGGAAAAGGCCGGCGGGGCCTTTAATATTGCCAAACAGGTTGAGAATGATTATCCCCAGTATGACGTAAGGGTTACTGTTCTTGGACATATCCAGCGCGGAGGATCACCAACGGCCTCAGACCGGATTCTTGCCAGCCGCCTTGGTGTTGCGGCAGTGGAGACTTTACTTGAGGATCAGCAGAGTGTGATGGTCGGTATCGAAAATGATCAGATCTCACTGGTTCCGTTCAATAAAGCGATTAAATATGACAAGGAGATGAACCATAAATTATTCGATTCAATAAGAATTCTCTCATCCTAAGCAACCAAAGAATAGCGTTGGAAGGTGAAAAAACTTTTCCTTCATGAACTTTTGATCCTTTAAATTTGTTTTGAAACTGGTTTCCGGAAACAAGGAATTTAGATTTCTCACCCTGTTTTTACAAAACGGAGGTGAGAAATTCTTTTGAATTTATTCAAATAAGATTAAGTTGGTGAATTTTGGTTTTTAAGTCGGTTAAATTGTCCAATTATCTAAAAGATGATCCCTTATTAGTTGGAAACTGAAAATATATTTGTAGTTTTATCCGCTTTATTTCCTAAAGTTGTCTGTCTTCTTTTTTGCGGTTAAATCTTTATTCAGCTTTATTTCTACTGGATCCTGAACCGCATTTTTGAAATAAATTTTAATGTATGAGTTTTCAAATGAGATTTCTGATTTTAGTATCTTTTCTTCTGGCATTTGGTTGTGGTAACGGGGGGGCAAAAAAAAATACTCCTGAAGTTAAACCACAGGTTATTGAAAATATAAAATTAGCAGCACTTGAATTATCCATTCAGGGGATGTCGTGCACCGGATGCGAACAGACAATCCAGTCAGCTCTTGGCTCAATCGGGGGTGTAAAACATGTAAAAGCCAATTTCAGGGAGGGGAAGGCCTATGTTGAATATGTTCCAGGTGTTTCTGACACAATCCGGATGAGGGAATCCATTACAACCTCAGGATATGTTCTTGCCTCCCTTAAATCTATTCCACTTGATAGTCTTCGATTGAAGCAGTAAACAAACTGATTAAATATCACCAAATTTATGAGTCAAAACAGTAACGGTACCGGTCATGAACACACTAGCCGGGAAGAGGATAACGTAAATTCAAGGCGTGCATTTTTTAAAAATTTTGGATTATTCGGGGCAGTAGCCGCTGTCGGAGGAGCTGCGATCTATTCGGGTTACGAGTATCAGGAATCAAAACCCGGCCATGATATGGTTAAAGTGCTGACCTCAGACAATCGCATTGTTGAGGTTCCCCGCGATCAGATCAAGGATGTTAAGGTAGATACTGACCAGTTGCAGAAGCAGGGGCGCGAAGGGTTAAAGGGGCACCGGTTCGTGATGGTCATTGACCTTTCAAAATGCCGGAACGCCCGTAAGTGTATCTCCGCGTGTCAGGGAGCACATCACCTGCGTCCATACGAATATCATATTAATACACTGGTAATGCAGGAATCGGAGCATACTGCTCCTTATTTTATGCCAAAGCCCTGTCAGCATTGCGACAACCCTCCTTGTGTGGCTGTTTGTCCGGTTGATGCGACCTTTAAACGTCAGGACGGAATTGTACTGATTGATAATGAACGGTGTATTGGCTGTCGTTTTTGTATTGCAGCATGTCCTTATTCTGCCCGTCTGTTCCATTGGGAAGAGCCTTTAATGGCAGAGAGCGATAAAGGGAAACCTTATAATATTGAACTCAATGTTCCGCAACGTAAGGGGACAATCACGAAATGTCTATTCAGTTCAGACCGTCTTCGCGAAGGGAAATTGCCTTATTGTGTATCTGCCTGTCCTAACGGGGTTTACTATTTTGGGGACGAGAATCAGGATGCAGTAACGAATGGAACGACTAAAGAGACTTTCCGCCTGAGCGAATTGCTTAAGGTAAACGCAGGTTATCAGTTAATGGCCGAATTGGGAACTAAACCACGTGTTTATTACCTGCCACCAAAAAACAGGTTGTTCGAATTCAAGGATGAAAAGGATCCGGTTCAGGAAACGACCTAAAATATCAAATTATCAGTTAGAGACGCTGCACGCTGGGTCTCTAAACCACATTTCCGACAAATAAAACATTGAATTTTTTAAATAAATAACCAAAACTATGGCATCAGAAGTAAATACCGATTTTTTGCATGACAAAAAACTCGATTCTATTGCAGCTGATATATTACGACCTGTGGGTATCACCCAAGGATTTATAGTATGGATGGGCTTCCTTGGCATCTCCCTTTTGGCGTGTATTTACGCCTATTACATTCAGTTTGACAAGGGTTTGATTGTAACAGGTCTTCGGGATTATATCAGTTGGGGGATGTATATCGCCAATTTCGTCTTTTTTGTAGCAACCAGTCTTGTCGGTATGTTGATCAGTTCGGTGCTTGGATTAATTGGATTTAAATGGGTGAAACCAATAGCCAGGATTGCCGAGATCATTGCTGTTGCCTTTGCCGCTATTGCAGGTTTGGTTATTGTTTCCGATATGGGGCGACCTGAAAGACTTCCCTATGTATTTATGTATGGCCGGATTCAATCTCCGATTATCTGGGATGTCACAGTTGTCACTACATATCTGGTTATTAGCACTTTATTGTATTTTTTACCTTTAATTCCCGATCTTGCAATCAGTAAGGGGCGTATGGGGCATACTCCAAAGTGGCTTCAAAAAACTTACGAAATCCTCGCTGTAAACTGGAAACATACTCCAAAGCAATATCAAATACTTCTCAAGGCAGTTAGGATCATGTTAATACTGATTATCCCTACAGCCTTTGCTATTCACACCGTCACCTCATGGCTCTTTGCCGTAACCCTTCGTCCAGGTTGGGACAGCTCGATTTTCGGCCCTTACTTCCTTACCGGTGCCTTTGTTGCTGGTTCTGCCGCGGTTGTGATTATGATGTATTTTGTAAGAACAAATTATAAACTGGATAAGTATTTAACCGAGCACCATTTTGATATGATGGGTAAATTGCTGGTACTCGTTTCAATTGTTTACCTCTATTTCAATATTAATGAATACCTGGTACCCGGATTTAAAATGAAAACAGCTGAGGCTATCCACCTTAAAGATCTTTTTGTTGGAGATTGGGCCTTTATGTTTTGGAGTGTTCAGCTGCTTGGATTGGTTATCCCGATTATACTGCTGCTTTTTAAATTTTTCAGGAAACCGCTTTCAATGTTTGTCATTTCTATCGTTGTGTTGATAGCTGCCTGGTTTAAACGGTTGATTATCGTGGTTCCTACCCAGGATCATCCTTTTCTCCCTATTCAACATGTTCCCAAAGCCTGGATGGTTTATCAGCCAACCATTGTCGAATCTGCGATTACCATTGGGACGCTTTTGCTGGTAATAATTATTATCACTGTACTTGTGAAGTTTTTTCCGGTTATTCCAATCTGGGAAATGGCGGAAGAGCAGAATGAAATTGACAGTAAATCCAAAGAATAATCGATAACATAATACCTATGATTAAGAGATATTTTACCCTGCTATTGATTGTGCTGATATCCATACGGTTGTCGGCTCAGGTCTGGGTGGTTCCGGCTGAAAATGATGCCAGAAAAAGTCCCTTTGCTTTCGATGACGCTTCACGTAAAGCTGGTTCTGAGATCTATATGACCAGTTGCAAGTCGTGTCATGGTGAGCCCGGAAAGAATAATGCAGTACCTTTGGTTCCACCTCCGCCCGATATGTCCTCGGTCCGGATGCAGGCAAATTCAGATGGGGCCATGCAATATAAAATTACCAATGGCAGGGGGACAATGCCATCGTTTAAAAATACAATTGCGACGACCGACGTATGGAAGGTGATCTCTTTTGTAAGGAGCTTTAATGATAAGTATGTTCAGGAAGTGGCTGCTCAGGCAGCTGGCGGCGCTTCAGTTGCGAATGTAAATATTAAGCTTAACTGGCTAAAAGAGCAGAACCAGATTCAGGCTACCTTGTCAGCACCTTCAAAAGACAAGGGTATTTTACCTGTTGGCGGCGCTGAAGTGAAATTATTTGCCAAACGTTATTTTGGTAATCTGCTTGTTGATGAGGCGCGTAATACTGATGCCGCCGGGGTAGCCCTATTCAATTTCCCGAAGGATCTTCCCGGAGATTCTGCTGGATTGGTTCAATTGGTTGTCGCACTTTCCAATGAGGCTTTTGGTGATGCGAAGCGTGATACCACCCTTGCAATAGGTGTTCCGACTTACCGTCCTCCGTTAAATGAACAACGGGCCATGTGGAATGTTGTTTCTAAAACACCAATCTGGTTATTGCTTGCCTATACGATTGCCGTTTTTGGGGCGTGGGGTTTCATTATCTATGTCTTCCTCCAGATTAGGGGAATATATCGGGCAGGCAGCGAAAAAAATACAGAGTCGGCAGAATAAGTCCGACTTAGTTTATGACAGGTTAAATTAGCTGTCAAAATTCTGAAAAGACTCTTTCAATTTTTCTCGTTGAAAGAGTCTTTGAAGTAGAGAGGTTTACATTTTGATAAAAGACTTGGAATGAGATATTTATTGTTTATAATACTGATAAGTGTTGTGGGGTTACGCTCCCACGCTCAATTGCCGGTTCAGCGTGATACTGAAATCGGGATTATTGAAAGGCTTGGCGAGACGATTCCGCTGGACCTGAAATTTATGAATGAGAAGAATGATACGGTGACCCTTAGAAGCATGATCACCAAACCCACGATTCTTTCATTTGTCTATTTTGACTGTCCCGGTTTATGTAGCCCTTTGCTCGATGGAGTAGCTGATGTTATCAGTAAAATGGATATGTCCCTGGGTAAAGATTTTGATATTATTACAATAAGTTTTAATACACGGGATACGCCAGAGAAGGCAAGGATTAAGAAACTCAATTTTGTACAAAAGATCAAGGAGAAAGATCGTGCAAACTGGTACTATCTGACCGGAGAACTTGAGAATATTCAGAAGATCACTGAGGCCGTTGGTTTCAGGTATAAGCCGACAGGGCTTGATTTCGCGCACCCGTCGACTATTATTATGCTTAGTCCCTCGGGGAAGATCACCCGCTATTTGTATGGCATAACGTATCTGCCTTTCGATGTGAAGATGGCGGTTGTTGAAGCTCAGAAAGGGCTGGCCCGACCTACGAGTTCAAAAATATTTGACTATTGCTTTGCCTACGATCCTCAAAGCAGGGGTTATACCCTGCAATTTACGCGCCTGCTGGGGTCATTTACCCTCATCATCGGGTTATTTTTTGTGGCTTATTTACTAATTTCTTCAAGAAAAAAATCATCTAAAGAGATCAAAGAATGAATAATCAAACACCAACTGCTCCACTAAATTACCTTAATCACAAGACCGGTTTATGGTCGTGGTTAAGTTCCACCGACCATAAACGAATCGGACTTCTTTATTTTTATTGCATTGTCACTTTCTTTTTAAGTGCCGCTGTTCTGGGATTACTGATGAAGATTGAGAAGGTTGCACCAGGTGAAACTATAATGACAGCCCAGACCTACAATGCTATGTTTACGCTCCATGGAATCATCATGATTTTCATTGTGGTAATTCCGGGGTTGGCCGCCGTATTCGGGAATATAATGCTTCCCATTATGATTGGTGCCAAGGATGTAGCATTTCCGAAGCTGAACCTCTTTTCGTTTTACCTGTTCCTTGGTGGTGCATGTATTGCGCTTTATTCCCAATTTGCACATGGCCATTCACCAGATACCGGCTGGACCTTCTATGTTCCCTATAGTGCAGAGGCGTCATCGAATGTGGTGATTGCCCTTACGGCCGCATTTACATTGGGGTTTGCCTCCATCCTTACGGGATTAAATTTTATTGTCACCATTCATACAATGCGGGCTCCCGGGATGACCTGGTTCAGAATGCCTCTTTTCCCTTGGTCGCTTTATGCAACTGCCTGGATTCAACTTTTGGCGACACCAGTAGTGGGGATAACCCTGCTTATGGTCATCGCAGAACGCACCTTACATGTTGGTTTCTTTGATCCAAAACTTGGAGGCGATCCGGTTTTATACCAGCATCTCTTCTGGATCTATTCCCACCCAGCCGTGTACGTGATGATCCTTCCAGCAATGGGGGTTGTAACTGAAATATTCCCTACCTTTAGTCAGAAGCCTGTCTTTGGATATGTTCCGATTGTTTTCTCAAGTTTGGCAATCGCCCTTGTCGGTTATTTTGTATGGGGCCATCATATGTTTACATCGGGGATGAGTTATGAATCACGCTGGTTCTTCTCGTTACTTACTTTTCTTGTAGCTATACCAAGTGCAATAAAGGTATTCAACTGGCTTTCAACGATGTATGGTGGATCAGTAGATCTTCAGCCACCACTGCTTTATGCAATCTCTTTTATATTCCTATTTACGATCGGTGGTTTTACAGGATTAACCCTTGGCTCAGTTGCAACGGATATTCAGGTACATAATACCGATTTTGTAGTTGCCCATTTTCATTATATTATTTTTGGTGGCATGGGTTTTGGTTTCTTTGCGGGTATCCATTATTGGTTTCCCAAGATCTATGGCAGGATGTATAATATCCGTTGGGCTAACATCGGGTGGGGCATTCTTTTCACAGGATTCAATCTCACCTATTTCCCGATGTTTATTATGGGCATTCAGGGTATGCCGCGCCGTTATTTCGATTATGATCCAAAATTTCAATTGGGTCAGACGATCTCTACAATCGGTGCCGTAATCCTGTTTACAGGTCTGATTACGATGATATCCAATCTTATATACCATTCGAAAAAAGGGGCTATTGCTCCTGCGAATCCATGGCATGGTGTAACCCTCGAATGGCAGATCCCCTCACCACCTCCTCATGAGAACTTTGATGAGGTGCCGGTGATTACCCGCGGGCCCTATGTTTTTGATAACCCTCATACGAAATAAAACAGCAGACTAACACACGAATATTTATGTCGACAACTGATCATAACGCGCACAGCGAACACAGCGAATATATCGATAGCGATACCGGAAAGATGGGGATGTGGTTATTCCTCTTTACTGAACTTTTTCTTTTCGGAGGATTATTTATTGTTTATGCTGTAATGCGCAGCAAATACGGTGAAGATTTCCATCATGCAGCCTTGGAGCTTAATGCCTTTATTGGGGCTACCAACACTGTTGTACTTCTTGTAAGTAGTATGACGGTGGCCATGTCGCTGACTGCAATCCAAAAGAAACAGAAAAATCTGGCTATCGGATTGATATTCTTTACAATCCTCTTAGCAGGTGTCTTTTTGGTAAACAAATATTTTGAATATGGTCATAAATTTGCACTCAATCTCTATCCGGGTTCTGATGTGATGCGTAATTTACCTCACGGAGAGATTATGTTTTTTGGCCTCTACTTTCTGATGACTGGACTGCATCTGTTTCACGTAGTTGTCGGTGGAATTTTGTTAACCATTATAATGCTTAAGATTAAATCGGGCCGAATTAATGAAGAGCACTTTTTATTGCACGAAAACGGTGCTCTTTACTGGCATTTGGTGGATTTAATCTGGATATTCCTGTTTCCATTACTCTATTTAATTACTTAGTAGCTGCTATTGATTGTATTTCTACACTAGGAACTTGCGATCGGTTTATAAGCCGGAAATAGAAGAAATAGAGTAGATATATATAGAAATATTTTGAATTATTTAGTATTTATTAATTGATTTTCTAAGCTTTATCGAATGAGTAACAACGAAAGCCATATTACAAGCTATGCACTTAATTTCAAGGTGCTGCTTGTCCTGCTAATTCTGACAACCATTACAATCCTTGTTATTAAAGCGCACCTTGGGGCATTTACAGTTGCGGTTGCACTTACGCTTGCATCAATAAAGTGCGCCATTGTTTTGACCTATTTTATGCACCTCAAATTCGAAAGTCTTATTTTGCGTTTGATGGTTGGAGGGGTTTTCCTTCTGTTCGCGATAATAATTGTGATCACATTTATTGATTATTATTTCAGATAATTTCCATACTATGACAACAATGTTCTCTGGAGCATCCAATTTAGCCGAAGGTGTAGACCGGGCGTTTATTTTCATCTTCGCCGTTTCATTTATCTTTACGATCGGTATAGTTGCGTTAATCATTTATATCCTGGTCCATTTTTCACGGAAAAAGAATAAAAATCCACAGCAGTTTCATGGTAATACGAAACTTGAGATCATCTGGACAGTTATCCCGCTGATACTCGTTTTAATCATGTTTTACTTCGGATGGGCAGGTTTTGCCCCAATGCGCAAGGTGCCTGCGGATGCTATGCCGATTAAGGCGATAGGTCGTATGTGGGCCTGGAGTTTTGATTACGGAAATGGAAAGGTTTCAAAAGATCTCGTTGTTCCGCTTAACAGGAATGTAAAGCTTGATCTCTTTTCAGAGGATGTAAATCACGGATTATTTATCCCTGCCTTCCGGGTTAAGGAAGATGTGATTCCGGGTTATAATAATTATCTGTGGTTTCAGCCGATTTCAAAGGGGACTTTTGATATTTTCTGTACCGAATATTGCGGTTTGGCTCACTCCGGGATGACCGCGAAAGTTATCGTGGTAGACAGTCTTGAATTCAATAAATGGCTTGCAGATCTTAAAGCTTCCGGTCCTGGTCTTGAACATCCTGGACTAGCCATCATTAAGGCCAATGCCTGTCTTACCTGTCACTCCCTGGATGGATCAAAGATTATCGGACCTTCATTTAAGGGATTGTGGGGGTCAAAAAGAATTGTAATCACAGCTCAGGGAGAGAAGGAGATGGAAGGTAATGCCGAATACATTAAAAGATCGATTCAGGAACCCAATGCTGATATTGTTAAAGGATTTAACAAGGGGCTGATGCAGTCGTATAAGGATTTGATCAAGGGTGAAGACCTGGATAAAATTATAGATTATTTTAAAACAGCAGGTGAACAAAAAAAATAGTATTAAGCAAAATTTTGATGTTTTAGTTCGGCTAACCCGGATCCGGTTATCGTTAATGGTAACTGTATCTGCAGCAACGGGGTATTTCCTCACGGGTAGCACACCGGGTCTGGCTGTAGTGTATCTTTTTGCAGGGGTTTTCTTCCTTGCCGCCGGAACCACAGTACTCAATCAGATTCAGGAGAGCAAACGGGATTTGTTAATGCCACGAACCAGTCACCGCCCTATTCCGGCAGGTGAGATTTCCAGGATGTCAGCCGCTGTTGTATCAGCAATTTTACTCGTCGGTGGTACGGCACTATTGAGTCTGAATGGTTGGTTGCCGATGATTCTGGGGCTTTCCAACATCATATTTTATAATTTAATTTATACCCCGTTAAAGACACGCAGCTGGCTGGCAATAATTCCGGGTGCCGTTGTTGGTGGTGTTCCGCCGCTAATGGGCTGGACCTCTGCCGGATTTTATATTTTTCATCCGAATGCCATTTTTATTGCAGTGTTTGTTTTTCTGTGGCAAATACCGCACTTCTGGTTGCTTATGATTAAATATGGTAAGGAGTATGAAATGGCCGGTTTCTCGTCCATCTCAAAATCACTTAACGAGGGACAGATAAAATCGGTGGTCTTTTCGTGGGGTGTTGTGACCTCCCTCTTTTTGATGTTATTCCCGTTTTTTGGATTCAACTTTAAACCGGTTTTGTTTACGCTTATTGTAATCATGAACTTCGGGTTTATCCTGCTTTTTCACCATTTTCTTTTCGGAGAAAAGAATTCAAAAACAATTCATAAGGCTTTTATCCTGATCAATTCCTACGCCCTGGTGGTCTTCCTTTTTCTTGTATTTAATGCAATGGTGGCGTAACGTCAGCTGTCGGCCAGATTTGGATTTTTCTCTTTGGGAGTTAGTTGTTGTACAATCTTAAACTCGGATAAAAATTCTTCTGCGATTACCCTCAGAACGGTATAAACAGGTATGGCAAGGATCATTCCAGGGATGCCGGCTATACCGCCTGCCATCAGGATTACAAAAAAGACCTCCAGTGCATGAGCCTTGACGCTGTGTGAATAGATTATAGTTTGAAAGATCATGCTGTCAATGAATTGGACAACCATCACTACGACAACAACCCAAAACATCAATGGTAGGGTAACATCCATAAAACTTGAATTGAGGTTATTAGCCACTGCAACAACAAGTCCGAAGATTGCGGCTATCCATGGTCCAATATACGGAATTACATTCAGTATACCCGCAAATACGCCCACCACTACGGCATGGCCAAATCCTAGTCCGGCAATTGTAAACCCGGTTACAGACAAGATCATCACCCCTAGGATCTGGAATAGGATCCCGATCATATATCTTTTTAACAGGTTGCCAATCTTGTCCATCACTACGGAAACACGCGATTCATATTTATCTGGCGCTAATACCAGAATCCAGTTACGGAATAATTCCTCCTCCTGAAGAAAGAAGAATAGGATAAACGATACGGAGAAGATCATCAGGAAAAGATTCCCTAAAATGTTGGCGACAGATCCAAACAGCCGGCTTACCTCATCCATATTTAGTAACCCTTTTAGTTGTCCTTCAAGATATGTTTCAAGGTTTCCACCCTGTGGAATAGAAGAGGCGAAGTGAGGGAAGCTAATCTTGAGCTGGCTCATAGCCGTATTCATGTAGGTGAGCACCTCCTGCATATTTATCGAGGAGAGCTGATCGACTTCGGATACCACCATTGGAATTAAGAACCCGAAAAAACAGATCAGCCCAATCCAAAGGGTGAGCAGGGTTAGAAAAGCGGCCCCCGACTTCCCAAGGTGAAATTTCCCAACTTTTATTTGCTGAAATTTTCGCACAACAGGACGTCCTATTAAAGACAATACTGCCGCAATAAGGATATAAGTAACAATATAGCTGAAATAATACACCAGAAATGCGAAGAGCACCAATGCCAGGGCAACGATAATATTTTTTATCCTTTGATCCATATTTGATATAATTAGTTTTATCAAACATACCACAATTTGAATTAATGCAAAGTTAATATTTTGGTTATTGGATGAAAGTTCATCAGGTTTTGCAACCACTAGAATATTGTCCCACTGGTGGTCGCATTTATGAAATTCTTGTTAGATTTGCGCTTATGACAGTTCAGAAAAATCACCAGCTTATTGCCGATCGGCTCGGCATCAGCATCAGGCAAATAGCCAATACAATCACCTTACTTGACGAAGGGGCGACAGTTCCGTTTATTTCGCGCTATCGTAAAGAGATGACAGGGAGCCTCGATGAGGTGGCGATAGGTAATATTCAGGCTGCCAAAGAGCAGCTTGACGAGCTTGATAAACGGAAGGTGACTATTCTGAAGACGATCGGGGAGCAGGATCTGCTGTCCCCCGAACTCAAAGCAAAGATTGAGCAATGTTATGATCTGAACCAGCTGGAGGATATCTATCTGCCCTATAAACCCAAACGGAGAACCAAAGCTACCGTTGCCCGCGAAAAGGGGCTTGAGCCGCTTGCACGGATGATTATAAAGCAATACGAACCTGATCCTGAAGGCAGGGCACTTCAATTTCTAAACGATGCCGTTCCAAATGTGGAAGAGGCATTGGCAGGGGCAAGGGATATTATGGCAGAATGGATCAATGAGGATCAGAGTGCGCGAACTATAGTCCGGAATCTTTTTGCACGTGAGGCGGTAATATCATCACGGGTCGTAAAGGGAAAGGAGGAGGAGGGGGTCAAATTCAGGGATTATTTCGATTCCTATGAACAATTAAAAAGGTGCCCTTCCCATCGTCTATTGGCGATGCGTCGTGGTGAGAAGGAGGGTTTCCTGAAACTGGGTATTGCACCCGAGGAGGAGAAAGCTCTTGCGGCTCTGGACAATTATTTTGTGAAAAGCCGGAAGGAGAGTGGCATTCAGGTGGCGATGGCTGTAAAGGAGAGTTATAAACGATTACTGGCACCTTCCATCGAGACTGAATTTTTTGGAACCTCAAAAGGAGAGGCAGATGCCGAGGCAATTCGCGTGTTTGCTGAAAATCTCAGGCAGCTGCTGCTGGCTGCACCATTGGGACAAAAGCGGGTCCTTGCGCTCGATCCGGGCTACAAGAGTGGTTGCAAATTAGTTTGTCTCGATGCACAGGGTAACCTGATTCACAATGAGACAATCTACCCACATCAGCCGCAGTCGGAGGTTAGTCAGTCGATTCGCAAGGTTTCTGCCCTGGTTGCAACCTATAAGATCGATGCAATTGCGATTGGTGACGGAACTGCCAGTCGCGAAACAGAGGCATTTATCAAAAAGATCACCTTTGACCGGCCTATTCAGGTATTTGTGGTGAGTGAAGATGGGGCGTCGATCTATTCTGCATCCAAGGTGGCCCGGGATGAATTTCCCCAGTATGATGTAACTGTGCGTGGTTCTGTATCCATTGGCCGTCGGCTAATTGACCCTCTGGCAGAATTGGTTAAGATCGAAGCCAAATCGATTGGAGTGGGTCAGTATCAACATGATGTTGATCAGAAGCTGTTGCAAAAAGGACTTGATGTGGTTGTTGAATCATGCGTTAACCTTGTTGGGGTAAATGTAAATACGGCGAGTAGTCACCTGCTTAATTTCGTTTCAGGATTAGGTCCGTTGCTTGCCTCCAATATTGTCGAATACCGCAAGGAGAATGGCCCGTTTTCGGCACGTACGGAATTGAAGAAGGTTCCCAGGATGGGGCCAAAAGCGTTTGAACAATGCGCCGGATTTTTGAGGATATCCGGTGGTACAAATCCGCTTGACAACTCTGCGGTTCACCCTGAACGTTATGCGTTGGTAAGTAAGATTGCGGCCGACAGAAAGTGTAAGGTTGAAGAGTTGATCGGACTTGAAAACCTTCGTAAAGAGGTGGTTGTAGAAAAGTATGTAAATACGGAGGTGGGCCTCCCAACGTTAAATGATATACTTTCCGAACTTGCTAAGCCAGGACTAGATCCGCGATCAGGAATCAAAGTTTTTGAGTTCGCAGATGGTGTCTTTACCATTAAGGATCTGCATGTTGGAATGATTTTGCCCGGTATTGTCACCAATATTACACGTTTCGGGGCCTTTGTCGATGTGGGTGTTAAACAGGACGGACTGGTTCATATCAGTGAACTTGCAAACAAATACATCAGCGACCCGGCTGAGGTTGTCAAACTGCATCAGCATGTTAAAGTCAAAGTTCTGGAGGTCGATATGGAACGCAAGCGGATTGCCTTTTCAATGAAGCAGGCGGAATGATTTTAACTGCATGTAAATATTTCGTCATACAGATGGTGGCAAAAAAATATTTTGGGTACTCAATGTTTTTAATTGAGGAGATTATATTTTTCTTGGTTCTTATTGGTTTGTATAGTTGAAAATTGGAAGTGACAGGGTTGGTGTTCATGTTCGGATTAGCCACCCTGCCACTAAAGTTTAGTTTACCTCCTTTTTGTCAAGAAGAAGGATGTCATTTACCACAATTTCGGTGATAAAGTGAGTTTCCTTGTTTTTATCTTCGTAGGAGTGATTTGTAAGTTTCCCTTCAACGGCTATTTCACTCCCCTTTTTAAGGTATTTTTCGGCCAGTTCTGCCTGTCTTCCCCAGGCTACCAGTTTATGCCATGTAGTTTCCGACTTTTTGTTGCCGTCGTGATCACGAAAATTCTCCTTGGTTGCAATGTTGAAATTTGCAACCGATTTATCTCCGTCAAACTTTCTGATCTTGGGATCATCCCCAAGATAGCCGATAAGTCTCACACTGTTTTTTAATGAATTCATAATTTCAGATCTTTAAATGAATAAAAAGGACATTACTGTTAAAGATAAACCAAAGTCAGCGTAGTTGCCGTATAATAAACGGATAGTTACGTTTAAAGCCGGATAAACCCGATTATATACGGATATAGATCTGATTATGAATAATCTATTGTTTTAGGGTTTAGTTTTAGCTTCCAGCCTCCGGATGGCTGGCTGGTTCGGAACAGCGAAAAAGTCAATATTGCAATGCCATTTATTAATCTAAAAGGGGAAGGGCTTCGAAGTTTTTTACCAAAAAGAAAACCCATCGGATCAGGATGGGTTTTAAATATTGTATTATTTTTTTATCGCATTAAACAGGATGTTCAGTCTCCTCGATCGGTGTTGCGATGTCTTTGTCAACAAGTATCCTGCCGCAATACTCACATACTATGATCTTCTTTCGTGATGCGATATCCAGCTGACGTTGTGGTGGAATTTTATTGAAACATCCACCGCAGGCATCCCGTTGGACAGTTACCACTGAAAGGCCATTCCGTGCATTTTTTCGGATCCTGTTAAATGCCATAACAAGACGATCTTCGATCATGCTTTCAATCTTGGTTACTTTGCTTTTGAGCTTATCTTCCTCTACTGCAGTTTCTGCAGTGATCTCCTGCAGCTCTTTTTTCTTACGGATCAGGTCCTCTTCCCGCTCTTTAAAAAGTTTCTCTGATGCTTCTGCAGCGTCCGTTTTACTTTTTATTTCGATTGTAAACTCACGAATTTTCTTTTCCGAAAGTTCGATTTCCAGTGTCTGAAACTCGATCTCTTTGGAGAGGGAGTCAAATTCACGATTATTGCGTACGTTCTCCTGTTGTTCCTTATATTTATCAATCTTGGCTTTTGAATCTTTTATTTCAGTTTTCTTGTTTCCAATCGCAAGATTAAGGCTTTTAAGCTCTTCGCTATAGTTTGCAAGACGGGTTTTTAATCCAACAATCTCATCTTCCAAATCCTGAACCTCCAAAGGAAGTTCACCGCGAAGGGTATTAATCTTATCGATTTCTGAAGCAACTGTTTGAAGTTCATAAAGCATTTTGAGTTTCTCCTGGATAGAAACCTCTTTCCCTTCAGTTGATTTGATAGTATTTACTGGCATATTCTGAAATTTACAATTTTTTATTGCTCACAAAGATACAATACAGGGTTTGTTTTTACTTCCGATAAACGGAGTGCAAAGTTAGGAAATTTTTTTATAAGTATTTCATAAAAAAGCTCCTTGGTAAATTGTTCACTTTCATAGTGTCCGATATCGGCAATGACGATTTTTTCCTCTGCATCAAAAAAATCGTGGTACTTCATATCTGCTGTTACAAAGATATCTGCCCCTTCGCTGATTGCAGCTGCGAGAAGGAAACTTCCGGACCCCCCGCAAACCGCAACTTTTTTTACAGGCTTACCCAGTAAGTAGGTGTGACGGATACTTTTGCATCCAAATATCTGAATTAGCCTGGATAAAAATCCGAGCTCCTGCTCAGCTCCGGGAAGTTCCCCGATCATTCCTGAGCCCACTTCGCGGAATTTATTTTCAAGTGGGTAAATATCATAGGCCACCTCTTCGTAGGGATGGGATTTTAAAAGCGCATTAATTACATTATTCTTTAAATGTCTGGGAATAATGGTTTCGATCCGTGATTCTTTTTCGAAGTGAAACTCCCCAATTTCGCCAACATAGGGATTGGTTTCCTCTCCCCCCCGAAAGGTTCCTGTGCCCTGTGAAACAAAACTGCATTTATCGTATTTTCCGATTGCCCCTGCCCCTGCTTCAAAGAGGGCATCTCGGATTTTTTCGAGATGACTGTCAGGGATAAAGGTAACCAGTTTAAGGAGTTGTTCTTTTACGGGTGCAAGGATCCGAAGGTTTGTTAATCCCATTTTTTCGCAAATCTTTGCATTTACACCACCCATGACACTATCGAGGTTGGTGTGAGCGGCGTAAATGGCAATATCATTTTTAATCGCCTTGATTACGCACCGTTCAACATAGTTATTTCCGTTAATTCTTTTGATCCCTTTGAAAAGAATAGGATGATGGGCGATAATCAGTTCACAGCCGGTTTCAATAGCTTCATCAATGACCGTTTCTGTAACATCAAGTGTTAACAAAGCAGCGGTAACGACTGTTTTGGGATCGCCAATAATAAGTCCTGCGTTGTCATAGGATTCCTGGAAAGTGGGTGGTGCAACAGATTCAAGATAAGTGATTATCTCACTGATTAACATGGCTGCATTTATTTTTAGTAAAAGAGATTAAAGTAAAACCAAAGAAAGGCTGTTTTTGGAAATCAGGTCACAACGATTCCTTTATTTCAAGGAGAAAACCTTTGATCTGCTGCAACTTTTGCACAATTTCGAAAGTATTCTCAGTCTCGGACTTATTCTCTTTTATTTTAGCCTTTGCCCCTTTGAGGGTCATTCCCCGCTCTTTGACTAAGTGGTTAATCAACGCAAGATGGTTGATATCCTCCAGGGTATAAAACCGGTCCCCCTTCTTGTTCTTAAAAGGTTTGATTGTGTCAAACTCTTTTTCCCAGAAGCGCAGTGTGGAAGGGGCTAGCCCGAATTTCACGGCTACTTCTCCGATGGAGTAGTAATGCTTCTCTGATTTCGGTTCCTTGAATGTCACGATAGATAGTTTTTAGTCGAAACTTTGTCCCATGTTTGATGAAATAGCGATCATCCTTTCGTAATCTGCAGGTGAAAGGTCCTGAAAGTAATAGTTCTGAGGATTAACTTTCACCCCGTTCTTGCTCACCTCGTAGTGAAGGTGTGGTGCCGTCGAGGTTCCGGTACTGCCCACATAGCCAATTACATCTCCACGGCTTACTTTTTGCCCGATCTGGACATTTATCCGGCTTAAATGGGCATAATAACTCTCATAGCCATAACCGTGGTCAATAACCACCGTATTTCCATAACCTGTTTCCCGATCAGCAGCTTTTACAACACCGATTCCTGTTGCAAAAACCTGAGTGCCAATAGCTGCTGCAAAATCCATCCCATAATGAAACCGAAGAATCTTATAGATCGGATGAATCCGCATCCCCCAACCGGAGGCGGTTCGTTTAAGGTCATTATTCGAAACGGGCATTATCGAAGGCATACTTGCAATCATTTTCTCTTTGCTTAATGCCATCTTCGCTACCTCATCATACGATTTGGCCTGCACAAAGACGCGCTTTGAAAGAATATCCAGCTTACGCGTAGTACTGATAATTAAATCGGCATTGTCCATCTCCTCCAGCTTAGAATAGCGGTTCGCACCACCAAAACCGGCCATCCTCACTGTTGAAGGGATCGGTTCAGCCTCAAAAATAACCCTGTAAATATTGTCATCCCGATTCTGAATATCTTCAAGAACCTTCGAAATTTTCTCGAAGTCTTTATTCATCAGGTTGTATTGTGAAAGTAATTGTTCGTTTTGCCGCTTTAAACGCTTCGTTTTTGGAGGATCGAAGAATTGAAGAAAAATCAGGAAGAAAATCACCCCTGAAACCAGGCTTGTAGACAAATATCCGAGCATCCGCTTAACCAATGTCTTGATGTTGCGCTCAATTTTGTCAAAGCTTAATGTATCAGGATTGAATCTGTAATTGGTTTTACCCATATTCTTTCACTCTTTTTTATTTTTGATTCACTATGGTCAAAATTAGCGAAATAATCTAATTTTGCAAATATTTTGAAAAATCGTGCAGTTGAAGCGGTACAAATCTATACAAATATTCCTTTAATCGAGACCTTATTCGTTGTAAAGCACGATTTTAAAGGTTTTTTAACTAATAAATAAGATGAATTCAAAACAGGTACGTCAAACATTTCTCGACTTTTTTGCCTCCAAAATGCATACGATAGTCCCTTCAGCTCCTATGGTGGTCAAGAACGATCCGACGCTGATGTTTACGAATGCAGGGATGAACCAGTTTAAGGATATCTTTCTGGGAAATACCCCGGCAAACAGCCCCCGGATTGCTGATACTCAGAAATGTCTGAGGGTTTCGGGGAAACATAACGATCTTGAAGAGGTTGGGCACGATACGTATCATCACACGATGTTTGAGATGCTTGGGAACTGGTCGTTTGGCAATTATTTCAAGAAAGAGGCTATCGATTGGGCATGGGAACTGCTTGTGGATATCTATAAAATACCGGTCGATAAACTTTATGTGACGATCTTTGAGGGAGATGAGAAAGATGGCGTTCCAATGGATCTTGAAGCGCATGCGTTCTGGAGCAAATATTTGCCTGAAGATCGTATCCTGAAAGGGAATAAAAAGGATAATTTCTGGGAAATGGGCGATTCAGGTCCTTGTGGCCCATGTTCCGAAATACACGTGGATATCCGTAATGAGGACGAAAAAGCAAAGATTAGCGGACGCGATCTTGTCAATGAAGGTCACCCTCAGGTGATCGAAATCTGGAACCTCGTGTTTATCCAGTTTAACCGCAAGGCGAATGGTCAGCTGGAAGAACTTCCTGCAAAACATGTCGATACCGGGATGGGATTTGAACGGTTATGTATGGTGATTCAGAATAAACAGTCGAATTACGATACCGATGTTTTTCAAAGCGTCATTACCCAGATCGGTTACCTTGCCGGAAAGAAATACGGAGCGGAAGAAAAGGCGGATATCGCGATGCGCGTCATCGCCGATCATCTCAGGGCTATATCCTTTGCGATTACAGACGGGCAATTGCCATCAAACAATAAAGCGGGGTACGTGATTCGGCGTATTCTGCGTCGTGCAGTCCGTTACGGTTACACTTTTCTCGATTTCAGGAAACCGTTTATCCACCAGTTGGTACAAGTTCTGGCTGACAATATGGGGAGCGCCTTCCCTGAACTGATCAAACAGCAGGAGCTGGTTGTGAATGTGATCCGGGAAGAGGAGGATTCCTTCCTTCGTACGCTGGAAACGGGGATTAAAATGCTCGACAACATTATAGAAGCAACTAAAAAGAAGAACGGATCGGAGGTAAATGGGAATGTGGCATTTGAACTTTATGATACGTTTGGCTTTCCGCTTGACCTGACCGAACTTATACTTCGCGAGCAGGGACTAACAGTGAACCGCGACGAGTTCGAACTAGCTATGGAGGCACAGAAAAACCGTTCACGCAGTGCCACTCAGCTTGAAACAGGAGACTGGATCGAGGTGCAGCAGGCAGCGGGTGAAGGCTTTGTTGGGTATGATATGGTTGAAGCTAACGTTAAGATTAACCGTTACAGGAAAGTCAAAGGGAAAAAAGGGGAGTTTTTTCAGCTGGTTTTTAATACAACTCCGTTTTATGCAGAGTCGGGTGGACAGGTAGGCGATTCAGGGGTAATTGAGTTAAATGGAAATAAGGTTGAAATTTTTGATACGGTTAAAGAAAATAACCTGACTGTGCATCTGGCAAAAGTGCTTCCCGCAAACCCTGAAGGGATCTTTAAGGCCAGTGTTAATGTCAGAAATCGCAGGCTAACTGAGAATAATCATACAGCGACTCACCTTCTCGATCACGCGCTGCGGGAGGTGCTTGGAACACATATCGAACAAAAAGGATCTTTGGTTAACCCCGATTCCCTGCGTTTTGACTTTAATCATTTTCAGAAAGTTACCGATGAAGAGCTGCTCAGGATTCAGCACCGGGTTAATGATTTAATCCGGGCTAACGAAAGGCGAGACGAACGTCGTGAAGTTCCAATTGGAGAAGCTGAGTCGATGGGCGCTATTGCCTTATTTGGCGAGAAATACGGGGATAAGGTCCGGGTTATTAAATTTGGCAATTCGGTAGAGTTATGCGGCGGTACTCATGTCGAATCTACCGGAACGATCGGCCAGTTTATTATCCTTTCTGAAGGATCTATTTCTGCCGGTGTGCGACGGATTGAGGCAATCACAGCAGGCAAAGCCGAGGAATATGTAGAAACCCGGTTGAAAACCTTAAAGGAGGTTTCAGCATTATTCAATAATCCGGCTGATCTCAAAGGGGCTGTTGAAGATTTATTTGCTAAATATCAGCAACTATCCAGACAGGCTGAAGCATTTGAAAAAGAGAATGCAGGCAACTTAAAGAGGGAGCTTTTGAATCTGGTGGAGTCTATTAATGGGATCAATTTTCTTGCACAACAGCTCAAGGTTGATAATTCAGCTATTCTAAAAGATATTGCCTTTCAGCTCAAGGGGGAGATCGAAAATTTATTTCTTGTGCTTGCAGCCGAAATAGATGGCAAGGCCAATGTGCATGTGATGATATCTGATAATTTATTGACAGAGAAGGGGATGAATGCAGGTTCGATTGTTCGTGACCTTGCAAAAGCTGTAAATGGCAGCGGTGGCGGTCAGCCGTTTTATGCCACAGCAGGTGGAAAAGAACCTGCCGGAATACCGGAGCTCCTTCTAAATGCGCGAAGATTATTGAATTAGAAAGATAGGAAACCTGAACAATTGCCGGTATGGATTACCGGCAATTGTTTTTTTCATATATTAGCACACTTAAATTTACTATCATGAAGAATTTCTATAATTTCCTTTTTTCAATTGGAACAGCCGGGTTTTTACTGCTGCTTTTTGCTTTTTCACTGGCTGCAGGCACATTTATCGAAAACAGCTATGGTACAGAAGCTGCTCATGCCATGGTCTATAATACCTGGTGGCTTGAGTTGATCCTTATCCTTCTGAGCGCCAATATGATTGCCAATTTTTTGAAACACAGAATGTATTCAAAGAAGCGGCTTTCGATGGGGGTCTTTCACCTTGCTTTTGTCCTTATCATTGCAGGGGCCGGTGTGACCCGCTATTTTGGGAGCGAAGGGGTAGTCCACATCCGCGAAGGTGAGTCTACGAATATCCTGGTCTCAAATCAAACGAAGTTTAATTTCGAAGCGTTATACCAGGGTGAACAAAAAAGATTTTCTGACGCAGCCGGGGCGACAGCCCTTGCCGGAAATAAATTGTCCGGTGAGTTAAAAATAGGGGGGAAAGAGATAAGTGTAAAATCGGTTAGTTACATTGCCGATGCACAACGAAGTATTCAGGAAAATAGTCAGGGTGAGCCGATGATCGAATTGGTCTACTCTTCAGGGGGCGGAATGAAAAATGAACTTCTCACAATGGGTCAGCTGGTTGCTGCAGGAGGAGTGACGATCGGCTTTAACACCGCTGCCAATGTCCGATTTATACTCAGAGGTGATAGTCTTAAAATGGCTGCCGATGATGTTATTCACGCCTCCAATATGCAGGCTGAGCAATTACCGGATTGTCCTCCCGGTAAGGAGACTTCCTGCACCGAACGTCTAATTTATCAGGTAGGGAGCACCTCCATTGTTGTTAAGCGATTTTTAAAGGCTGCACGGGCTGAAGCTGCTGCCGGAAACGGAACCCCTACAGGCGAGAATGCACTTGTCATAAGGCTTGCTGACAGTCAAAAACAACAAGAGGTTACACTTTGGACCTCTGCTCAAAATGAATCGATGAAATATACCGGAACTTTTGATGGGGTGAATTACCGGATGTGGGTCGGACCCGAAGAGATCGTACTCCCATTTACATTAAAACTGAAAAATTTCACACTTACAAGGTATCCCGGATCAAACAGCCCTTCATCTTATGAAAGTCTGGTTACCCTGACTGATCGGGAAAAGGGGATTAACGAAGATCACCGGATATTTATGAATAATATATTAAATCACAGAGGATACCGATTCTATCAGTCCTCCTACGATATGGATGAAAAGGGTACAATCCTTTCGGTAAACGATGACCTTCCGGGAACGCTGATCACCTACCTGGGATATTTCCTTCTGGCACTGGGAATTCTATTATCGATTTTCAACAAGAACAGCCATTTTTATAACCTGATGAAACGCGCCTCTGCGGGTACAACATTGGGTTTGTTGCTCCTTATGACAACCGCATTTACAGCTGGCGCCTTTGAACCTCATTCCGTTTCACCGGATATTGCCAAAGATTTTGCCAAGGTATGGGTTCAGGGGCACGATGGCCGGATAAAGCCGTTCAGTACACTTGCATATGAAATGGTGATGAAGGTTTCCCGCGCGGAGGCTATCTCCGGGCAATTGCCTGAACAGGTTGTCCTTGGTATGCTGGCCTACCCTCAGGACTGGCAACAGGTAGGGATGATTGCAATCTCTGATGACCAGATTGGCGCTAAACTTGGAGTCCTCGAAGGAAAAGCATCGTTTAACGATTTTTTTGATCAACAGGGAAACTATAAACTTGCAAATGATGTTCAGATTGCTTTTGGGAAAAAACCGGGCGACCGAAAACTTTTCGATAACAACGTCATTAAGATAGATGACCGTTTAAATGTTGTATACCAGGTTTATCATGGCGACATGTACAAGTTTTTCCCTTCTCCGGACAAGAATGATCTGGTATGGTATACCCCGATATCCCATTTCCCATCAAGCTTCGGTCCTGATTCGGCGCTGGTGGCCAAGGTGTTCCCCACCTTCGTAAACTCGCTGCGCGACGGAAATCTTGAATCGGCTGGCAAATCGGTTGAGATGATTCTTGGATATCAGCTCCATTACGGTTCATCGCTTATTCCCGGAGAGACAAAACAAGGCCTTGAAATATTCTACAACCGAATAAATATTTTTAAAAATCTATCCAGTTTGTATTTGTTGCTTGGATTGGCATTGTTTGGGTTTTTCTTCTATTCTGTCCTTAAGGCTAAGAAATTAAATAAACGGGCAGTTAATTACATCGTCTACGCGTTGTTTGGTGGCTTCTTATTACAGACTTTAGGACTGATCATTCGCGGCTATGTTTCAGGCCATTTGCCATGGAGCGATGGATATGAATCAATGATTTACATTGCCTGGGCGGTTATGCTTGCAGGTCTTATCTTTTCGCGCAGCAATCCGATGGTTCTTGCTGTTTCTGCAATACTCTCCGGGCTTACACTGTTTGTAGCCCAGATGAGCTGGCTGAATCCTGAAATTACCAATCTTGTACCGGTCCTTAAATCGTACTGGCTGGCAATCCACGTTGCAGTGATCACGGCTAGCTACGGCTTCCTGGGGGTAAGTGCAATTATTGGATTTGTGAATTTGCTCATGGGAGCATTCCAGACCAAGGCAAACAGCAGCCGTATCCAATTGTCGATTAGTCAGCTCACCCATATTAATGAAGCCTCCATGATCCTGGGGCTTTATCTGCTAACAATCGGAACCTTCCTCGGAGGAGTTTGGGCGAATGAATCGTGGGGAAGATACTGGGGATGGGATGCGAAAGAGACCTGGGCGCTTATCAGCGTATTATTCTACGGATTTATTTCGCACATGAGACTTATTCCCGGTTTCAGGGGGTGGTTTGCCTATAATCTTGCTTCGGTGCTTGGCATGCTCTCTGTCCTTATGACTTATCTGGGAGTCAACTACTATCTTTCAGGTTTGCATTCCTATGGCAGTGGAGCAGGACTACAGTTTCCGATTTCAATCGTGGTCTTCTATGGAATGGTTGGTGTTATCGCATTTTTGGCATGGAAGAAAAATGGCAACAATAAGGTTATCTAGTTTTTAAACACTGAATCTACTTTTTAGAGTGACCCCAGACAGGTTTTACAGGACCTGTCTGGGGTTTTTCGTATGATAATCCTAAATTAAAATATTCGTCCTGTTTATTAAAAGTGTGGAACTTTGGGTTTAAACGGAACAAAAATCACCGATTCTCTTGGTTTTTTTCCTGCAATTTTTACTTTTACTAAAAAATGTAAGACAATGGTTGTAAAACGCACTTTTGATATTCTGGAAAACTGTCTTAAAAACTGTCCCCGTCCGGATGCAGTTTGTGGAAAATACGATAACCAGTGGATTACCTTTAGTACCGAACAGTTTGCCCGTCAATCGGAGCTTCTCGCCATGGGTCTTATGGCAATTGGTATTCAAAAGGGGGACCGTGTGGCGACAGTTTCCGGCAATCGTCCGGAGTGGAGTTTCGTGGATATGGCTCTTGCCATGACCGGCGCAGTACACGTTCCGGTCTATCCCACAATCAGCGAAGAGGAGTACCGCTATATTTTCACCCATGCCGAAACCCGTTTTATATTTGTTTCCGATGACAAGCTTTTTAAGAAGCTGAGCCCAATGATTGGACAAATTGCCAGTCTGGAGCAGGTATTTGTGTTTAACAATGTTACTGGTGCAACAAATATCAAATCACTATATGAACTGGGTGAAACCCGTGAACATGAGCTTTCACCGGCTCTTCAGCAGATGAAGCAATCTATTGGCGAGGATGAGATGGCCACAATGATTTATACCTCTGGGACGACAGGAATTCCTAAGGGGGTGATGCTCTCACACAGGAATTTGGTTTCGAATTTTACTGCCCATGCCAATAATTTCGACCTTGGAACTGCCCATAAGTCGATTTCATTCCTCCCGCTTTGTCATATATTTGAACGAATCGTAAATTACAATTTTCTCTATAAAGGGATCGGTGTCTATTATGTAGAGTCCCTGGCACAGATTATGCCTGCCATTAAAGAGGTTCAGCCACATATTTTCTGTGGCGTACCCCGCTTGCTTGAACGGGTTTACAATAGTATTCTTACGAAGGGAAAACAATTGAAGGGGATCAAGAAAATGCTCTTTTTCTGGGCCGTCGATCTGGGCCGTGTTTATGAGCATAACATGAAAATGTCTCTCTGGTACCGACTGCAACTTGCCATTGCCGATAAACTGATCTATTCCAAATGGCGAGCTGGATTGGGTGGAAATCTGCAAATAGTGGTATCCGGTGGGGCCGCTTTACAGCCCCGGATTGCCCGGGTTTTTAGCGCTGCAAAGATCTATGTGCTTGAAGGTTATGGATTAACGGAGACCTCCCCGGTTGTCGCAGTTGGGAACCTGAGAACCCACCAATTAAAGGTTGGTACAAATGGTCCCGTATTGCCGGGCGTCGAGGTTAAGATTGCGGACGACGGCGAGATCCTAACCAAAGGACCAAACCTAATGTTGGGATATTATCGGGAGCCTGAGCTTACTGCCGGGGTGATCGACGAGGATGGATGGTTCCATACCGGTGATATCGGCATTCTGGACGAGGGGAAATATCTCAAGATTACAGACCGGAAAAAAGAGATGTTCAAGCTAACCGGAGGGAAATATATTGCACCTCAAATGATTGAGAATAAATTGAAAGAGTCGATGTTTATCGATCAGGTGATTGTAATCGGAGACCATGAAAAATTCGCCAGTGCGGTGATCTCTCCAAATTTTGAGTACCTTCATGATTGGTGTGCGTCACAACAGATCCTTTATAAGGATAATGCGGAGGCAGTAGCTCATCCCAAGGTCCAGTCCGAATTTCTGAAGGAGGTAAAAGAGATCAATAAGACACTTGGTCAACATGAGGAGATCAAACGATTCCGAATCACCGCCGATTCATGGAGTGCACAAACGGGTGAACTGTCCCAGACATTAAAACTGAAACGAAAGGTTCTGGAGGCTAAATACAAAGGTCTTATTGAGGAGATATTTGCCCCATCACGCGAAGAAGATTAAATCGTTTCGGTCGTTCCGGCTCCGGTATTATCGTCTTGAATAGCGAAAGTTGCCAAATTTAAGTGAAATCACCGCTGCAAAGCCACTTAGGTCTCCTGAAGAAAGGTTTCCGTAAGTAACGCTCCCGGTATAGCGGTAAGTGGTGCCAATTCCCACTTTTATATAGCGATGGATATTTGCTTCAATGACCATTCCAGGTTCAGCGAATATAAAGTTTGGACTACCGGTCACAGCAGAAGTATTTCCCGTGATTTGAAGTTGTCCGACACCAATTGAGAGCGGAAAAGTGAGATGAACTTTCTGCAAGGGCCATACGGTGTATTCAAAATGAACCCCTTCAAACGCCATTTTTAGTTTTCCGGTACCGATTGAGGCAGGTAAATTGATATTTGTTACCGTAGTTTTATAAACACCACCAAGAGAGATTTTTTTATTGATAATCACCCCAGCCCCCAATCCTCCGATCATTGTACGCTGAAGCGCTATCTGGCTGTATTCAAAGGTGGGATTAAGGTATAGCGTCAGGTCTCTGGGCTTGTCCTTGAATAATTTATCCATTGGATTGATTTGTCCAGTAAGGGTTTTAACGCCAAAAACTACAAGGGCCAGAACCAATAATATTCTCATTGAAATCTTTTTAGGTTGAAATGTAACTTGATTTGAAGGTGAAATTATCGTTTTGTTCGAATTATTGGTTCAAATATCGTACCATTTTTGATCAATTCCAACCACTGGGGTCAATGGATAAATTTTCTTTTTACAATATATTTATTCTTCGATAAATTCGGGACTAATTTTTACTTAAAAGGTTTAATTTTGTCACGCTGAACTTTAATTTGATTATGGAGAAAATTTTAATCACCGGTGCGACCGGCAATGTGGGATTAAGTACATTGAAGCTATTGGACAGTCGTAATTATCCGGGTATTGAAGTTGTTGCGGCAGTGCGGGATATTGAACGGGCCAGAAAAACGGAAGGGATTGCTAACTGCAATTTCTGCCATTTTGAGTTTGATGAGCCTTCGACTTATGATAAAGCGCTGGAGGGTGTTACTCAGATTGTATTAATCCGACCCAATCAGGTTTCGGATGTGTCGCGCTATATTTTCCCTTTTCTTGCCAAAGCCGAGAAGATTGGTGTAAAGCATATCGTTTTTGTATCAATAGTAGGGGCAGAGAGGAACCGTATCTTTGCCAACCACCGCACTGAAAACCATTTTAAAAAGTTGAGTATCCCCTCAACGATACTGCGTCCCTCATTGTATATGCAGAATCTTTCCACCCTTCACCGGCATGATATTTTAATCCACGACAGAATTAATATCCCGGCAGGACATGGGTTGGTTAATTATATTGATGTCAGAGATGTGGCGGAAGTGATTGTGGCATCGCTGATAAGTCCGGTCACAGGGAGTGAGGCGTATGAACTTACCGGTCCGGAGCCACTTGATTTCAACCAGATCGCAAAAATATTTTCTGACGAATTGGGACGGGAAATAAAATATACAAAACCTTCGACTATTAAATTTGTCAGGCAAAAACTTCTGGATAAGAAACAGTTGCTTTATGTCCTGACCCTCTCTCTGCTCTATACCGCCGCCCGCTCCGGAAAGATGAACCATACCAATGATGTCATTCGTTCGATAACCGGACATGACCCGCGTAATCTTGCCGATTTTATCCATGAATACAGGGATTGCTGGATTAGAAATGACGCGGACAGTGCACCTTTAAAACCCCGTAGCAGGTTGCGCCGCAGGAGGCTTTAGTTTGATCTGAAATGCAGACTAAAAGCCTTGCATTCAATTTAATTAATAGCTCATTTGTCAGTAAAAATTAGTTTTGATTTCGTTATATTTATAGAAATCTAATTTGTACTGATATGAAAACAACGCAAATTTTTTTGATGTTATTTCTTTGTCTGGTATTTATTAACCTAAATGCCCAGATTGATATTGAAAAGAAGGTTGAAAATCAGGCTAATAACAAAGCCAATAAGAATGTCGATCAAACCATTAGTAAGGGTTTGAATACCGTTGAAGACGGAGTTAAAGGGCTATTTAAAAAGAAAAAACCCGCACCTCCGGTGGTTCAAAAGAGCGCTAAAGACACACTATCCAAAGCACAGAATCAGAAAGGACCTCAGGTTGCTGCCTCAGCCAAATCTTCCCTGACTGCTTATTCCAAATATGATTTTGTCCCAGGCGATAAAGTGCTTTTGTTTGAAGATTTCAGTCAGGATGCTGTCGGAGATTTCCCTGCACTATGGACAACCGACGTTGCAGGCGAAATTAACACCTTGAATATCGCACCCGGAAATTGGTTTAACCTGAAGAGTACGGAGGGAACTTACTGGTTTATGAAAGATATTGATTTTCCAAAGAATTTTATCATCGAATTCGATATAGTCCCCAAAAAAGGGGGGGCAAGATATGCCGCTGATTTAGTGCTATTTGGAGAAGGCAGTCATAGTGAAATGGATAAGAATGGTGATCCCGGAAATTGTGGAATACATCTAACCATTGCAAAAACCTTATGGGATACCAAAGGTTATAAAAAAGGGTCGAATGAGAAACTTACAGGATCCTCATCGCTCTACCTTGTTCAGGAAGAGAAGGTAAACCATGTTATCGTCTGGGTTCAAAACCGTCGGGTACGGATATATCATCAGGGGGGGAAAGTCCTGGATATGCCAACCAATATTTACGAAGGGAGTAAGTTCAGTAGAATGTGTTTCAAACTATACCGGGGAGCCTCCAGTGGTTCCTACCTATCAAATATCAAAATAACAACAGCTGCTCCTGATACCCGTAATAAATTGCTCACCGAAGGAAAACTTATAACCTATGGTATTTATTTCGATGTCAATAAAGATGAAGTAAAACCAGAATCTTACGGAACGCTCAGGGATATTGCCACAATCTTAAATGAGGTTCCAGACGTGAAGGTGAAAATTGTTGGTCATACAGACAGTGATGGAGCCGATGCAGCGAATCTTGATCTTTCGAAGCGTCGCGCAGCTTCTGTAAAAGCAGAATTGGCCTCATCGTTCGGTGTGAACGGCGATCGTCTGGTAACAGACGGTATGGGTGAAAACCAGCCTGTAGCTCCCAATGATTCTCCTGTGAATAAGGCGCTTAACAGAAGAGTCGAATTTATTAAGCTTTGAACTCAGATTTAGTGAGCGCCGGACTCTGAGTCCTACCCTCACTATCTTAGGATCTCTCCAAATCAGCTCTCCCTCTTGCCGTGCAGGAGGAGGTTTACCGCGTCGTGAAGCGATCCCGCTTTTGTAACTGCTCCCGAGTTGACAAAATAGATCTCGTCGGCATTTTCGATTGTATTGAGGCGATGGGCAATAATGATACGAGTCGTACTTTCGGGTAATTTTTTCAGAATCACTTCCAGTAATTGTTCGGTAACTGTGTCAATATTCGCTGTTGCCTCATCCAGAATCAGAAGCTCCGGTTTGCGTAATACAGCCCGGATAAAAGCAATAAGCTGCTTTTGTCCCAGGCTGATACCATCGCCTGAAGATTTTATTTCGGCTGTTAATCCACCGTCAAACCGTTCAAGTAAACCATCCAAACCTGATTCTGTTAAGATTTCAGCCAGACTGTCATTCGAAATATCCTTAAGCTGACTATTTCCGTAAAGAATATTATCACGGATTGTTCCGCTGAACAGAAACGGTTCCTGCAGGATAAAGCCGATTTTGGAACTGCGTGTTTCAATATCCATCGATCGGATATCCACACCATTAAGGATTACTTTCCCGGAGGTAGGGTCGTAAAGCCGCGACATCAATGAGGCAGTGGTTGTTTTCCCCCCTCCTGTTGGACCAACAAAGGCGTAGGTTTTTCCACGTTCGAGGTCAAAACTTACATTCTTTAAAATTTCATTTCCGGGGATGTATGAAAATGAAACATCCCGAAAGGACATTAGACAGCAAGTATCTTCTTTTACCGGCGTTTCAATAACTTTGAGGTTGTTTTCAAGAACCAGTATGGAGGAGATCCTGTCCCAGCCAGCAAGGGCTACCTGAAAGTTCGCCCACAGTGCGGCAATTTGGCGCAATGGATTATAGAATTGTGCAATGTATCCCAAAAAACTGATTAGTAATCCGATAGAAAACTGTCCTGCGGCAATCAGTGAAATGCCAAAGGTAAGCACGACCATTTGTCCGATGGTCGACGAAAATCCGTAAACGGGGGTAAACATATTGTTTGCAATTCCTGCTTTAACCGCTGTATGGTAGTTTTCGGTGTTAACTTCGTCAAACCGCTGACGGAAATAATCACGACGGTTAAAGGCTACGATAACCTTGAAGTTATTCAGGCTCTCCTGGATTTCGGCGCTCAGGCTACCCGTGCTGCGCATATTCCCTGAGTTTCGGTTTTTCACCCAGGGTGAGATACTGCGTGTAAAGATCCATAAAACAAGCGCCGGAGCAAGAGCCGCCAATCCAAGCTTGAAATTTATCGATAGTAAAAAGATTCCGGCCCCTAACATCGTGAAGATGCTGCTCATAAACTGAACAAGCGACTGTGAAAAGAACATATTGATCTTGTCTGTATCGTTGTTTACCCGCGATATAAGGTCGCCGGCTTTGTTCTGATTGAAGAAATCAATGGGAAGGTCCTGAAGTTTATTAAATATTGTATTCCGTAAATTAAACAACATCCGTTGACCTACGCGTCCCATTAATTGGGTCTGGGTATAGCCACT
This sequence comes from uncultured Bacteroidia bacterium, assembly GCA_903918045.1. Classification (GTDB taxonomy): domain Bacteria; phylum Bacteroidota; class Bacteroidia; order Bacteroidales; family Prolixibacteraceae; genus JAAFHB01. The sequence continues at coordinate 91,748 of CAIXCY010000225.1, forward strand.
AACTAAAGCCAGCGAAAAAACGGCAAATAAAATAATGGAATACCGAATCACCCCTTCGTAATGTTTGGTAACCACAAAGTTGTCTACCGCATGTCCCATCAGATAGGGGGCCACAAGGTTGAGTCCGGCATTGATGAAAATGAAAAACATCGCAATATAGAGGTTGTTTCGTTCCTCGCCCATCAATGACATCAACCGTTTGAGGGTGGTCTTTGTACTGACTTTATCGTTGTATTTGGGTCCCTTATTCAGGTTAAGATTATAGTTCATAGTGATTTGTGCTGCGTTGAGAATTGAAAATCTGAACATATTCAGGACTTGTTTCCATAAGCGAATCGTGCGTTCCGCTTGCAAGAATCTCGCCCTCCTCCAAGAGGATGATTTGTCCGTAACTGATCACCGAGGCAATCTTTTGTGTAACAGATAAAAGAGTAATTCCTGGATAATTACGGGTCACATTGTCCAGGATTTTTTGCTCAGTCTGGCTGTCAACCCGCGCTGTAAAGTCGTCGAGTAACAAAATTTTAGGATTAAGGGCCAATGCGCGGGCAAGCATTATGCGTTGTTTCTGTCCCCCCGACAAGCTGGTTCCCCGTTCGCTCACAATCGTATCCAGTCCTTGAGGCAACGAATCAATGAAATCGTTTAGTTCCGAAGTTTGAATCGCTTTTACAAGGGATTCATCGGTAACCTTTTCGTTGAAGGCGATGTTTTCACGAAGACTCATATTGAATATTACGCTATCCTGAAATACAAACCCTATCTGATGTTGAAAAGTTTCCTTATTGTATTTGTTAATGTCGATCCCATCGAACAGGATGCTTCCCCCGGAAGGTCGTATAAGACCGGTTAATAAATGCAATAACTGCGTTTTCCCGGCAGCTGTTGGGCCAATAACTGCCGTCCTTGTGCCTGGCTGCAGGATAAGCGAAACATCTTTCAATGCTGGTTTATCACCATAAATCACCGATATATTTTGCATTTCGATAGTCCCTTCCAGCGGCGTATCCAACGTGCCGGTATCACGCGTCTCTTCAGCATCCAGGACCAGACAGATGCGGCCATAGGCAACTGAAGCCTGCACCACAAAATTGCTTATGAACCCGATGATTATAATCGGAAAAATAAGGATCACAAGGTAGGAGGAGAATGCAGCAAAATCACCTAACGACATTGTCCCATTTATTACATAATGTCCTCCAAGTGCAAGAATGACCAACGATGCCATGTTTGCCACGAAAACAACGATGGGTATCAGGGTGGCAAAAAGTTTCAGAATTGATATGCTCAGATTCTTAGCCTGCGTATTGGCATCCAGAAATTTGTTGTATTCCAGCATTTGAGAATTCAACACCCGGATTAGGGCAGCACCCAAAATACTTTCATTGATAATTTTATTGAGCCAGTCGATCACTTCACGACTTTTCTTGAACAGGACTCCCACTTTTCGGAAAACAAAGAAAAATGCTCCAATAATAATCGGAATGATCAGTAATACCCATAAGGCCAGCTTCCAGTCTATGGAGATCAAAAGAATACTGGCGCCAATGATTATAAAAATGGAGGAGGCAAGTGAAACGATTGCCATTGAGACAAAGAGTTTCACTGAATCGATATCCGAAGTAAGATTGGTCAATAACTTTGAAGGATTAGCCTCCTGAATAAAGGCATAACTCTGTCGTGATATTTTATCCGCCAGTTTAGTCCTCAAATCCCGTGCTACCCTTTCTGATGCATACGTTTGCAGGATACCCTGCAGAAAAGTAAAAATAAAAATGATAGTAGCCGCTGTCAGAAATCCAATGAGGATTTTGTGATACGAAAAAACACCTTTCGTGAAATCATCAATGCCTGATGAGATAAGTTTTGGAATAACCAGGTTTACGGCATTACTCAGCAATGCAAATCCAATAAGGCTGAAAATCATCAGCTTGTATGGCTTCAGTACGCTGAATATATTGGGCTTTTTCGGTTTTCCACCCGGTGTATGTTGTCTTGATCTTTTTGTCATCTTAATTAAAGCTGTTTCAAAATTTGAAGATGCAAAGTTAATCGCTCCTAAAGAATATAGCTTCAAAATTATTGTATCTTTAAAAAACAAATTTATCAATGATGAGAAGGTTTCTTAAGATTATCGCGATTTATGTAATTCCGGCAGTTATAGTTCTGGTTATTATTTCATTAGTGGCGCTCCCGCACTTTGCCAAAAAATACATTAATGACCATGGGAAAGAATATACTAACCGTAAGCTTGCTGTGGATCAGATTCGGATTGACTATTTCAGTGCAACTCTCGGAGTTATCGGCTTTAAGATGTTTGAGGCTGATGAGCATCAGACATTTGTCGCTTTTGATACCCTTTCGGTGAAAATCAACCCCTTTCGGCTCCTCTCTTCAGAATTGAATATTAAACAAATCCGGTTGGTCAAACCTGAAGTGACAATTATCCGTAACGATACGGTCTTTAATTTTGATGATATAATAGCCTTCATTAAATCAAAGCCAAAGGCTGAACCTGATAAAAAAAGTGGAAAACAATTTAAATATGTGCTCCAAAATATTTCACTTGAAAAGGGAATCCTGACTTTTAATGATAAAGGGGCCAACTATAGCAATGTCATGAAGGATCTTGGGTTTGCCATTCCGTATATTAGCTATAACCAGGATGAGATCAGTAAGGTAGGACTCAAATTTCACTTTGAAAATGGGGGTTTCCTCCAGGCAAATGCCGACTATAAACAGAAAAAAGGGGAGTATGTTGCAGATTTTGAAGTCACGCGGTTGGATATCGCTCCCTTTCTCCCTTATACAAAAGATTATTTCAGGTTGAAAAGTATTAACGGTTTAATTGACGGAGAATTTCATTTAAATGGAAATATTGGCAAACTTGACTCAATAGCACTAAATTGTGATGCAAAGGTGGCTGACTTTGCAGCAACAGATCCTGCGGGGATTAAGGTTTTGGGGGCAAAACAAGGCCATGTTGTGATGCAAAATTCTTATCCTATGAAGTTTGATTTTAACTTTGAGAAACTTGCCTTAACTGAGCCCTATCTCTTTTTTGAGATGAAAGATTCAACCAATAATTTTCTCAGGCTTATGGTAGAGAGTAAAACTTCCGGCGATCCATTTACCTATTACTATAAAATTAGCCATTTCACGATCGAAAACGGGCTGGTCGATTTTCGCGATAATACCCATTCAGAACCATTTAATTATCATTTCGATCAGATATCGCTCAATCTGGATTCTATTTCTTCAGCTTCCAAATGGCTAAACGCTTATGCATCAGCACGGCTAAACAGTCATGGGAAACTAAAGGCACAGTTGGGAATCAACCCCTCCGATCCGTATGAGTTGAAACTTGATTATGTTTTGACTAATTTCGTGTTAAGTGACCTCAGTATTTATTCCACGTATTATGTAGGATTCCCGATAATCCTTGGAAATATGTATTACAAGGGGAAGACAGTAATCAGGGCCAAACAGATTGAAAGCGAGAATAAGCTCATTATCCGAAACGCCAAACTTGGGAAGAAGAGTGGTGGTCTAATGAATATTCCATTGAAACTGGCGCTATACCTGTTGAAAGACGTGCATGGAGATGTCGCGCTCGATATTCCACTGACAGGTGATCTAAAAGATCCAAAAACAAAAATTGGAAAGCTTGTCTGGCAGGTCGTTAAAAACGTATTTACAAAGATTGTCGCTTCCCCTTTCAGGGCGCTTTCGGGGCTGATGGGTGTTGACCCGGATGAAATCAAGGGAATCCAGTTTAATTATGCCGATACGACATTAACGGAACGTCATTTAAAACGGATCAGGCTCTTTACCGAACTCGAAAAGAAGAAGCCTGACATGAAAATTGAAATGGCCTATTATAATGACGCAGGTCTTGAAAAGCAGGAGATTGCTGTCAATGAAGCGGGTAAAATCTATAGTGCAGCAACAGGCACCGATTTTAAAAAGGAGAACGGTAAACTTTTAGCCTTCATTGCCCAAAAACTAAACTCTGACACCACCACCCTGGTTGCCGGCAGCATTCGGCTGATCGGAAATCAAAAGCTCGATTCGTTGCAGGCAAATTATGCTCAAAAACGGATCAGGAAGATAGAAGAGGCACTGCTAAAGGTAGATAGTGCCTCGAAAATCCGTGTGCTTATTCCCAACAGGGAGGCCCCTGAGAATGTGGGTAGCAGACCGGTATTCGAATTGAAATGTTCGGTCGAGGAGTAATTTGAACGACAGACGACAAATTCATTGATTGTTAAACCTTTTTTTTCATAATTTACGAATTGTATCTATAACCTAATTTTCACCCATAAATCCTGAATCATGAATAGGTTCCTGTTTTTTTTAGTGATGGGATTCGGAGCTATTCCGTTAGCCTTTTCGACCCCTGTACATACCCTGATCTCTAAAGCCGGATCATCGGCACAGTTTGCAAAAGCCGACTATCTTGCCATTTTTGACAGTACAAAAGTGCAAATGCAGGAGAGCGGACTGAGTTTTTATTCAGAGCATCAGCTCATCAAAATTCTCACACCGGCAGGAGGGAAGCATTTCAATGTTTTTAAATATGATTATGACCCCCTCTCTGCGTTTGTAGAAATAGAAAAGATCATTATCTACTATAAAAACGGGAAGGAACGGGAGTTGACCCTTAAGGATGAAATAGATTACCCCGCGCCGGCAGGAACAATTTTATGGGGGGCGCGTCAGAAAATGACGGAACTTGGACGGCTTGAAGCGGGTGATGCTTTCGAAGTCTTTGTCACTAAAAAAGGGTTTACCTATGCCTTGCTCGATCAGCAAAGCGACGATGAAAAATATATCCCTCCAATGAAGGGACACTTTTACGATATTGTCCCTTTTTGGTCTGATTCACCGGAACTTTTAAAGGTGTATCAGGTTTCAATACCTAATTCAAAAACGGTTAACTATCAGGTTTATAATGGGAAATTGAACGTGTCAACGGTTAAGGGTGCCGAAAATACAGTATACACATTCTCACTTTTAAAAATTATGCCCGTCACCCCGGAACCAGGGATGGTTGCCTTATCCGATGTTGCACCGAAGTTGCTGATCTCTACCTCCCCCAACTGGGAAGCAAAATCAAAATGGTTTTACAAGGTTAATGAAGATTACGGAAGTTTTAAATCGACCCCGGAAATCGATCAGAAAGTTAAAGAGATTCTGAAAGGGGCCGGTTCCGAGCTTGATTCGGTGAGCCGTCTTACCCATTGGGTGGCTGATGAACTGAGATATCTGGGACTCTCAATGGGCAAAGGGGAAGGATTCACCCTGCATCGGGGAAGCATGGATTTTCTGGACCGGTGCGGGGTTTGCAAAGACAAGGCTGGAATGCTCGTGACAATGCTCCGCTCAGCTGGTTTTGAGGCATACCCTTCGATGACAATGGCAGGATCGCGCATTGACCGGATTCCTGCCGATCAGTTTAACCATTCTGTTGTAGTGGTGAAACTTTCAGACGGAAAACTCCATCCGCTTGATCCTACTTGGGTACCTTTTGTACGGGAATTATGGTCCAGCGCTGAACAACAGCAAAACTACCTGCCAGGTATTCCGGGGGGATCAGACCTGCTCGAAACTCCGGTTTCCGCTCCACAAAACCATTATGTTAAAATATATGCCACCTCCGAGTTGAATAAAGGGGGGACACTTACCGGTGAAATTTCGGTTACGGCCGAGGGACAATCCGACGCCAGCCTTCGCAGAATGTTTAGCGGTTCCTTTAAAGCGTTATGGAAAAACAACCTGGAAAATGAATTGCTGAAAATTTCACCCCAGGCAATGATCGTGAAAAGTTCTTTCGGAGATGACCCCTATAATTACATGGCTGGTCCTATTAGCCTAACAATAAGCTATATAATACCTGATTATGCAACGGTTGCCAACCATTCAATTGTATTTACACCAATGGCGGGAACCAGCATCTTCCTAAGTGCAATGCGACATCTGATGGCTGATGTTACTGCCGATATAAAGTTGTTCCCTTTCCGTGACGGATGTTCCAGAAGTATTGAAATAACCGATAAAACAACCCTTCCAGCTGGTTTTAAATTATCCTGGACACCAACAATCAGTAAGGTAGCGGGAACAGGCGCCACCTTTGAAGGAGCCTTTACGTTGACCGGAAACCAACTTTTACTTAATGAACGGGCGGATTTCAATAAGCGGATCTATGCCCCCGAAGATTGGCCATCTTATCGAAACGCAGTAAAAATGCAGAAGGCAATCGCAGAAAACCCGGTTATCCTAACTTTGTAAAGTGAAAAATATGAAAATCAACTATTTTGCCGGGATTTCGATACTCCTGATTTTACTTTCGTGTTCCAGAAAAGCAGAGAAGAGCTATCCTTTTGCCGATGCCGTTTACTTAAGCCTTACCAAAACGTTTATTCTCAATAAGGATGGAAGTATAATTAATTCGGTTGAAAAAAGGCAGAAGCTCCTGACTTATCGCTCCTTTCAAAGTCTTTACGGCGAAACCCGGATTAATTACAATCCGGATATTCAAAAGCTTGTAGTTAAAGAAGCTTATACTGTAAACTCTCAGAATCAACAAATCAGAACGCCAGAAAATGGGTTTAATGACCTCCTCCCTGCGTTCTGCCTCGATTCCAAAGCTTATAGCCATCTTCGGGAGATGGTCGTTTCACATACAGGTATCGAACGCAATGCCGTTACTAACTGTTCCTGGGAAATTACAACTCAACCTGGAAAAATTCCTGTACTGATGGGGATTGAAGAACTTCAGACAGATTGTCCAATCGAAAAACTTATTATTCTGATCAAAGTTCCATTAGGTAAATCACTTCATTATAACTTGTTGAATTTCAAGGGGGAACCAACCCTTGAGAAAGGGTCTGAATTTGATTCCTACTCCTGGAGTTTCAACGACATTCCTCAACGGGTTAAAGAGTTTCGGAGTGGATCTCTTTGCGAAGATATGCCGACCTTGCTTTTTTCAACCCAGGATGACAGAAGTGAGCCGTTAAGTCTGATTACCAGCAATAAAGGATTGGCTGGTCCTTTAAGTGACGAAACAAAAACATATATCAATGACGCAATTAAAGGAGAGAAGGGTATTGCAGAGAAAGCGTTGAAAATTCAGGGTGTTGTGGTTAATGAGTTGAAAACAATTCATGTTCCCGCCTCTCTGGTGGCCTTTCAGATCAGGACACCTGAAGAGGTTTGGCGAAGTAATTCAGGCACTCCGTTTGAAAAAGCTGCTTTGCTTACCTCTCTTGTGAGGTCAGCCGGGATTAATGCCGAATTGAATCTGGCGGCGCCTGAATGTTGTGGCGATCCGGTGAGCCCCTTTTTGCTGCTGGCAGAACCAATTGTAGAGGTAACCAATGAAAAGGGGGAGGTTATTCTCCTTTCTTCAGAGAAGCTGAATAGTAGGAATTTAGATGTTGCTGGTTTTAATTCTACGATAATTCCTTTGAATTCGAGCCAGAAAGTTCTTCATTCTGACAAACCGACAGGAACAATCCATATCGAAGGTGAACTGGTTGTAAATTCAAATGGTGGAATTAAGGGGGAGTTAACGGGACTCTTTTCAAATGCATTTAATCCCTGTTTTGAGCTGATGCGGAACCCCGGAAAATGTCCGCTGCTTTTGTCTGATTTTCCGGGAATGGTCACTAACCTCAAGGCTGAAAAGGCTGAAATCCATTTTAAGGTTGATAAAAGTGACCTGGTAGTTGAACGTGGAGATTTCAGATTTATTGATTTGAAAGAGAGTAAAATTGGAATATCCTCCTTTCATCTGATGGCGCTCCCTTTTGCTCGGACAACACAGCTTAACCTCGGAAGTGGGATCAATGAATCTTACCATTATACTTACAAATTGCCCCAAGGGTTCGAGCTTTTGAACCCTGTGAAAATTGAATTGTCAAAACCCGGAATAGGTGAAGTATTTGTTTCTCTAAGTCAGACCGGAAATAGTGTTGAGGCGATACGGAAAATTGAAATTTTAAAACCTTCGGTAATGCGGGAAGATTATCCTGCGTTTAAAATGCTTATGGACAAATGGAATACTCAGAAATACAGGCAACTGATATTTAAAAAGAGTAAGTAATTAGCCAAAAATTGGTTTATGAAAACAGCCGGAAAAATATCGCTTGGCTATCTTTTTCTGACCTTTTTGAAAATTGGTTCGATCTCCTGGGGTGGATTTATGGCTTTGATTGCAGTCGTTCAGAAACAGCTTGTTGATAAGGATAAGATTATCAGGGAGGAGATGATTCTTGACGGCATCTCACTGGCATCCGTATTACCCGGTCCAGTGGCCTTTAATGTTGTCACCTATGTGGGTTATCAGCTCCGGGGACTAAAGGGGGCGTTAGTAAGTATGATTGGAATTCTGCTACCCTCCTTTATTCTGATCCTGATTCTAGCCATTGGCTACTCGAAGTATGGTGAATTACCGGTTTTTGGTAAGTTCTTTCTTGGAATCCTGCCTGCGATAACAGCTGTCGTTCTTAGTGTGGCAGTTTCGATGGTTCAAAAGCAAATTAAAGATTATAAGCAGGTCATCATTTGCGTATTGGCTGGAATCACGCTGCTTTTGGTCCACGCCTTTTATGGAACACTTCTAGTGATCTTTGCAAGCGGCTTGCTGGGTTATTTCCTTTATTTCGATTCAGAACGGAAAGTGCCGACAAACCTGACAAATGGACTCCCACTCAATTTTAAAAGTATAGCTTTTTTTACTGCCGTTTTTGCTTTTTTAGGTCTGGGATTATGGGGGTTGACAATTTTTATTGATGCGGAAACCTTAAGCCGAATTAAACTTCTTCAAACCATTTTCCTTACCTTCTCAGGGATGAGCGTTACACTTTTTGGTGGAGGATATGTAATTATCCCTGCGATTCAGCAGGTTATTGTTAATGGTTTGCACTGGCTCACGATCAATGAGTTTTCAGATGCCATCGCAATGGGACAGATAACACCCGGGCCGATACTGATCAGCGCTACGTTTATCGGTTACCATGTCGCCGGATTTTTGGGAGCCTGTGTGGCTACGGTAGCTATTTTCTTCCCTCCGGGAATAGTCATGATAATATTCTCCGGATTTTTGGACCGGATAAAAAATTCAACGGCGATCACAGCGATCTTTAAAGGGATGCGACCAGCCATTATCGGAATGATTATTTCATCGGCAGTTAATATTGGAAAGGGCGCTGTACTTGCCTGGCCTTCAGTGGCTATTTTTCTTGTTGTCTTTGGGTTACTTTTAAAGTTCAGGGTAAATATCGTCTATCTGATCCCCTTATCCGGACTCGCGGGAATTCTGTTGTTTTAAGATGTCAGGCTCCAGGCTGGCCAGATTATCAAGATGTGCTAAGTTTTAACGTAATCGTCAGTTCCTGTTTTATACTTCTTTGCACCTGATTTACCACTCAATTGCCTTTAACCGTTAGTCCTAATTCCATCCCCTTTGCCAGCATATATTGGTATGCCTCATCGTAGTTATTGCGGATCTCCCCCTCAAGAATCGCCTCCTTAATGGCCGACTTGATGATCCCGATCTCGCGGCATGGACTTAAGCCAAAAGTCTCCATAATCAGTTCGCCGGTTACAGGTGGCTGGAAATTCCGAAGTGCGTCACGTTCCTCGATATCTTTTAATTTATCGCGTACCAATTGGAAGTTAGCCAGATATTTAATCACTTTATCCGGGTTCTTGGAGGTGATATCTGCCTCACAAAGCGTCATCAGATCGTCAATATCATCCCCTGCATCAAACAACAGTCGTCGTACAGCTGAATCTGTAACCTCCTCCTCAGAGAGCACGATGGGGCGCATGTGTAATGAGACCATCTTCTGGACATATTTACACTTCTCATTCAGTGGGAGTTTCAGCCGGTCGAACATACGGGGAACCATCTTCTCCCCCACAAAGTTATGGGCATGAAAGGTCCATCCCAGTTTCGGATCGAACCGCTTCGTAACCGGTTTGGCAATATCATGAAGTAATGCCGACCACCGCAGCCAGAGGTTATCTGTGTTTTTGCAAATCCGGTCAAGCACTTCGAGGGTATGGTAGAAATTGTCCTTGTGCCCAATTCCGTTTACTGTTTCGCGACCTTTTAGTTTTTGAACCTCTGGCAGGATAATTGCCAGCAAACCAGTCTTCTCAAGCAGTTTAAATCCAACAGAGGGTTTTGGCGAGAGCATGATTTTATTGATCTCGTCAGAGATGCGCTCCTTTGAAACAATCTCGATCCGTTTGCATTGTGTTTCAATGGCCTCAAGGGTATTCTCCTCAATGATAAAGTCGAGCTGTGTCGCAAATCGGATGGCACGCATCATTCGCAGCGGATCGTCGGAAAAGGTGATCTCAGGGGCGAGGGGTGTCCGGAGAATCTTGTTTTCAAGGTCCAGAACACCATTGAACGGATCAAGTAATTCGCCGAACCGATCGCTGTTCAGAGATATTGCCAGTGCATTGATTGTAAAGTCGCGCCGTTTCTGGTCATCTTCGAGGGTTCCGTCTTCGACAATGGGCTTACGGCTTTCAGAGCGGTACGATTCGCGACGCGCACCGACGAACTCAAAGTCGATATCGCCGTACTTGAACATTGCGGTACCAAAATTATGGAAAACGCTAACCTTGAGTCCCGGGCGCAGTGATGCGGCCACTTTGGTTGCCAGATCAATACCACTTCCGACAGTCACCACATCCACATCGAACACCTCTTTTTTACGGCCCAGGAGGATATCCCGGACAAAGCCGCCCACGACGTATGTTTCAACACCCATCAAATCAGAAATCTTACCGATCTCTTTGAATACCGGGTGGGTTATATATTCTTTTAAATTCTGCACAAAATTAATTTAACCATTGCTATTGGGTGCAAAGTTAAGGATTTAACTCTGGATTTCCCGTTTATAGTGATCGTCTCCCTTTTGTGAGGTCCTTCCCGGTAAAAATGGAACACTGATGACGCTGATGTTACGGGTGAACACTGATTTTGATAATGCGATGATTTAGGGCCTCTCATTAGCAAAAATGGAACACTGATGACACTGATGTTGCGGATGAACACTGATTTTGGGCAATCCGTGAAAATCTGTCCGATTCATCTCAACTTTGTTCTAAGAATATCGAATTAAACTTTATTTCTATCTCCTTGATTTCATTTTTGGATAAAGCGGCAAATTCATTTTCTCTGGCCCGTTTGGAAAGCGTCCCATTATTTTGTTCTAAAAACCTCAAGAGTAACGCAATAACGTTATTGGGCATTTCAAATTCACTCTCAAGGAAATGCTTAAATTCGTCATATTTGATTAAATACGACACTTCATTGGGTATGATATTTTGTATCGTATCATTTACACTATCATATAAAAACTCAGCCTGTCGGGTGGCATCAAAATATTTATAGTAATCGATTGTCTCATTGAGTACTTCTATATTGTTATCCTTAGTCACTTCCCATTCGATAAAATCGAGCAGTGGTCGCGAATAAGACTCTAATATACTCCGGTAATCATCGATATGATCAAGAATTGATGCTGAAACCGGGAATATAAAACCTTGCTGTGAAAATTGTTTTCTGGCTAACAGGTGATGGATAAGGTAGCGATGGATGCGGCCATTCCCGTCTTCAAAAGGGTGAATAAACACGAACCCAAAGGCGATGATTGTTGCAGCCAGGATTGCATCGAGGTCGCTTTTCAAAAGTCTTTCATTTGTGCTAAGTAAACCATCGATTAATTGTTCGATATCCTGCCATTTTGCAGAGATATGGTCTGGAAGTGGTTCTCCGGTGGTTCGGTCATGTTCACCCACAAAGCCCCCTTTTTTCCGGAAACCCATTTCAAGAAACCGTCCGTTTTCGATTACGATTTGTTGAAGCCGAAGCAATTCATTTTTAGAAAGCTCCGTGGCCCCCGCCTGACCAATTGCAAGTCCCCAGCGTACTGCACGTTTGCTTTTGGGGCTTTCACCTTCGATTGTAAACGATGCCTTTGAATCTTTCAGCAATAAAAACGCGGATGCCCTGTAAAGGATCTCTTTGTGTATTTTTTTGAGATATTCAACTTTTTTTTCTGCCAAATTGACTGAAATGAACTTCTCTAACTTGTTGGTCTTGTATACTAACGGACAAAAATCGCGTGTGCCTGGTAGATTATTGATGACCCGGTGACGGGCCGAATTATCGCCATTTGAAATAATGTATTGTAAGATGCTGTCTAATAATGGAGTATATTTTATTTTGACATCGGCATCGGGTAATTCAAGACGCTCCTTTGTGAGAAATTCATAAAGAAACCAGATTTTACGACAATATTGGCCTGTTGGCTCTGTTTGAACCAGCTCCTTAACGTCATCCTTGATCAATTTATCAAATAGCTTCTTAAAAAAAAGCAAATTTATCCCTTCATATTTGATTGAAAAGACGAGCTGTTTATACAACGTATTATCTGCCATGTATTTTGGTGGAAAGACACGCCATTGTTCGTTTTCGTATTTTTTATTTGTTATGCAAATCATTGAAATTTTATCCACCATAGGTAACGGGAGTTGCAGCAGGTGTATAATAGCGGCATAACCAACAATAAAACCCCTCTCGGGAACCACCCGCCCGTTAAAAACAGACGCTTGAATTGATAAATTAACGCTTTCCATTTTTATTTCTTATAATATGACGCTGAAACGGCACCATAAAAATACAAAAAAATTAAGAAAAACAAACGCAATATTCGAAAAATACACGCTAATCTTATTTAAACAGGAAATATACACGTCGAATGTGATTTGATCAGTGAAATTTGGTAGAATAGATACTTATTCGGAGTTTAATTTTTTGGTTTTGAATTTCAATGGTATGTCTAATAAAGTTCACTGGATGAATTAAACCAAAATCTTAATTAAAAAGAGGGAGCACCGATAAAGAGAGGTGTTACAGATGAACATTGATTTTGGTTATGCCCCTTGTAAGGACCTGACGGCAGTGATTCGATCCCTCACCGGCAAAAATGGAACACTGATGACACTAATTTTGATAATGCTATGATTTAGAGCCTCTTATTAGCAAAAATGGAACACTGATGACACTGATGTTACGGGTGAACACTGATTTTGGGCAATCCGTGAAAATCTGTCCGATCCGTTTCATCAGTGTTCAATAAAACAGAAGACCGATGACCCTTTAAGCATTACTATCCCTGACCGAAACTGGCCATCGCTTTTAGCACAAGTTTTAATCCGTTGGCCGATATTGTTACGGTTATTCCTTCATTTCCTTTGCTGATAATGCATTCATTCGTTTTAGTGTGAATGCTCACTATCTTGTTTATATTTAGAATCGTACTCCTGTCAGGTCTGATAAATATTTTGGAAAATGGAAGCAGATTGGTTCGGAATATCTCAGAAATGCCTTTACTAACCAATAGTTCCTTCCCGTTTTCAAAGAATAACCTGGAGTAATGTGCCTCTGCCTTAACAATTAATAGTTCTTCAGGTGAAATATATACTGGCCCCAGGTTTCCATTAATTATAATTTTTCCGGGGATATCGCTCTCCTGATTATTTGTGGTTATATGATTGCAGACCTTTTTGATGGCTTCTTCAAGCTCATCCAAATCAATAGGTTTCACAAGATAAGTGATGGGGGAATGCTTTAAGGCGTTAAGCAAAATATCAGTTTCGGTATGGGCGCTTGTAAAGATTATTTCGGGGAATAGTCCCTCCCGCTGGAATTCATCGATAAGTTCGAAGCCGTTTGTGCCAGGGAGGTTGATATCAAGCAATAAAAAGTCGGGTGGATTTATCCGGGCAAGCAGCAAAGCTTCGGTGGCGTTTGCAGCCATCCCAATACAGATTATGCCTGCTAAACTACACATTCGGATCTTCTTTAGTAATAATTCGCGCGATTTTTCTTCATCTTCAATAATAAGATATTTAATTTTTTTCTCCATCGCAAACCAGGTTTAAGTTGTGGTAAAATAAATAATTTCAGTTTCAAAAATCAAAGTTGTAGTTTTCAGGAATAATTATTTCAAAACGGGTACCACAAACAGATCCATTTGGGTCATTGATATCGGATGAGGTCATACTGATTTTAAATTTGTTAACCTGATTATAGATTGTTATTTGCTCATTCAGTATTTTTAATCCCTGACCTGTTCCAGTGGTTCCCATCTCCTTTGCTTTTGTCCTGCCAATTCCATTGTCTTCAACGCAGACTGAGAATCGCGTCGAATCTTTATTGGTTACGGCAACGCGGATTATTCCTATTCCCTCTTTGTGTCGGATACCATGTTTAATTGCATTTTCAACCCATGTTTGCATCAGCATATTAGGGATTTCCTTTTGTTGGTTAACATGCGGGTCTATTTCCAGCTGATATTCCAGTTTATCCCCAAACCGCATTTTTTCCAGTTCGAGGTATAATTTCACATATTCAAGCTCCAGTTCAATAGTGCGGGAGGCTCTGTCGGCATCCCGAAGCGTAATATTCATCAGTCGTGAATATTTAGTCAGAAATTTATTGGCCTGCCGAAGATCGGCATTGAAGATAAAGTGCTCTATATTTGCGAGTGCATTTCCAGAAAAATGAGGGATGTTCTTTGAACGAACTGATTG